>CAYWSB010000093.1:0-20984 GCA_964460465.1 uncultured Geminicoccaceae bacterium | reverse complement strand
CCGGTCGGCAGCGCGGGTGCTGAAAACGGCGGGAAGGTCCGTGTGCACCGGTTTGATCAATTGGATGGCTTTGCGGCACTGACAACTACATTGTCCGAAAAACGGAGCCCACTTAGCATTCCCAGCGATAATCTCTGCCAACTAATCACGGGTCGTCCCGGTAACCCACCGCTGTTTGTGTAGGCGCAGCGCCACTCCGTGAGTCCCGCTTCCTCGCAGCAGCGCCGCAGGTCAAGACGGGTGAGTGCGGTCAAATGCGCGGGATAGCTGGTAGCCCCGAAAGCCCAATGGTGGCCGCGGACCGCCAGGGCGACAAGGGAGCGGATATTCTCGCAGTTGGGTGTGCTGAGGACGGCGAGGCCACCCGGGGCGAGCAGTCGCGAAATCTCGCGCATGAGGGCGCGCGGATTCTCCAGGTGCTCGATCACCTCGGCGCAGACGATCGTGTCGAACGTGCCGGGTGGGCTCGGCAGTGGTTCGTTGAGGTCGGCAGTGAGCCAGTCGATGGCCTCAGGCAGTCCGCCAGGGCGGGGCGCTATATCCGCCGCAGTTACCAGCGAGAACAAACCCGTGGCATGGAGGCGGCGTGTCAGGTTGCCCATGCCGGCGCCGAGGTCGAGCAGTGTGCCACCAGCGCGACGTTCCATGAGCACGTGCTCTATTGCGCTATAGATCGGGTCGGAAGCTCGGCCACCGCTCGCGATGGCCGCTTTGGTCCGAAACTCAGTCAGATCAACGGCCAATAGATTGATCCCGCCCCACCACCACATCCCCCAACACCAGCACATCCATCTTCGTCCGAAGAAAGCAGTCGATCGCCTCCTCCGGCCGACACACCACGGGCTCGTTCTCGTTGAAGCTCGTGTTCAGCACGACCGGCACGCCGGTCAGCGCGCCGAAGGCGGCGATCACGCCGTGATACCGGCCGTTCACCTCCTTCGTCACCGTCTGCAGGCGGCCGGAGCCGTTGACGTGGGTGACGGCGGGGATGCGGGAGCGCTGCTCCGGGCGGATCTGGTAGACCTGGAGCATGAAGGGGACGTCGTCGTCGGTCTCGAACCAGGCGGGGACGGCTTCGCGCAGGATGGCCGGGGCGAAGGGGCGGAAGCTCTCGCGTCGCTTGATCTTGAGGTTGAGGATGTCCTTCATGTCGGCCCGGCGGGGATCGCCCAGGATCGAGCGGTTGCCGAGGGCCCGGGGGCCCCATTCCATCCGGCCCTGGAACCAGCCGACGACTTGCCCTGCTGCGATGTGCCCGGCCGTGAGGCGGCAGAGCTCGGCGTCGCCCTCGATGCGGCGGATGGTGCAGCCTTCTGCCTCGAACGCGGAGCGGCGGCTCTCGACGATCGCGGCCAGCGCCGCGTCGGTCCAGCCGGGGCCGAGGAAGGCGCTGTTCATCTGGAACCCGCGGGGCTTGTCCAGCGTCTGATGCCAGACGGTGTAGGCGGCGCCGATGGCGCCGCCGGCGTCGCCGGCGGCGGACTGGATGTAGAGGTGCCTGAAGCCGGTCCGGTCGTAGATCTTGCCGTTGGCGACGGAGTTCATGGCGCAGCCGCCGGCGAGGCAGAGCCTGGTCTGGCCGGTCTCGCGCTGGACGGTGTTCAGCAGGTGGAAGAAGGCCCGCTCGTACATGGCCTGGAGGGAGGCCGCGATGTCCTTGTGGCGGTCGTCGATGGGGGCGTCCGGCTCCCTGGCCGGGCCGAGGAGGTCGACCAGGGCATCGGTGAAGATGCGGCCGACCTCGGGGGTGCCGTTCTCCCAGACCATCTCCACGCCCTCGGCGTGGTGGCGGAAGTAGTCGAGGCCGAGGGTGTAGCCGCCGTCTGGCTCGAGGCGGACGAGCTTCTCCAGCTCGGCCATGCGGGTGGTGCGGCCATAGGGGGCGAGGCCCATGACCTTGTACTCGTCGCCGTAGGTCCAAAAACCCAGATACTGGGTGATGGCCTGGTAGAAGAGACCGAGCGAGTGGGGGAACCAGACGCGGCCGGTGATGTCGAGGCGGTTGCCGGCACCGGTGCCCCACATGGCGCTGGCGAAGTCGCCGAAGCCGTCGACGGAGACGGTGGCGGCGTCCGCGAAGGGGGAGACGAAGAAGCTGCTGGCGAGGTGGGCGGTGTGGTGCTCGATGGCGTGAATGGTGGCGGTGTGCCTATCGTCCGGGAAGGCCTGGGCGAAGGCGGCATCGAGGCCGCCGACGCGGCCGGCGTTCTTCAGGCGGTCGGTCACCAGCGACAGGGACGGGCGGCGCCTGAAGGCGAAGAGCGCCTTCTTCATCAGATGCGCCCTGGGGTCGCGGTTGATCGCGATGTGGTCGAGGTCGGCGAGCGTGGCGCCGGCTTCCTTCAGGCAGTAGCGGATGGAATCGCGTGGGAAGCCCGCCCAGTGCTTGATGCGCCGGAAGCGCTCCTCCTCGGCGGCGGCGACGAGCTCGCCGTCCCTGACGATGCAGGCGGCGGAGTCGGCGTGGTAGGCGTTGAGGCCGAGGATCAGGGTCATGCGGCGCCTCGCGGCGCCGGGCTCTGATCGCGACCACATACTTCGTCAGGCTGCGATCCATGAGTGCTCACGGACGCTATGTCCGCTGCGCGCTCATGGCCTTGCCTTCCTCGTCTTTGGTCACGCTGAGAGCCCTCCGGCAGAGCGTCGCCATGGCGGCCATATACTTCGTCATCCGGCGGACCACCGGTACTCACCGAGATTGGCTCGGCTCCGTGCCGGTGGCCTTGGCTTCCTCGTCTCTCACCACCCTGACAACACTCTGTATCAGCCTGCTTCAGAGGTGGAGCTTCTTCGAGGCTCACGCCGCCGCTCGCTTCTTCTCGGCCAGGACGCTGTCCTCGGCTGGGGCCGGGTTCGTAGCTTCGGCAGGGGCCAGCGCGTCGCGCCAGGCTGTCAGGGCATGCTCTCTTGTGTAGTGGCGCTGGTGGGCGGCGTGGGCGTTCTGGGCCATGGTGGCGAGGCGGGCGGCGGCCCCCGGGTTGCCGGGATGGGGGATCAGGGCCTCGATGGCGGGACGCCAGGTGTCGGGGCGGGTGGCGTCGAGGGTGATGCCGCAGTCGTGGGCTTTCTGGATAGGCCCTCCCGGGGGGGCGAGCATGCGGGCGACGCTGCCGGTTGCCGAGCCGAGGAAGATGGCGGGGCGGCCGGATGCCAGGATGCCGTAGATCTTGCTCGGATGGATCAGGCCTTCGCAGGCCGGGTCCAGCGCCACGAGGTGGGCGTCGGCGCGGGCCAGGGATTCGGACAGCTGGCTTCTCGGGGCGTAGCCCTCGAAGGTCACGGTCACGATCTCATGCTCGCGAACGTGGCTCTGGAGCTTCACGGTCCCCACGCCGCCGCCAACAAATCTCCACCGCAGATTCGGGATGTCCCGCGTCCGCTCGATCAGCTCGATGACGGCGTCGACGGCGTGGGCGCGGCCGAGATTGCCGCTGTAGCAGATGGTGAACGGCTCGGCCGGCTGGCGGTGGCGGGGGCGCGGGCGGATGGCGGGGTCGGACCAGTTATGGATGACGCGAATCCGTTCAGCTGGAACGGATTCGGCCAGAAGGTGCCGGCGCATCTCGTTGCAGAGCACGACGTTCGTCGTGGCGGTCCGCAGGGACCGGTTGCGGAGCTTCCTGAGCAGCTTGCCCAGCGGGCCGGCGGCCCAGCGGAGGCCGAGGCAGGCGGCGGTCTCGGGGAAGAGGTCCTGGCACCAGTTGACGAGCCTCGCACCCTTGAGGCGGGCAACGAGGGATGCGGGGACGGAGATCAGCGGCGGGTCGGTCTTGGCCAGGATGGTGTCGCCGGGGCGGGCCTCGACCAGGAGGGCAACCGTGGCCGAGAGGTAGAAGGTGGCGTAGTCGAGCGCCCGGCCCCAGAGGCCGGCGCGGCCGAAGCGGGTGGTCCAGACGCGGCGGACCGTGACGCCGTTGATGGTCTCGCGGGCGGGGAGCGTGGCCTTGGGGTCGTCGTAGGCGAGGCGGGAGGTTATGACCGTCACCTTGACGCCTGGTTTCTCCTTGGCCCCGCCAACCCTTGCTCCGCCCGGGGTGGCAAGATGCTCGCAAAGGTCGGTGAGAAGCTGCGCTGTCGCGGAGTGGTCCGGAGCATAGAACCGGTTGATGGCTATGACCTTCCGGACGTCCAACTCACTCAGCGATGACCGGCTTGGGCTCAAAATTTTCCCACGCTACCGCAGTCCGGGTGAAACGGGTTCACCGGACTGATATTCCCAGCAAAGCAGGCTTTGCCTGGGGGTCTATCGGCCGTCGGCCTACATGAGACCGGCCGGCGTCCCATCGAAGAGGCAGCGCCGCTTTGGCGCCGCTACTCTTCACGCCTCGCGTGACAACAGCGAGGCAATCTTCGTGCCAAGCCACCGGGCTTGGCTGCCGCCGCCGCGCCGAGACGCGGCGGCGGCGAAATTCTTGCGCCACCGTTAACGGTGGCTGTCGCCGCCGTGCGGCGACACTCTTCCACTGCCACTCCGTGGCAGTTGTCAGCGCACAAGTGCGCTGACGGCGGGGCCCCCGCGACGCCCCGCGTCGTGGGGAGCTATGCCGCAAACAGCGCCCGGCTCTCCAGGGTGAGGGTGCGGGAGGCGCCCATGATCTCGAGGAGGACCTTGGCACGGCCGTGGTCGTCGAGTGAGCGAAGTGTGCCCAACTGGTCGGCGAAGGGGCCCGTCAGGATGCGGACCGGGCGGCCGGGCTCGAGCCTGCGGCCCCAGTCGACGGTCTCGTCCCCTGACGTCAGGGCGATGATGGCCTCGACGACGCCCGGGGGCACGGGCTTCGGGCGGTCGCCTGCCATGATGAGGGAGAGGACGCCGATGGTGCCGTTGATGGGGCGCCAGCGCTGGCGGTCGGGGTCGAGGGGGGTGAAGAGGTAGCCCGGGAAGAGGGGGGTGCGCGCGGTCCGGGTCTTGCGCGCGTGGCGGATGGTGCGGGTCAGGCCGGGGAGGAAGGTGCGGAAGCCCTGGCGGTTTAGATTCAGCCGCGCAAGGGATTCCTTCTTCGGCTGGGTACGTATGACGTACCAGCGCTCGCCTTCGGCGAGCGCTGGTACGGGGGCTACCGCGCCTTGCGCTACTTGAGCCCGGGGAGTCTCTTCCCTGGATCGGGCTACCGCGCTTTGCGCTACTTGAGCCGGGGGAGTCTCTTCCCTGGTTGGGGCTACCGCGCGGGGCGCTGCTTGAGGCCGGGTCATGCCCCTGCCCTCCCCAGGCCAGCGCCGGCCTCGGGGGCGGGCGCCGGCGCGAAGTTCCACAAAAAAGAGAAGCCCTTGATGCCGGCGGAGCCGGCAAGCGGCTTCAGGCGGGTGGTGCTCATTCGGCGGCTGACTTCCTGGGGGCTACCGCGGGTCCCGCTACTTGAGCCGGGAGCCGCCGCTTCGCGATAGGTGCTCATTCGGCGGCTCCCACGGTCACGAGGGCGAGGGCGTGGGTGATGGCGGGCTCGTTGCGGCGCTCGCCCATGAGCATCATCAGCGCGGTTCGCCAGAGGATGGTGGCGTCGGTCGCGAGGGTGGCGTTCTCGGCGTACCAGCGGTCGAGGGCGTGCTTCTCGTGGGGGTGGAGCTGGTGGCCGCCGTTGACCTGGGCCCAGCCGGTGATGCCGGGGCGGGTGCGGCTGCGGCTCCGGCCCTGGTCGGGCATGGCGTCGAGGTCGGCTGCCACGAGGGGGCGGGGTCCGATGACGGCCATGTCGCCCTTGAGGACGTTGATGAGCTGGGGGAGCTCGTCGAGGCGGGTGCGGCGGAGCAGGCGGCCGAGGGCGGGGGTGCGCTCGGCGTCGGCGAGGCGGCGGCCGGCGGCGTCGACGGGGTCCTTCATGGTGCGGAGCTTGAGCAGGCGGAAGGGGTGGCGGTTCAGGCCCGGGCGGATCTGGACGAAGAGGACGGGGCGCTGGATGCAGGTGGCGACGGCGACGGCTGCGAGGGCCAGGAGGGGCAATGTGGCGAGGAGGGCAATGGCCGAGACGACGATGTCGAAGGCGCGCTTGGTGCGCTGGTAGGGGGTGGGAGATGGGGTGTCGGGCGACTCGGGCGGTGCGATCGGGGCGTGGGTGTCGCGGTCTCTCAGGGGGCTATCGCGGAGCTCATGGGGGCTATCGCGCAGTGCGCTACTTGAGCCCGGGGCGCTGCTTGAGCCCGGGTCCTCCCTGAGCCGCATGAGGTCGGGGAGCTGGTCGACGGGGATGCGGTCGGCGTCGGCGCGGGCCATGACGCGGTAGACGGCGTCGCGGCCGAGCTCGTGGTGCGGGCGGGTGACGACGATGCGGGCGGGGGTCATGCCCTGGACGCGGAGGGTGGCGAGGACGCGGTCGAGGTCGGCGAGGGAGCCCAGGACGGGGACGCCGGCGATGGAGCGGTGGCGGGTGACGTCGTCGCAGAGGATGCCGACGGGCTCGTAGCCGCCGTGGCGGCGCTGGCCGAGGAGCTGGATGACGAGGGCGGCGCCGTCGCCGGCGCCGATCAGCAGCAGCGGGCGGCGGTGCGGGCGGCCGGCGGGGGCGTCGGTCCAGCGGCACCATTCGCCGTAGGCGATGCGGGCGCCCAAGAGGAGGAACATGGCGACGAGGAAGTGGATGGGCGGGGCGGAGCGCGGCAGGTGGGCGAGGCGGTCGACGAGGAACTGGCCGAGGTAGAAGAGGAGGACGGCCACGAGGACGAAGCGGGCGAGGCCGACGATCTCGCCGATGCCCATGTAGCGCCAGACGGCGCGGTAGCTGCCGAGCAGGAGGATGGCGAGGAGGCTGGCGGCGGCGAGGAGGGGGAGGCAGGCGAGGAGGTAGCGGAGGCGGTCGGCGTCGAGGAGGCTGCTGTCGCGCAGCATGACGGCGAGGGGCAGGCTGAGCGTGACGGCGGCCACGTCGTAGAGGACGACGGTGCCCTGGCGGCCGAGCGGGTGGCGGGCGAAGAGGCGGGCGGGCAGCATCAGCGGACCGGGTGGCCAATCGGTTGCAGCAATCGGCGGCGGGCCCTACCCCGCCGCGTGAAAATCATTAATTGTTGCTTAATGAATTTTTGGGAAGCTTCAAGGCTAAAATATCGGCAGCGCGGCATGGGTTCTCCTCGTGCTCGACAGGTGCGGCGGTTTTGTTAGCCTTTCGGTTGAATCGGGGGCGGGTCAGTCCACGTAATACTTGCGGTAGTTGCTGTAGTAGGAGCCGACGCCGGCATAGCCGTATTGCTCCTGGCGCTTCATGTCGACCTGGGTGAGGACGGCGCCGGCGACGACGGCATTGACGGTGTCGAGCTCGCGCAGCGCGTTCAGGGCCTTGTCGGCGCCGGTCTCCTGCCAGCGGACGAGGAGGAGGGTGGCGTCGACCAGCGCGCTGGTCTTCTTCGGGTCGTTGACGAGGAGGAGCGGCGGGCTGTCGACGACGACGTAGGCGTAGCGCTCCTTCAGCTGGGCCAGGAGCTGGCGCATGCGCTGCGAGCCGATCAGGGCGGCGGGCTTCGCGGTGGAGCGGCGGACGGGGAGGACGGCGAGGCCGAAGTCGGCGACCTGGGTGACGGCGTCGAGCTCGGCCGTGCCGGTGAGGTAGTCGACGAGGCAGTGGTCGACCTCGAGGCCGAGCTCCTTGGCGACCGAGGGGTGGTGGAAGTCGAGGTCGACGAGGAGGGTGTCGTGGCCGAGGTCGGCGAGGCTGGTGGCGAGGCTGATGGCGAAGGTGGTCTTGCCCTCGCCGGGCAGGGCCGAGGTGACCTGGATGGCGCGCGGCGGGTCGTCGATGTTGGTCATCTGCAGGAAGGTGCCGACGGTGCGGATGGACTCGGCGTAGGCGGAGCGCGGCTTCTCCAGGAGGTAGGTGTGCGGGCGGGTGCGCCGGCCGATGACCGACTTGAGGTGCGGGACCTGGCCGAGGCAGGCGAGGCCGAGCTGCTGCTCGACCTGGCTCGAGGTGCGCAGGCCGCGGTCGAGGGTCTCGCGCAGCCAGGCGAGGCCGATGCCGGCGGCGGCGGAGACGACGAATCCCAGGGCCAGGAAGAACTCGAGGCCGCGCGAGCTGGGCGCCGAGGGGGTTTCCGCGCGGGCGATGATGCGGGCATCGGGCTCGATCACCTGGCGCTGCTCGCGGGCCTCGGTGAAGCGGAGGAGGAAGGTGTTGTAGAGGTTGCGGAGGTTGTCGGCCTCGCGCTCGAGCTCGCGCAGGCCGATGGTGGCCTGGCTGACCTCGATGTTGTCGCGGGTGGCGCGGTCCATCTGCTCCTGGATGGCGCGGATGCGGGCGTCGACGAGGGAGAGGTCGTTCTGGAGGCTGGCGATGTGGCGGTCGGCCTCGCCGCCGATCTGGTCGGTGATGGACTGGAGGTCGGCGCGCAGCGAGATGACCTGGGGGTGGCGGTCGCCGAGGGAGGTGAGGAGCTCCTGCTCGCGGCGCTTGAGGCGGATGTGCTCCTGCAGCAGGACGGCGACGAGCGGCGACTTGAGGATCTCGCCGACGGTCTCGAGGGCGTCGCCGTTGCCGCGCAGGCCGCGGATGTAGCGGATGCGGCCCTCGAGGTCCTCGCGCTGGGCGCGGACCTGGATGAGCTCGGTGGAGAGCTGGGAGAGCTCCTGGGCGGAGAGCGAGCCGCTGTCGCTTTCGATCAGGCGGTTGGCGGCGCGGTAGTCCTTGATCTCCTCCTCCTTGGCGCGGAGCTCGGTCTCGAGCTCGGCGAGGCGGGTCTCGAGGAAGGAGGAGGCGCGGGTGGTGCCGCCGACCTTGCGGGCGAGCTGGTTGTCGATGAAGGCGTCGGCGAAGGCGTCGGCGGTGCGGGCGGCCTCCTGCGGGCTTCTGGTGGTGAAGGAGACGGCGAGGACGAGCGAGCGGCCCTTCTGGCGGACGGCGAGGCCGCTCGCGAGATGGCCCATGGCGGCGCGGCGGGCCTGCTCGGTGGTGTCGGTGACCTCGAGCTGGACGACCTCGGAGGCGAGCCCCGTGGCGATGAGGAGGTCGCTGGGCAGCATGCCCAGGAGGCGGGCGAAGGGCTGGAAGGTGGGGTTGAGGGTGGCGCCGTCGGCTTCGCGGGCGGCGATCTCGAGGGTCATGCGGCGCTCGAGGCCGAGGCGGTCGACGACGGCGCGGGCGACCTCGGGCGAGCGGGCGATGTTGATCTGGGTCTCGAGGCTGACGGCGTCCGGGCTCAGCCGGCCGGTCTCGGGGTCGAGGCCGAAGGTGCTCGTGTCGGTGGGCTCGATGAGGATCTCGGCGGTGGCGGTGAACTCGGTCGGGCGGGACATGCCGTACATGGCGGCGACGGTGGTGCCGATGACGACGGTGGTGGCGATGAGCCAGAAGCGGCGCCTCGCGAAGTACCAGGCCCAGCGGACGGGCGAGACCTCGTCGCCCTGCGGGTAGCCGGCGACGTAAACTTCTGGTTGATCTACTTCATTTTTGTTCACTTTTCTGGACGACGAGCTGCGTTCAACCATTGCGCTTGTCCATTTCCAAAATTACAACTTTAAGTCGATACGACGCAATCATCGCTATTCGCTTAACAAACGTCCACTGAGAGGGGAAGCATATTCTTAAGGTAGAAAACCGTCCGACCGGGGGCGCCGGCGCCGATGGCCGATCGTGCCGCCGGCCGCCGACCGGTCGGGCCTTGCACGTCCGAGCTCGTGGCGGGATCGCCTCGCCCCGGAGTTGCATTCGATTTCAAGCACTTGGGTCGGGCGGGCCGTCCGCCGGCCGGTCGATGGCTCGCATTTTAGCGGTTTTCGTCGCTAAATCGCCCCGAATTCAAAACGATAGCCCTGTCGATTCGGCATTTTTTCGTTGCTCGTTTTCTACCAGCGCGTTAAATCCTTGAGCGTGTTCATGGGTTTCTCCTGTGACACCCGACTTGAGGCGTTTCCTCCCTAATCACTGGGCCGCGGCAGCCGCCGCGGCCCTTTTTTTGCTCGCTCGGCGTGAGCCCGCGCCCGGGGGCGGCATCGGGACCGGATGCGCGGCGCCCTGGCGCCCACGGCGTCGCGTTGCCGCCGGGGCGTGCGAAAGAGTGCCGCCCCGACCTTGCCTGGCGCCGCCCGGGCGCACCCTTGGCGATGGCGGTGTCGCCCAGCGCCAGGAGGCCCAGGGCGGCGAGGGTGGCCGCCACGAGGACGGTGCGGCGGCCGGTGGCCGTGGCGAGCCGCGCCGGGCACGTCTTCGGTGTCGCCTGCCGGGGGATCGCCTGCGGGGGAGCTGGGTGGCGGCCATGGTGGTCTCCCTGCGGGTGTGCCGCGACGCAAATGGCACCGCCGCGGCCGGAGCGGGAGGGCGGCGCCGCGGGGCCGCGGCTTGACCGGGGGCGGGCGCGGTGCGAGAGGACGGGCATGGCCGCTCTGACCCTGCCGGGCCTGCCGGCGCCCCGCCCGATCGCCGCCGTGGTGTTCGACGCCTACGGCACGCTGCTCGACGTCCAGTCGGCGGTGGTGCTGGTGGCGGGGCTGCTGCCGGCCGACCGGGCGGCGGCGCTCTCGGCGCTCTGGCGGGACAAGCAGCTGGCCTATTCGTGGCTCAGGAACGCCATGCGCCGGCACGCGGATTTCGCGCAGGTGACGGCCGACGCCCTCGATCATGCGCTGGACGCGCTCGGGCTCGGCGGCGAGGCCGGGCTCCGGGCGGGGCTGCTCGAGGCCTACGAGCGGCTCGATCCCTATCCGGAGGTGCCGGCGGCGCTGGCGGCCCTTCGGGCCAAGGGGCTGCCCATGGCGGTGCTGTCGAACGGCACGCCCGGCATGCTGGCGGCGGGGCTCGAGCATGCCGGGATCGCCGGGCATCTGGACGCGGTGCTGTCGGTCGAGGCGGTCGGCCTGTTCAAGCCCGCACCCGAGGTCTACGCGCTGGCGACCCGGCAGTTCCGGGCGGCGGCGGGCGAAATCCTGTTCCTGTCGGCGAACGGCTGGGACGTGCACGGGGCGGCGAGCTTCGGCTGCACGGTGGTGCATGTCGACCGCCAGGGGGCGGCGGCGGAGCGGCTGCCGGACGGGCCTTCGCACCGGATCCGGACCCTGGCCGAGCTGCCCGACCTCGTGGGGGACGCATGAGCGACGACGCGCTGGTGACGATCGGCGACATCGAGCGGGCGGCGGCACGGCTGGCCGGGGTGGCCCGGCGGACGCCGCTCCTCGAGAGCGAGGCCCTGGGCGAGCGGGTCGGCGGCCGGCTCCTGGTCAAGGCCGAGCCCCTGCAGCGGACGGGGTCGTTCAAGTTCCGGGGTGCGTACAACACGATCGCGCAGCTGCCGCCCGGGCCGGTGGTGGCGTACTCGTCCGGCAACCATGCGCAGGGGGTGGCGCTGGCGGCGAAGCTGCTGGGGCGCCCGGCCACGATCATCATGCCGGCCGACGCGCCGGCCATCAAGCGGCGCAACACCGAGCGGCTCGGCGCCGAGGTGGTGGCCTACGACCGCCATCGCGAGGATCGCGAGGCGATCGGGCGGGAGATCTCGGCCCGGACCGGGGCGCACCTGGTGCGGCCCTACGACGACCCCCGGATCATGGCGGGCCAGGGCACGGTCGGGCTGGAGATGGCGGAGGACGCGCTCGCCCTGGGCATCGTGCCGGACGCGGCCGTGGTCTGCTGCGGCGGCGGCGGGCTGATCGCCGGGACGGCGACGGCGCTGGTGCACCACTTCCCGGACATCGCGGTCTGGAGTGCGGAGCCGGTCGGCTTCGACGACACCGCCCGGTCGCTGCGCTCGGGCACGCGCGAGGGCAACGTGCCGGGGGCGACCTCGATCTGCGACGCTCTCCTGGCGCCGATGCCGGGCGAGCTGACCTTCCAGGTCAACCGGCGGCTCCTGGCGGGCGGGCTGGCGGTGGCCGACGCCGACGTGCTGGACGCGATGCGCGCGGCCTTCCTCGAGCTCAAGGTGGTGGTCGAGCCGGGCGGTGCCATCGCCCTGGCGGCGGCGCTGTCCGGCGCGCTCGATTGCCGGGGCAAGACCGTTCTGGTGGTGCTGTCGGGCGGCAATGTCGATCCGGCGCGGTATGTCGAGGCCCTGGCGGGCTGAAGAAAGAGGAAGAAGAGCGGGGGAAATGATTTCCCCCGCGCCCCCTCGGGACTTTTGGGGTGGTGGCGGCTTGGCCTCGGGGGTGGATCGGATTACAATGGCGGCATGACCGTGATCGACCTCTACGAGCAGGATTTCGTCGCCTGGACCGAGAAGCAGGCCCGCGAGTTGCGCGCGCTCAGCGCCAACCGCTGGAACGGCCCGCTCGATCTCGACAATCTGGCCGAGGAGATCGAAGACTTGGGCCGCAGCCAACGCCACGCCTGCGAATCACTGCTCGAGCAGATCATCATCCACCTCCTGAAGCTCCGCTGTGCGAAGGCCGAAGCACCACGCGCCCACTGGGCCAACGAGATCGACCTCTTCCGCAACGAGCTCCAGCGCCGCCTCACCCCCACGATCCGTCAGCGCCTCCAGGCGGACCTCGACGCCCACTACCAAACCGCCGCCCGCCTCACCGCCCGCGCACTGCCGCGCGACGAGCCCGACACGCAGCCCGACATTCCGACCGAATGCCCCTGGTCGTTCCACGACATCCTCGAAAGCGACGCGCCGCTCTCGTCGTAAAGTGTACCAGGTATGGATAACCGTACTGGGGATGGACTGCAGCGCTCCGGAAGCATACTCTCAAGGTAACAGAACGGATTTTTTGGCGGAGGATACGGGTGACTAAAGGCGATTGGGTTCAACTGCTTGTGGGCACCGTCATATTGGGATCGCTCGCATT
Organism: uncultured Geminicoccaceae bacterium; assembly: GCA_964460465.1. Taxonomy (GTDB): domain Bacteria; phylum Pseudomonadota; class Alphaproteobacteria; order Geminicoccales; family Geminicoccaceae; genus SLRI01. The sequence continues at coordinate 8,284 of CAYWSB010000093.1, read as the reverse complement.
TTTGGGCACAAATGTCTTTGAAATGAAAGGGTTACTTTCATCAATCCAAGAAAGATCTCAGGCAACTGAATCGAGAGTTAGCAGAATCGCGGACGTCCTGCCGGGTATCGGAGTAAGAATCGCATCGGAAGAGGTTTACAAAAGCATCCGCGGGTTTATGGCTGTCGGATCATCTTCCGAGGGAGCAGCAGGACAATGGCTGACTCGGGTCGCGTTGTATGACAGAAAAGGGCAAACCTTAAAGGTATTTGAAGTTGAATCTTCTGAGGATATGCAAGAAGCAACGCGATATTATTTAATGGGAATTGCGCGATCGCATAGGAGAAACGAAATTACCTTCGCCGATTTGAAACAATATTCCATTGATCTAAATAATCATGTCGTCGTGCCGCCTTCCATTGACATTAATACAAGCCTTGTGTTCAATGACATGGAGCCTGAAGAAATGGAGGCTCACCTCAGGAATCTGCGCGCCGAAGAGATTGAGAACATTAGATTTGGGGCAGTAGAAAATTGGAGTAGTTTGACAGAAAGATTCTTAGAGCTTGAGGCTGCCGCAGAATTTGCCGAGTAAAGTCCTGCGTGAGAGGAAATGGGCGCTCACTGTTCGGCAGCTACTCGCTTGGACTCCAAAAACGCCTCGAAGCCGAACGGCGCCGTCGGGCCGCTCTCCTCGTCTTTAACAAGGGCGGCACGAAGCGCTGCGAGCCTAGCCTTAGCCAGAAGCTTCATGCTATTCTGCGGCGATGATGTGTTCGCCGGCGAGGTGGTCGGCTGCGAAGGCGTGCGCCGCGCGGATGTCCTCGATGGTAAGACGCGGGTAGTCCTTCAAGATCTGCTGCTCGCTGTCGCCGGCGGCGAGGTGGCGGAGGATGAGTTCGACCGGGATGCGTATGCCGTTGATGATGGGCTTGCCCATCATGCTCTTGGGGTCCGAGGTGACTCGGGCGGTTAGGGGGTTCGCCATCGGCACGCTCCTCGACTGCGCCGGCATTCTACCCTCGCGATGGCCAAAGTCAAAAGGCCCCAACAACAAAACGCGGAGGGGGCGCGGGGGAACTCAGTTCCCCCGGTTCCTTTTCTTGCCTCTTCAATCGTACCTTAAGCCCACTGCTTTGCCGCTGAAGACGCGGTAGGCGAAGAGGGTGGTGGCGATGATGATGGGCATGACGGTGATGACGCCGGCGAGGATGATCGTGAGGCTTTCGGGGGCTGCTGCGGCGTCGAAGAGGGTCAGGGCTTCGGGGACGACGTAGGGGTAGAAGCTGTAGGCGAGGCCGGCGAAGGCGAGGCAGAAGAGGGTGGTGCCGAGGGTGAAGGGGAGCCAGCACCAGCGGTCGTCGGGGTCGGGCAGGCGTTGGAGGGCGAGCCAGAGGGCGGCGATGACGGCGGCGGAGGCCAGCGGCAGGGGGGCGAGGTAGAGGATTTCGGGCAGGCTGAACCAGCGCTCGAAGATGCGCGGGCTGACGAGCGGCGTGGCGAGCGAGACCAGGGCCATGCCGAGGACGACGAGGACCAGCGACGCCCGTGCCCAGGCGACGGCGCGGCGCTGCAGGGCCTGATCGGTCTTGAGGATCAGCCAGGTGGCACCGATGAAGGCGTAGCCGGCGGCGAGGCAAACGGCGGTGAGGGCGGCGAAGGCGAGGGTGAAGGGGGTGTGCTCGAGGCCCATGATGTAGAGGCCGAGCATCCAGCCCTGGGCGAGCGCGGTGGCGAGCGAGCCCAGGAAGAAGAGGCGGTTCCAGCGCTCCTTCTCGGTGGCGACGACCTTGGCGCGGAGCTCGAAGGCGACGCCGCGGAGGATGAGCCCGATCAGCATGACGAAGACCGGGAGGTAGAGGGCCTGGAGGATGACGCCGTGGGCGACCGGGAAGGCGACGAGGAGGATGCCGACGGCGAGGACCAGCCACGTCTCGTTGGCGTCCCAGAAGGGGCCGATGGCGGCGATCATCCGGTCCTGCTCGGGCCCGCGGCCGGCCGGGAGCAGGATGCCGACGCCGAGGTCGAAGCCGTCGAGGACGACGTAGACCAGGATGGCGAGGCCCATCAGGCCGGCGAAGGCGAGCGGCAGCCAGAGGGCGGGATCGGCGAGGATGTGCATGGTCCCTACTCGGCCGGTTGCAGGAGGCCGGAGGCGGCGGGCGGCCGGTTGACGATCTCGTCCTTCTCGCCGGCTTTGCGGGCGAGGAGGAAAAGGACGCCGACATAGGTGGCGAGCAGCAACGCGTAGACGACGAGGTAGCCGACCAGGGTCGAGGCGATCATGCCGGCCGGGACGTCGCCGGTGGCGTCGGCGGTGGCGAGGACGCCCCAGACGAGCCAGGGCTGGCGGCCGATCTCGGTGGTGTACCAGCCGGCGAGCGTGGCGATCCAGCCGGAGAAGGTCATGGCGACGAGGAGGCGGGCCGGCCAGCTTCCGATCTCTCCCTGCCGCCAGAGGCGGAAGCTGCCGTACCAGGCGACGGCGAGCATGAGGAGGCCCATGCCGACCATGACCCGGAAGGCGAAGAAGACCGGGGCCACGGGCGGGTGCTCGCCGATGTAGTCGTCGAGGCCGGGGACGATGCCGGCCGGGTCGTGCTTGAGCACGATGCTCGCCAGATTGGGGACGGCGATCTCGAAGCGGTTCTCCCTGGCCTCTTCGTCCGGGATCGCGAAGAGAACGAGCGGGACGTTGCCCCGGGTCTGCCAGTTGGCCTCCATGGCGGCCACCTTCTGCGGCTGGTGCTCGAGGGTGTTGAGGCCGTGCAGGTCGCCGGCGAGAATCTGCAGGGGTGCGAGGATGGCGGCCATGCCGAGGGCGAAGCGGAGCTGCAGGGCGACGCCGCGGCCCCGGTCGCCCCGGAGCCGCCGATAGGCGGAGAGGCCGGCGATCAGGAAGGCGCAGGTCAGCCCCGAGGCGAGGAGCACGTGGGCGAAGCGGTAGGGCATCGAGGGCGTGAAGACGATCGCCCACCAGTCGGTGGCGTGGACCACGCCGTCGCGGAGCTCGAAGCCCTGCGGGGTCTGCATCCAGGAGTTGAGGACGAGGATCCAGAAGGCGGAGAGCGTGGTGCCGACGGCGACGATGACGGTGGCGGCGGTGTGCATCGCGTTGGAGACGCGGCTGAAGCCGAACAGCATGACGCCGAGGAACACGGCCTCGAGGAAGAAGGCGGTCATGATCTCGTAGGCCAGGAGCGGACCGGCGACGTTGCCGACCTTTTCCATGAAGCCCGGCCAGTTGGTGCCGAACTGGAAGCTCATGGTGATGCCGGAGACCACCCCCATCGCGAAGGACAGGGCGAAGACCTTCACCCAGAGCTGGTAGGCGTCCATCCAGGCGGCATCGCCGGTGCGGTTGTAGGCGAGCTTGAACCAGACGAGCACCCAGCCGAGGGCGATGGTGATCATCGGGAAGAGGATGTGGAAGGAGATGTTGGCCGCGAACTGCAGCCGGGCGAGCATGAGCGCGTCCATCGGCTCAGGCCTCCTTGGCGGTCGTGGACGGGCCGGCCGTCGCCGCCGATCGGCTGCGACGGCGCTTGCCGCCCGGAAGCACGGTGAAGCGGTCCTTGAGGTCGAGGACCTTCTGGACGGCGGCACCCAGGGTGAGGAGCTGGACGAGGCGGTCGGTCTCCAGCCGCTCGACGTCCGCGTGCCAGCCGGTGAGCAGCTCGATCAGGCCGTGCATCTCGCGCAGCCGGGCCTGGGCGTGGCGCTCCTCCGGGGAGGACGGCTCCTGCATCAGCGCCTCGCGCAGCATGCTGAGGGTCGGGTCGACCTCGCGCTTCTTGCGCTCGTGGGCCAGGGTGCGGAGGATGGTCCAGACGTCGTCGGGGGTGGTGAAGTGGTCGCGGCGGTCGTCGGGGAGGTGCTTGAGGCGGACCAGGTTCCAGGCCTGCAGCTCCTTCAGGCCCATCGAGACGTTGGAGCGCGAGAAGCCGAGGCGGTCGGCGATCGTCTCGGCATTGAGGGGCTCGGCCGAGAGGAACAGGAGGGCGTAGATCTGCCCCACCGTTCGGTTGATGCCCCAGCGGCTGCCCATCTCGCCGAAATGGAGGACAGCGGTCTGCACGAGCGGGGGGAGGTTCATCGTCGGCCTGCCATTTCAGAAATTTCCGAAATGCGAGATAGCCCATGTCACCCGTCGGGCAAGCCCTACGACGGTCGCGCGGCCCGGCGGCGAGCGTCCGCCCGGCCCGCCCCTCGTTGCCTGCAGGGGCCGTTGACCATGTGCGCATGAGAGCGCGTGTCCGTGATCGCCGACCTGATCTGCGGCCTCAAGCGTCTCGACTGACGAAGCGGTGGATCACTGCCCGCCTCAAAGCGTTTCCAGACGCGCGATCTTGGCTTCGTCCCAGGCGAGGCCGATGCCGGGTCGCGACGGACAGACGACCGCGCCATCCACGATCCGAAGAGGCTCCTCCACGATCGCGTCCGCCCAGTCGACGTATTCGAGCCAATGTGCGGTCGCGGTTGCCGACAGGAGTTGGACACTGACCTCCGGCAGCAGGTGCGACGACATCCCGATGCCGCGCGCGGCGGCGATCCCGGCTGCCTGCGTCCACCCGGTCACGCCGCCGATCCGCGCCGCGTCGGGCATGACCAGATCGCAGGCGTCGGCCGAAAGCGCCGCCAGCATCGCCGCGGGCCCATTGAAGTTCTCGCCGATCTGCACGGGCGCATCGAGTGCCCGCGCGAGAGTGGCCGCGCCCGGGTAGTCATCGTGCCGGATCGGCTCTTCGAGCCAGGCGATACCTTCGGCCTCGAGCGCTCGTCCACGCGCCAACGCCTCGGCCACGCTCAGCGCCTGGTTGTAGTCGACCATCACTGCAACATCGGACGGAATGCGGGCCCGAACCGCACGCAACGCCTCGAGATCCTCGGCCAGGGTGGCATGGCCGAGGCGCAGCTTGAGTGCCTTCAGGCCACCGTGCGCGAGGAGCTCTTCCGCCTCGTCACCTAGCCGGGCCGGCGCCATCAGGCCCAGCCCCCGGCTGTCGTAGGCGGGTACCGCGCGGGGCACGGTGCCGAGAACGGCCGCGAGCGGCTGGCCCATAGCGATCGCCGCCGCGTCCCAGAGCGCCATGTCGAGGGCGGAAAGCGCCATTCGAACGGTGCCCGTGATTCCCAGGAGGGTGTAGCGACGTTCCAGCAATGGCATCAGGACGCCGGGTGCTGCCGGGCAGCCGAGCACGCTGTCCACCGCTTCCGCGAGGTGGGCGGCAACGGCTCGGGCGCCGGACGGCGTGTAGCAGAAGAGGTAGGTGCGGCCGACGGGCCCCTCCTCGGTTTGCACGTCGACGAGAAGCAGCGGGACGGCGCGCACGACGGCGGCGCTCGTGCCAAGGATGAAAGCCAGCGGCACCTTGACGCCTCGCGTGGTCACCCCGCGGACGGTCAACCCGATTCGCTCCGCAGCTCCCGTTTCCGCCATCGACGCCTACTCCGAGGCAGCCTCCTGCTCCGAGCGAGCTTGCGGCTTGACCGGGCGAAGAGCAAGGGGGCGGGCCGGCCCTGGCGGCGAGCGCCAAAAAAAAGGCCGCGGCGGCTGCCGCGGCCCAGTGATTAGGGAGGAAACGCCTCAAGTCGGGTGTCACAGGAGAACCCCATGAACACAGCCAGGAGGTTAACCTCCAGGTAGAAATTCGCCAACCGAAAATGAAGAAGCCAAGTCGTCTATCGTTTCGATTTTACCCTTCATTCGCCACTAAACTGGCTAAAATTTTAGCGATCCCGCCAACGTCTTGGGAATCCTCGGCTTCGGGCGAAAAGGGCGGAGCTCGCCTGCCGCCGATGCATCATGATGATCGGCGGCGGAGCCGCGCCGACCGGTCCCGGGTCACGCCGTCGGGAAGGGCTGGGCCACGGCGCCGGCGGCCGGCTTGGGCTTCGGCCCCGCCACCCAGGGGCGAAGACGGCCGTCGTGGAGCTCGACGGTGCGGTCCATGGATGCCGCGATGTCGGGGTTGTGGGTGGCGATGAAGGCGGATGTCGCGGTCTCGCGGACGATCTCGACGAGGAGATCGAGGACCTGGCTCGAGGTGGCGGGGTCGAGATTGCCGGTCGGTTCGTCGGCCAGCAGCAGGCCCGGGCGGTTGGCCAGCGCCCGGGCGATGGCGACGCGCTGCTGCTCGCCGCCGGAGAGGCGGCCGGGGCGGTGGTCGAGGCGGTCCTTCAGGCCGAGGCGGTCGAGGAGATCGGTGGCGCGCGCGCTGGCCTCGCTGCGGCTCTTGCCGGCGAGGAGCTGCGGCAGCATGACGTTCTCGAGCGCGGTGAAGTCGGCGAGCAGGTGGTGGAACTGGTAGACGAAGCCGATGCGGTTGCGCCGGAGCCCGGTGCGGTCGGCATCCGACAGCTTCGAGCACCTCTTGCCGTCGATGGTGACCTCGCCCGCCGAGGGGCGCTCGAGCAGGGCCGCGATGTGGAGCAGGGTCGACTTGCCCGAGCCCGACGGGCCGACCAGGGCCACGAGCTCGCCGGTCTCGAGCGTGAGGTCGGCGCCCTTGAGGATCAGGAGCTCGGCCGTGCCCTGGCGAAAGCGGCGCTCGATGCCGGCGAGGGCGAGCAAGGTCTCACTCATATCGGAGCGCCTCGACGGGATCGACGCGGGCGGCGCGCCAGGCGGGGTAGAGGGTGGCGAGGAAGGAGAGGCCGAGGCCCATGCCGACGATCCTCGCCACGTCCTCGACCCGGACCTCGGCCGGCAGGCGGGAGAGGAAGCGGATCTCGGCGGACCAGAGCTCGGCGCCGGTGAGGCCCTCGAGGAACAGGCGGATCTGGTCGATGTTGAGCGCGAAGGCGATGCCGAGGACGAAGCCGAGCGCCGTGCCGACGATGCCGATGCTCGCCCCGGCGAGGAAGAAGATGCGCATCACCGCACCCTGCGTCGCCCCCATGCTCCTGAGGATGGCGATGTCGCGGCCCTTGGACTTCACCAGCATGGTGATGCCGGTGATGATGTTGAAGGCGGCGACGATGATGATCAGGGTGAGGATCAGGAACATGACGTTGCGCTCGACCTCGAGCGCGTTGAAGAAGTGCGCGTTGAGCTGCTGCCAGTCGACCACCCTGCCCTGCCCCTGGGCCGCGGCCGCGATGGCGGTCCGCCAGCGCTGGATCTGCTCGGGCCGGTCGACCAGGACCTCGACGGCGGTGACCCGGTCGTCGAGCTGGAAATAGGCCTGGGCGTCGGCGAGGCCGACATAGACGAAGGCGTTGTCGTACTCGTACATCCCGACCTCGAACAGGCCGGCGATGCGGAAGCTCTTGATCCGGGGGATGGTGCCGAAGGCGGTGGCGGCCCCCTTGGGCGAGATCAGGCTGATCTGGCTGCCGACGCCGAGGCCCATGCGCTGGGCCATGCGGGTGCCGATCAGGATGGTGTCGGGCTGGTCCAGGGCGTCGAGCGAGCCCGCCACGATGTTGTCGGCGAAGATCGTCCGCCGGGCGAAATCCCCGGCGCGCACGCCGCGGACGATGGCGCCCGAGGCCACGTCGTTGGCGGAGGCCATGACCTGGCCCTCGACATAGGCCATGGCGTCGACCACGCCCTCGATGGCGCGCAGCCGCTCGACCAGGGCGGGGTCGTCGGGCAGGCCCTCGGGGCCGGCGATCAGGGTGGCGTGGCCGTTCACCCCCAGGACCCGGCCGAGGAGCTCGCTCCGAAAGCCGTTCATGACGGCGAGCACGACGATGAGTGTGCCGACGCCGAGTGCGATGCCGACCAGCGCGAAGGCGGCGATGACGGAGATGAAGCCTTCGCCCCGGGTCGGCTTGAGGTAGCGCCAGGCGACGAGGCGCTCGGCCTCGCGCATCAGGCGGTGAGCTTCTGCAGCAGCGCGTCCGGGCTGAGCTCGGTGGTCTCGCCGGTGCGGCGCGACTTGAGCTCGACCTTGCCCTCCTTGGCCCCCCTTGGGCCGACGGTCACCTGCCAGGGCAGGCCGATCAGCTCCATGGTGGCGAACTTGGCCCCGGCGCGCTCGTCGCGCTCGTCGATCAGGGTCTCGAGGCCGGCCGCCTGCAGCCGGCTGTAGAGCTCCATGGCGAGGCCGTGGGCGGTGGCGTCGTCGGGACGGAGGTCGACGATCCCGACCTTGAAGGGGGCCACGGGCTCGGGCCAGACGATGCCCTTGGCGTCGTGGTTGGCCTCGATCAGGGCACCGACCAGCCGCGAGACGCCGATGCCGTAGGAGCCCATGTGGACCGGCCGCCTCTCGCCGTCGGGGCCGATGACGGCGGCCCCCATGGGCTCGGAATACTTGGTGCCGAAATAGAAGATGTGGCCGACCTCGATGCCGCG
>CAYWSB010000092.1:0-21063 GCA_964460465.1 uncultured Geminicoccaceae bacterium | reverse complement strand
TGGTCGAGACGATCTTGCCGGGGTGGATGTTCTTCTTGGTCCAGCTCATCTCGGACACGTGGACCAGGCCCTCGACCCCGGGCTCCAGCTCGACGAAGGCGCCGTAGTCGGTGATGTTGGTCACCGTGCCCTTGAACTTGGTGCCGACCGGGTACTTGAGCTCGACACCCTCCCAGGGATCGGCCTCGAGCTGCTTCATCCCGAGGCTGATGCGCTGGGTCTCGCGGTTGAAGCGGATCACCTGCACCTTGAGCTGCTGGCCCACGCCCAGGACCTCGGTCGGGTGGTTGACCCGCTTCCACGAGATGTCGGTGACGTGCAGGAGGCCGTCGAGGCCGCCGAGATCGACGAAGGCGCCGTAGTCGGTGATGTTCTTCACCACGCCGTCGAGGATCTGGCCCTCGCTGAGCGTCGCCAGCAGCTCGTCGCGCTGCTCCTTGCGGCTCTCCTCGAGCACGGCCCGCCGGGAGACCACGATGTTGCCGCGCCTGCGGTCCATCTTGAGGATCAGGAAGGGCTCGGGCTTGTTGACCAGGGGGGCCACGTCGCGGACCGGGCGGATGTCGACCTGGCTGCCGGGCAGGAAGGCCACGGCACCGCCGAGGTCGACGGCGAAGCCGCCCTTGACCCGGCCGAAGATGGCGCCTTCGCACTTCTCCTGCTCGTTGAACGCCCGCTCGAGCCGGTTCCAGCTCTCCTCGCGCCGCGCCTTCTCGCGCGAGAGAACGGCCTCGCCGCTCTTGTTCTCGAAGCGCTCGACATAGACCTCTACCTGGTCGCCGACCTTCACCTCGACGGGGTGGCCGGGGGTCGAGAACTCCTTGATCGGCACCCGGCCCTCGGACTTCAGGCCGACGTCGATGACGGCGTCCTCGTTGTCGAGGGCGATGATCGTGCCCTTGACCACCGAGCCTTCGAGCCTGCCGCTGCCGCCCAGGCTCTCGTCCAGCATCGAGGCGAAATCGGCCTGCGAGGGGGCGTCGGTGGTCGCGATCGCTTGCTGCATTCTGTCTCCAAAACCGCCCGGCCAGGGATCCTGCGCGCCGGTCGGGGCAAGGGTTGCGGTTCAGGTCCTGGGCGGTGAGCCGGCCCGCTGCCGATCGAAGGCCGCCTGCATCGCCGCCAGCGACGCCTCGAGATCGAGCGTCGAGGTGTCGATGACGATTGCACCCCGGGCAACGGACAACGGCGCGATCGCCCGCTCCTGGTCGCGGCGATCACGCTCCTTCACGTCCTGCAAAACCTGCTCGTAGATAGCCGCGTCGCCGCGGCTGCGCAACTCCTCGAAACGCCGCCGGGCGCGCACCTCCGGGCTCGCCGTGACGAAGAGCTTGAGCGTCGCGTCGGGGCAGACCACCGAGCCGATGTCGCGGCCCGCCAGCACCGCCCCGGGTCTCCTGCCGGCGAAGCGCCGCTGCATCGCCAGGAGCGCCTCGCGCACCGGCGACAGCACCGCCACCTGCGACGCAGCCGCGCCGATCGGCTCGGCGCGCAGCACCTCGGGATCGAGATCGGCCTCGGTCACCGCCCGGGCGGCCGCCGCCGCCGCGGCCGGGTCGGCCGGCGACAGGCCCTGCTCGAGCAGCCGCCGCGCGACCGCGCGGTAGAGCAGGCCCGTGTCGAGGAAGCGCAGGCCGTTGGCCATGGCCAGCCGCCGGGCCAGGGTCGTCTTGCCCGACGCCACCGGGCCGTCGACCGCGACGACCATGCCGCCGCCCCTGGAGCAGTCGCCCGCGCCGTGCCCGGCCCGCTCGCCAGGGCTCACGGCCCCGCCTCGCCGATGGCCGCCCCCATTCCGTTCATCAGCTCGGCGAAGCCCGGAAAGCTGGTGAGGATCGTCTCCGCACCCTGCACCGTGACCGGGGCCGAGCCGAGCCCGCCCAGCACCAGGAAGCTCATGGCGATGCGGTGGTCGTGATGCGCGTCGACCGTGAGCTCGCGCGTGCCGCCGACCGGGCCGGTGACCAGGAGGTCGTCGCCTTCGACCGCGACCGCGATGCCGGCAGCGGCGAGGCCGTTCGCCATGGTGGTCAGCCGGTCGCTCTCCTTGACCCGCAGCTCGGCCAGGCCGCGCATCCGCGTCGTGCCCCGGGCGAAGGCCGCGGCCACGGCCAGAATGGGGTACTCGTCGATCATCGAGGGCGCGCGCTCCGCCGGCACGTCGACCGCCTTGAGCTCGCTCGCCGTGATGACCAGGTCCGCCACGGGCTCGCCCGCCGCGGTGCGCTGGTTCTCCTGCCGCAGGCTCGCCCCCATCTCCTCGAGCGTGGTCAAGAGGCCGGTGCGCAGCGGGTTGACCGAGATGCCGCGGATGGTCACCGCACTGCCGCCCGCGACCAGGGCCGCCACCAGCGGGAAGGCGGCAGAGGACGGATCGGCCGGCACGACGAACTGCTGCGGCACCAGTTCGGGCTCGCCCTCGAGCTCGACCGCCCAGCCGTCCGACGTGGCCCCGCTGGTCACCGCGGCCCCCATCGAGGCCAGCATCCGCTCGGTGTGGTCGCGCGACGCCAAGGGCTCGATCACCGTGGTGCGGCCCGGCGCATGCAGGCCCGCCAGCAGCACCGCCGACTTGATCTGCGCCGAGGCCACGGGCGAACGCCAGGTGACGGGCACGAGGTCGACCCGGCCGGTCAGCGCCAGCGGCAGCCGGCAGCCGCTCCGCGCCAGGACCGTGGCGCCCATCGCCTCGAGCGGCTCGGCGATGCGCCGCATCGGCCGGCGGCGCAGCGACGCGTCGCCGGTGAGGAAGCTGGTGAAGCCGTGGCCGGCGAGGATCCCCAGCAAGAGCCGCACCCCGGTGCCGGCATTGCCGAGATCGAGCACCGTCTCGGGCTCGGCGAGCCCGGCCACACCGCAGCCGTGCACCCGCCAGCTGCCGTCCGCCGACCGGGCCAGATGCACACCCAACGCCCGGAGTGCCTCGGCCGTCGCCATGACGTCCGCGCCTTCGAGCAGGCCCTCGATCCGGCTCTCGCCGACGGCGAGCCCGGCCAGCATCAGCGAGCGGTGCGAGATGGACTTGTCACCGGGGACACGGACGTCACCCGTCAGCGCGCCGTGCGGCGCCGCCCTGAGCAGCATGCGATCGACCTCGACAGCGAGGGAGTTGCGGTGCCGGCGGCGCCGCCGCCGACGCCCGCCGTCGCGCGGGGCGAGAGCCCGTTCCGGCGCGCGATTTGCTTTTGACAGCCTTGGGCGATCATGGCAATTGCCCACTCCGCCGAGAGGGTGGCCGGCTGGGCCGCGGTGCAACCCCGGGTCGAGATCGGCACCCGACGCCCGCCTTCCGCCGCTTCAGTCCATAGGGGATCGCCTTGCCCAAGCCGGAACTGGGAACCAAGCGCACCTGCCTTGCCTGCGGGGCCCGCTTTTATGACTTCGGCAAGACCGTGGAGCTCGCCTGCCCGGCCTGCGGTGCGGCCTTCGATCTCGAGCAGGTCGCCCGCGCCCGCCGGCCGCGCAACCCGATCCGCGCCCTGGCCGCGGGCGCCGGCAAGCCCGCCGATGTCGAGCGCGACGAGGAGGATGTCGACGAGAGCCTCGACGTCGAGGAGGCGGCCGACGTGGACGAGGTCGAGGAGGTCGACGAGGCGGACGAGGTCGACGACGTCGACGAGGCGGATGCCGAGGTCGAGGAGCCCGACGTGGCCGTCGACGACGAGGACGAGGAGGATCCGCTGATCGAGGACGCCGACGAGCTCGGCGACGATGACGCCCTCGGCGAGGTCATCGACCCCGACGTCGGCGAGGAGGACGATCGGCGCTGAGCCGAACCGCCGCCCCCCGCCGAAGGCGCGCACGCCTCGAATAGCAGGGTGTCAGTCTGCCTGCGGCTGCGGCCGGCGCGGCCCGTCGCCCGGCCCCCTGCCCTCGCCCCGCCGGCCGCGCATCCCGTCGTGGCGGTCGCGCATCATCTGCCGCAGCTCGTCGCGGGTGACCACGCCGTCGCCGTCCTGGTCGAGGCGCTCGACCAGGCGGCTCGTCGGCTCGGCGAACTCGGTCGCCGTGACCGCCGCGTCGCCGTCCACGTCGAGCCGCTGGAAGCTGCGCACCATTTGCCGGCGCATCGCGTCGAGCCAGAGCTGCTCGTACTCCTCGAGGTCGAGCACCCCGTCGCTGTCGGCGTCGAAGGCGGCGAAGCGCTCGGCGCGGACGGCGTCCACGTCCTCCTGGCTCACCCGGCCCTCCCCGGTGCGATCGAAGCGGTCGAAGAGCTGCATGCCGTGCAGCTCGCCGCCCATGCCCATCCCCATTTCCATCCCCATGCCGGGGCCCGCCATGCGGTGGCCGCGCTCGTGCCAGCCGCCCTGGGCCAGGGCGCCCTGCGACCAGGCCAGCGTGCCGCCGACCAGGCCGAGGGCCAGGACGGTGGCGGCGGTGCCGATGATCAGTGTCTTCTTCATGACGTGTCGTCTCCTTGTTGAAGCGCGAGCGGCATTCTCCGAGCCGCCTGTCGCGGGAATGCGTCGCCGGACCCTCCAGTTGGTGACGGCGTGCGTCAGCGCCGCCCCCTGACACACGGCGTTACATTTTTTCGTTCCCCTCCGACCCGCGGCCGGCCTATCCGCTGGAGGCCATGAGCGAGAGCCCGCATCTTCTGGTGGTCGACGACAATCGCGACGTGCGCGACGCGCTCAAGCAGTACCTGGTCAAGCACGGCCAGCGGGTGAGCACCGCGGAGAGCGCCGCCGCCGCCCGGCACGTGCTCGAGCGCCACGCCATCGACCTCGTCATCCTCGACATCATGATGCCGCGCGAGGACGGGCTCAGCCTCTGCCGCGAGCTGCGCGCCAGGGGCACCGTGCCGATCATCCTCCTGACCGCGCTCGCCGAGGAGACCGACCGCATCATCGGCCTCGAGATGGGGGCGGACGACTACGTCACGAAGCCCTTCGCGCCGCGCGAGCTTCTGGCCCGGATCAAGGCGGTGCTGCGCCGGGCGCAGAGCCTGCCGCACCGGCCAGGCGGGCCCGACCCGATGGGCCGGCTGCGGCTCGACCGCTGGGTGTTCGATCCGGCCGCGCGCGAGCTGCTCGACGAGGCCGGCACCGCCGTGCCGCTCAGCACCGGCGAGTACCTGCTGCTCGCCGCCCTGCTCCGCCACCCGGGCATGGTGCTCAGCCGCGACCAGCTCCTCGACCTCACCCGCGGCCGCGAGGCCACCCCCTTCGACCGCAGCGTCGACAACCAGGTGAGCCGGCTCAGGAAGAAGCTGGAGCGCGATCCGAAGAGCCCGGAGCTGATCAAGACCCACTGGGGCGGCGGCTACAGCTTCGCCGGCAAGGTCGAGCCGGCGTGACCCGCCTGCTCGGGCGCTGGTGGCCGCGCAGCCTGACCGCCCAGCTGATCCTCGTCCTCCTGCTGGCGCTCGTGGCCTCGCAGCTCGTCACCTTCGCCATCCTGCGCGACGAGCGCCGCGGGGCGGTCGAGGCCCTGGCCCACGAGCAGGTGCTGGAGCGGGCGGCGGGGCTCGTCCGTCTCCTGGAGACCACCACCGGCCCGGGCGAGCGGCGGCGGGCGCTGCGTGCCTTCTCCTCCCGCCAGCTCCGTTTCTGGCTGGCGGCGGAGCCGGTGGTGGCGAGCGCCGATCTGCCGCTCGGCGGCATGCCCGCCCGCCATCTCACCCACCGGCTGCAAAGCCTGCTCGACGACGGCCGGCGACTGGAGGTCCGCGTGGCGCCGGGCGAGATCGAGGCGCGCCGGCGCCTGCCGGACCGCACCGGCTGGCGCGAGCAGTGGCGTCGCGATGCCGATGGCGGCCCCGACCTCGACGAGCCGCCGGCGACCCTGCCCCGCTCGGGCCTGCTCCTGGCGATCCGGCTCGGCGACGCCCTCTGGCTCAACGCCGCCATGGTGGTGCCACCCGAGCGCCCTGGCTTCGCGGCACTGCCGCTCGTGGCCCTCTTGGCGGCGGGCGTGGCAATCAGCGTCGCGGCCGCGCTCTCGCTGCGCCGGCTGACCCGGCCGCTCGGCCAGCTCGCCGCCGCCGCCGACGCCGTGGGTCGTGGCGAGGCGGTGAGCGTCGAGGCGACGAGGGGCCCGGCCGAGATCCGCCGCACCGCCCTCGCCTTCAACACCATGCAGGAGCGCATCGGCCGCTCGCTCGCCGATCGCACCCGCCTCTTGGGCGCGATCAGCCACGACCTGCGCACGCCCATCACCTCGCTCCGTCTCAGGGCCGAGCTGGTCGAGGACGAGGCGCTCAAGGCGCGCATGCTGGCGACGCTCGACGAGATGCAGGCGCTGACCGAGGCCGGGCTGCTGCTCGCCCGCGACACCGCCGGCGAGGAGCCGACCCGGGCGGTCGACCTCGTGGCCCTGGTGGAAAGCGTCGTCGGCGACTTCGCCGACCAGGGCAAGGACGTGGCGCTCGCCGCAGCTCCGCCCGGGGCGGCCCGGCCGACCCTGCGCTGCCGCAAGCTGGCGCTGACCCGCGCGATCCGCAACCTCGTCGACAATGCGCTGCGCTACGGCGGCAGGGCGCGCCTTGCCGTGGCGCGCGCCGCCGGCGGGCTGACCGTCACCGTCGACGACGCCGGCCCGGGCCTGCCCGAGGCCATGCTGGAGCGGGTGTTCGAGCCGTTCTTCCGGCTCGAGGCGAGCCGCAGCCCCGAGACCGGCGGCAGCGGCCTGGGGCTCGCGATCGCGCGGTCGATCGTCCGCGGCCACGGCGGCGAGGTGACCCTCGCCAACCGGCCGGAGGGCGGCCTCAGGGCCGTGGTGCAGCTGCCCCTCGACGGGCACGTCCCGGGCGGCGGTCGCGACATTTGACTTGCGAACGGCCACCGATTTCCCTACCTACCCGGCACCGGAACGCGATGGGGCCGTAGCTCAGCTGGGAGAGCGCCTGAATGGCATTCAGGAGGTCGGCGGTTCGATCCCGCTCGGCTCCACCACCCGTCAACCGGACGACACGAAAAAGCCCGCGAGCGCTCGCCGCCGCGGGTTCTTTCGTGTCGTCGATCCCGGCGCGGGGCGGCGGTCGCCGTGCTGCGCCCTGACGTCCTGCCGTTGCCTGCCAGGCGGATTCGCCGGTCGCGGCGGCGCGTATCGACGGCATTCATGCCCAGCCGCGCGACCGCGGCACCCGGGCGACGCAGGCGGCCCGCCGAGCGGCAACCTCCCGGCTGGCGCGGACGGGCTCCGAGGCCGTCGGAACCGATCCGGCGAAGCATACGGCCGGTCGCCGTTCCGGCCTGGACCCTTGACCCTGGGGATGGGTGGGCGTAACGGGGTCGGCATGGGCACGATCCATCAGGTGCTGCGAATTAGCCGCCCGGTCTCGCTTTGGGGCCGGGCCTGAGTCGATTCGCGGGTTCTCATCTGATGGGTGTTGGTTTCATGTCGACGTTTTGCTTCTCCGTTCAGTCGGATGCGGTGCCGGGTGCCCTGCCGCGGGTGCTCGAGGTGTTCGCCATGCACGGCCACGTGCCGGACCAGTGTCATGCCAGCCGGATCGCCGGCGAGGACGCCGGGCTGGTGGTCGATCTGCAGCTCGGTGGGATCGATGCCGCGCAGGCGGCGTTGCTGGCCAAGCGGCTGGGGCGGGTGGTCAGCGTGACGGGCGTGCTCTATTCCGAGAAGCGGCGGTGCCTGGCCGCCTGACCGGGGGTGGCCGCGCGGCCGGGTGGCTGCTCGGCGTCGTGCTGCTGGCCGGCATTGCCGGGCCGCTCGGGGCCGGGCCGCTCGGGGCCGGGCCGCTCGGGGCCGGGCCGGCGGCTGCCGCGGGGTTGTGCGACCGGCTGGAGGTGCCGGCGCTGCTCGAGCTCGAATGCAGCGTGCCGGGACTGGCGGCGGGCGACGAGCGGGCGGTGGTGGCACCCTCGGACGGCACGTTCGCGGCGTTGAGCCGGATGACGCTCAGGCGGCTCGACCCGGAGACGGACCGGCAGGCCTGGGAGGCGCCGGCGGCCTGGCTGGAGCGGCAGATGATCGTCGATCTCGACGCGGTGTCGGGGGCGATCCGCGAGCTGGGCGAGGATCCGGACAGCCCGTTCGGCAGCACCTGGATGCGCGGGGCGTTCGAGCTCTTCGTCTCCGGGCTCGAGGGGCTGAGCCGGCTGCCGCTGGCGGCCTGCGGCGAGGGGCCGAGCGAGACGGAGCTCGCCTGCCGGTTCGGGGTGGAGCCGCTCGGGCTCCTGATGAAGATCATGCTGGTGGGCGACGGCGACGAGCGCTGGGCGTTCAACATCCGCACCTTCAACGAGCAGCGGCTCAGGCATTTCACGGCGATCGCCAACTCGTTCGACGGGCGCTGAGGCGGCGGTCAGTCGGGGTCGGGGCGCAGCGTCGCCGGGTCCTCATCGTCGTCGACCTCGACCGCCGGGACGGCGTAGCTGCCGTCGAGCCAGCGGCCGAGATCGAGGTCGCGGCAGCGGGCCGAGCAGAACGGCCGGAAGCGCATCACCATGGACTTGCCGCAGCCCGGGCAGCGGCGCCGGCGGCGGGCGGGGATGGGCTCCTTGCCCGGGTCGTCGCGCACGGTGTCAGCCGGCGACACGGCCGCTGCCGCCGCAGGCGGGGCAGCGCCGGCCGAGGGCGTCGAGCGGCCGGCCGCCGCGCCGGGCCCGGCTGATCTGGACGATGCCGAGCGGCGACATCGGGTAGACCTGCACCGGCAGCGGGTCGCCCTTGAAGGCGCGCTCGAGCGCCTGCTCGAGGCGCTGGCGGTGCGCCTTGGCGGGCAGGTCGACGAAATCGACGACGATGGTGCCGCCGAGATTGCGCAGGCGGACGAGGCGGGCGAGGACGGCCGCGGCCGCGAGGTCGACCTCGAGCGCCGGCCGGCCGCCGCCGTCGACGTCGATGGCAACGCAGGCCGCGGTCTCCTCGATGATCAGCCGGCCGCCGCCGGGCAGCGCCACCTCGCGCGCCGCGGCCTCGGCGAGCGCCGCCTCGACGCCGCTGGCAGCGAAGGCGCCGGCCGGACCGGTGAGCACCTCAAGGGCGGGACGAACGGGCTCCGGCAGCGCCTCGACCAGGCGGCGGGCCTCGGCGGCCAGCGCCGGTTCGGCGACGACCAGTCGGTCGGGAGCGAGCTCGAGGGCGCGCCACAGCAGCCGGGCCAGGGCAGAGGGGCCCCAGGCCAGCGGGCCCGCCTTGCGCGCCGGGGCGGCGAGCTGCCGCTGCAGCCCGGCCCAGCCCGTCTTCAGCCCGTCGAGCTCGGCCTCGAGAATGGCGTCGTCCTGCAGCAGCGCGGTGCGGCGCAGCACGAGGCCGCCGCTGGTGCCGGTGGCGGCGAGGATCCGCCGGCCGCGGGCGGCGAGCCCCTCGCGGTCGACCGGCCGGACGTGGCGGGTGGTGGCGACCTCGTCGCCGTGGGGCCGCCAGACGAGCCCTGGGCCGACGAGGCGGATGTCGGTGGAGAAGCGGGCCCCCTTCTCGCCCTCGGCCTCGCGCAGGCCCTGGACGATCAGCCATTCGCCCTCCTCCAGGCAGTGCTTGATCCGGGCCTTCTTCGACAGGCCGCGGCGGAACCTTGCGTCCTTGCCGGTGACGAAGCCTGCACTGCCGCCGCCGTGGTCGAGGAAGGCGCCGTCGAGGGCGGGCTCGATCCGGGTCACCCGGGCGAGGAAGAGCCGGTCCTCCACGGCGTCGGCAGCGGCGGCCGTCGTCCAGAGGTCGACCAGGGCCCCGTCCTCGACAAGGGCCAGGGCGAGGGCCTCGGGGGTGCGGTCGACGACGAGCTCGAGGGTCATGATTCTCCGGGGTTCACGAGGGCGGGACCGGCCGGGTGGTCGCCGGCCGGTGCCAGCCGAGGCCGTCCAGCAGGTTCAGGGTCTCGGTCAGCGGCAGGCCCACGACGTTGCTGTAGGAGCCGTTGATCCAGGGGACGAAGGCGGCGGCCCGGCCCTGGATGGCGTAGCCGCCGGCCTTGCCCCGCCATTCGCCCGAGGCGAGGTAGGCGTCGCGCTCGGCTGGGCTCAGCCGCTTGAAGCGGACCTGCGTGACGACCAGGCGGCCGACCAGGCGGCCGTCGGGGGTGGCGACGGCGATCCCGCCCAGCACCCGGTGGCGGCGGCCGGACAGGAGGTCGAGGCAGCGGGCGGCCTCCTCCGCGGTCTCCGCCTTGGGCAGGATGCGCCGGCCGCAGGCGACGACCGTGTCGGCGGCGAGCACGAAGGCCGGCAGGTCCAGCCGGTCGGCTACGGCCCGGGCCTTGGCCAGGGCGAGGCGCAGCGCGTGCGCCCGGGGCAGCTCGCCCTTCAGGACGGCCTCGTCGACCTCGGGAGCCGCGATCCGATCGGGCTCGACGCCGACCTGGCGCAGGAGCTCGAGGCGGCGTGGCGACGAGGAGGCGAGGACGAGGGGCGGCTGGGGCAAGGACGGTCGCTTCGCGGCGGCGGGATCGGGGACGGTGCGGGCGGGTGGTGGCGGCGCTCGTCTTGGTCCGCCGGGCGCCCGCGGTCAAGGGAGAGCGGCCGGGCGGGCGCGCCAATGGTGCTCACACGGTGGGTGCCTGCTGCGGCGGGAAGCGCTCGCGAATGCGGCGCAGCAGGAGGTCGCGCAGCTCGCGATAGGCCTCGAGGCGCTGCTCGCGCGTCCCCTCGACCAGGCTCGGGTCCGGCATGTGCCAGAACTCGAGGTCGCAGGCGCTGTGGCGGGTCAGCTCCACCGCCTTGTGCTGCGCCTCCGGGGCCAGCGAGACGACGACGTCGAAGTAGTCGTCGTCGAGCTGGTCGAAGGTGCGGGTGCGATGCCGCTCGATGTCGATGCCGAGCTCGTCCATGACCTGGACGGCGAACGGGTCGACCCCGTCGCCGGCGCGCACGCCCGCACTCTGCACGAAGATGCGGTTGCCGTGGAGATACTTCAGCAGGCCCTCGGCCATCGGCGAGCGGATCTGGTTCATGGTGCAGGCGAAGAGGACCGCCCCCGGGAGCTCGGTCGTCATCGCTGGCGCGCCATCGGGGCGAGCGGTCGCATCGACGACCCGTCAGCCGCGCAGATGCAGGACGCAGACGAGGGTGAACAGGCGCCGAGCCGTGTTGGTGTCGAGGGTCACCCGGTCGGCGAGGGCGTCCTTGAGCAGTTCCGCCCCCTCGTTGTGGAGACCGCGTCTGGCCATGTCGATGGCCTCGATCCGCCCGGGCGCGGCACCGCGAATGGCGCCGAAATAGCTCTCGCAGATCATGAAATAGTCCTTGATCACGCGCTTGAGCGGCCGGGCGGAGAGGGTCAGCTCGGTGGTCCGGCCGGCGCTGTCGGCGAGGGCGAACACCAAAGTGGCGTCGCGCAGGCTCAACAGCAGGCGGTAGGGACCGGTGGTGTCATCCTTGAGCGCGAAATGATTGTCCTCGAGCAGGTCGAAGATCGCGACGTTGCGCTCGTGCTCGATCTCCGGCGACCAGCGCGCGATGCTCTTCTCGTCGAGCTCGATCGCGGTGATGCGGTCGGTCGACGGCGGCGGCCCACCGTCGACCGCGGGCTCGACGTCGTTCATGCGGCACCGCGCGGCAAGCGGCGGCCGTGTCCAGCGGCGGACACCGTCTCACGCCCTGCCGGCAATACCGAACTCCTCGGCGAAGTGGTCGCACGGCGTCTTGCGGCAGCGCTGCACCGGGCCGAAATCCTCGAGCAGCGCGTCGATGCAGTCGGTCCTCAGCTGGATCTGCACGCCCTCGTCGAAGACCAGCTCGACATGGAAGAGGTGACGGTCGCCGGGAGCGGTGGCGACGGTCAGCAGCGTCAGCTCGCGATCGAGGTCGCCCGGGTCGAGGTTGCGATGCTTGACCGAAGCGATGCAGTCGAAGCGCAGGGCGCTGCGCCGCTCGGTGAGGCCGTCGCAGCTCGTCGGATCGGCCTGCAGCTCGCGGCGGTAGCGCATGAAGGCGGCGATGAAGCTCTTGGCCTCGGGGTCGAACACCATCTCGCGCAGGGTGATCCGGGCGTCCTGGAGGAGGGCGGCCATCACCGCCAGATCCTCGACATCCTCGGCGCGCAGCCGCACCGGCTTCTGCTCGATCAGGTCACTCATCACCATTCGCCCGTGTTGCCGTGCCGCCGCTGCCCGGGTCCGGCCGGCCACCGCCCCGGTCGGGGGCCTGCCGGCGGGTTGGGCCGCCCCAGTATGTGGGATGCGGGGCGCCGACGCAAAGTGCCAGGGCGGCGGGTGGCCTGGCGATCCGCCAGCCCGCGGAGCACGCGCCGGCCGCCGGGGGCCGCCGGCAGGTCCGCAAATCGTGCCGCCGACGAGCGGCGAGTCAGCAAAGTCTCAGGGTGGTCAGCTCTTCCGGCCCGGATCGGCCGGCGGCACGGCCGATGCGGGCGGGGCAGTGGCCGGAGTGCCTGCGGTCGACGCCCGGCCACGCTGCTGCGCCTTGCGCTTGCGCAGGTTCTCGCGCAGGGCGGCCGCTGCCCGCGCCACGCGCTGGTCCCTGGCCGTCGGGGCGGCACCGGGCGTCCTCGCGTGTCGCTCGTCGTCGTCGGTCGCCATGGCTCGCCTCCGCTCCGCTTTGATGGCTTGCACCCCCGTCGGGCCTATGGCATCTAGCCATCGCGCCCGGCAACGGGCGCGCTTGCGCGCCGGGGTTCCCGGATAGCCGGCCGACCCGGCGCCGTCCAACCCGCGATCGGGCATGCCGCCATAGCTCAGGGGTAGAGCGCACCCTTGGTAAGGGTGAGGTCGAGTGTTCAAATCACTCTGGCGGCACCATTTTTTCGGTTCATCCGACATTGCGAACGTGGTGTCCGGGGGACGCCACGGCTTTCCGCCGGTTGCCCGGATGGGGCCGTAGCAGCAACCGATTCTGGCAATCCCCTGCCCTCTTCCGGCGATGATCATCCGCCTTGCTCGGGGCCCGGCCTGCCGGGCGCCCCACCGCTGCCGCTCGGCCGCGGTGGGGCGATGGCGGCGACGCTTGAAGCGCCAGGCGAGGCTTGCCGGGTGGTGTTGCTGTGCTTGCGGCCGAGGCGAGGCCCTCAGCCGACTCGCTCGCGGTTCTCGAGCCGGGCCAGGAAGCGGTCGCGCCAGGCGATGATGTCGTGGTGGCGGACGGCGTGCATCATCCGCCGCCAGCGGTCCTGGCGCTCGTCGAGGGTCATGGCCAGCGCCGCGTTCATGGTGTCGGCGAGGTGGTGGACGTCGTAGGGGTTGACGACCAGGGCGCCGTCGAGCTGCTGCGCACAGCCGGCGAAGCGGGAGAGGACCAGCACCCCCGGGTCCTGCGGGTCCTGGGCGGCGACGTACTCCAGTGCCACAAGGTTCATGCCGTCGCGCAAGGGGGTCACCAGCCCGACCCGGCTGAGGCGGAAGAAGCCCATGAGCGAGCGGCGGGTGTAGCTGCGGTTGATGTAGCGCAGCGGCACCCAGTCGGCCTCGCTGTAGATGCCGTTGAGGTGGCCCGACAGCAGCTCGACCTGCTGGCGCAGCTCCAGGTACTCCGGCACCTGCTCGCGCGAGGGGGCGGAGATCTGCATGAAGGTGACCTGGCGGCGGACATTGGGGTAGTCCTCGAGCAGCAGCTCGAAGGCCCGGAGCCGCTCGACGATGCCCTTGGTGTAGTCGAGCCGGTCGACGCCGACGATGAGCTGGCGGTTGGCGAGGCTGGCGCTCATCCGCGCCGACTGGCGCCTGGCCTCGGCCGAGACCGCCATGGCGGTGACGTCGTCGACGTCGATGCCGATCGGGTAGGAATCGACGTGCAGCCGGCGGCCGAGCGCCTGCACCGACCCTTTCCAGTCGGCGGTGCCGTTGAGCTCGAGCTCGACATACTGCTTGAACTGGTGGACGTCCGTGCCGGTCTGGAAGCCGACGACGTCGTACGAGCAGAGATCGGCCGCGAGCTGGCGGTGCCAGGGCAGGCTGACATAGATCTCGGGTGCGGGGAACGGGATGTGCAGGAAGAAGCCGATGCGTTGCTCGCAGCCGAGCCGCCGCAGCTCGCTGGCCATCGGGATCAGGTGGTAGTCGTGGATCCAGATGACGTCGTCGGGCTTGAGCAGCGGCCGCAGCGCCTCGGCGAAGCGCTGGTTGACCCGCCGGTAGGTGGCGTACCAGTGGTGCTCGAACGAGGCGAGGTCGAGGCGGTAGTGGAACAGCGGCCAGAGCGTGCGGTTGGCGAAGCCGGCATAGAAGCCCTCGTAGTCGGCCTGGGTCAGGTCGATCAGGCCGTAGCCGACCTTGCCGGTGCGGAACACGCGGGCTGCCGGTGCCGGGCCACCGTTGGCGTCGCCGCGGGCCGCCTCGGTGACCTCGCCGCTCCAGCCGAACCAGAGCCCACCCGTGTCGCGTAGCGCCGCCAGCACGCCCACGGCGAGGCCGCCGGCGGAGGCCGCCTGGCGCCCGCTGATCGGTGTCACACGGTTGGAGACGACGACGAGTCGACCCACGTTTTCCTCCCTTTTCTCGTCGCCACGACCGGGACCGCAGGGTGTCGCTCCGCGTGCCGCAGCTTAGCGACGGCGGCTCAAACCACGTCCTCCCAGGGCCGGCTCAGCCGCATCGCACAGTTGATCAGCCCGACATGGCTGTAGGTCTGCGGGAAGTTCCCCCAAAGCGCCCCGGTTCTACGATTGATGTGCTCGGACAGCAAGCCGAGGGGGTTGCGGCAGGCGAGCAGCTCCTCGAACAGCGCCCTCGCCTCGTCCCGTCGGCCGAGGGTGATGAGCGCGTCCACATACCAGAAGCTGCAGATCAGAAAGGCGTTCTCGGGCTCGCCGAAATCGTCGGGATGGCGGTATCGATAGACGAACGGGCCGTCCTTCAGCCGCTCCTCGACCGCCTTCACCGTGCCGACGAAGCGGGCATCGCCCGCCCTGGAGTAGCCGACCTCGTGCATCAGGAGCAGGCTGGCGTCGATGTCGTCACCGTCGAAGCTCGCGGTGTAGCTGCCCAGCCGCTCGTTCCAGGCATGCCGCTCGATGACCGCCCGGATGGCGTCGGCGCGGCCGCGCCAGTGCGCCTCGCGCTCGGCGAGTTCCAGGTGGCCCGCGATCCGCGCCAGCCGGTCGCAGGCGGCCCAGCACATGACGCTGGAGTGGGTGTGCACGCGGGCCTTGGTGCGGAACTCCCAGAGCCCGGCGTCCGGCACGTCGTGGAGCTGCCAGGCCTTCTCGCCCAGGACCTCGAGCCGCTCGAAGCTGGCGGTGCCGGCCGGGCGCTTGAGCCGCCGGTCGAAGAAGGCCTGGGTCGCCGCCAGGATGACGCTGCCGTAGCCGTCGTGCTGGTCGTGCTCCCAGGCCTGGTTGCCGACGCGGACCGGCTGGTTGCCCAAAAAGCCCTCGAGGCCCTCCACCGTGCGCTCCAGCAGCCGCTTCTCCAGGCCGATGCCGTAGACCGGCTGCAGGTAGCCGTCCTCGCTCTCGGCCACGAGGTCGAGGAGGTAGCGGAGATGGCTCTCCATCGTCTCGACATAGCCCAGCCGGTTCAGCGCCCGGACGACGAAGAAGGCGTCACGGAGCCAGCAGTACCGGTAGTCCCAGTTGCGGCCCTCGCCGTCGGTCTCCGGCAGCGAGGTGGTGGGCGAGGCGATGATCGCCCCGGTCTCCTCGAAGGCGCACAGCTTGAGCGTGATCGCCGAGCGGATCACCGCGTCCTGCCATTCGAACGGGATGTGCAGCCGGCCGGAGAGGTGGCGCCAGTAGGCGACGGTGCGCTCGTGGAACTCGCGCGCCGTCTCGGTCAGGCCGCTCTTGAGGCTCTCGTCGGCGCCGAGATGGAGGACGACGGGCTCGTCGATCCGAAAGCAGGTCTCGTCGAGGATATAGGTCAGCGGCGCGTTGGTGGTCAGCCTGAGCGCCACCACGTCGTCGACGTAGCGGATGTGGTTGCTGCCGCGGGTGATGACGGGAAGCTGGGCACCGTACTCGTAGAGTGGCCGGCAGCGCACCCGGATGCGCGGCCCATCCCCGATCGGCTCGACGATGCGGATCAGGGTGGTGGGATGGAACATCCGGCCGAAGAGCTCGAAGCGCGGCGCGAAATCGGTGATCCTGATGCCGTTGCCGCTGCCGTCGCGCATGACCGTTTCGAGCACGGCGGTGTTCTCGACGTAGCGCTGCTCGATGCTCGCCCGGCCCTCCAGCTCGACGCCGAAGAAGCCGCGGTCCCGGTCGTTGTCCAGCAGCCGGCAGAAGACCGGGTCGCCGTCGAAGCGCGGGAAACAGCTCCAGACGATCCGCGCCTCGGCGTCGACGAGGGCCGAGATCGCGCAGTTGCCGATGAGCCCAAGGGTCAGCATGGGCCGTCACCTCCTTGGTCGATGGCGGGCAGCCGGCCGCCTCAACGTCGCCGCCGGCTCCACGGCGGGCCGCGCACGCCCTTTTCCGTTGCACCGCCCACCCCATCTCAGAGGGAGCGCTGGGAGGAGGATGGTTGGAAGAGATTAAGAAAGCGATGACGCAGGCGGTCATTCTCGAAAATCGCGCCCTGCTGCGGCTTTCCGATCGCGATGCGCGACCGCTGCTGCAGGGCTTGATCACCGCCGACCTCGCCAGGCTCGCGGCGGATCAGGCACTCTACTCCGCGCTGCTGACGCCGCAGGGCAAGTTCCTATTCGACTTCGTCATCGTCGCCGGCGACGACGGCGAGGCGCTCGTCCTCGAGACCGCGGCCGACCGGCTGGCCGATCTCGAGCGGCGGCTCATGCTCTACCGGTTGCGCGCAGCGGTGGCGATCGCCCCGGTCGAGCCGCAGCCGGCGGTCGCGGTCCTGTTCGGACCGGGTGCGACCGAGGCGGCCGGCCTGCCGACGAGGGCCGGGGCAATGCGGCGGGAGAGCGGGCTCGTCCTCATGGTCGATCCGCGGCTATACGACCTCGGCGTGCGGATCCACGGCGCCCGACCTGCGGTCGAGGCCTGGCTCGCCGGGCACGGCGCCGTCCTGGCCGAGCCGACCGCCTTCGAGCGGCATCGGGTCGCGCTCGCGGTGCCCGAGGCCGGGGTCGATCTCGTCGTCGACAAGACGATCATGCTCGAGGCCGGACTCGACCAACTGGGCGCCGTGGCGTTCGACAAGGGCTGCTTCGTCGGCCAGGAGCTGACCGCCCGCACCCGCTATCGCGGGCTGGTCAAGCGCCGGCTGGTGCCGGTGCGGCTCGACGGGGCGAAGGTCGAGACCGGCTTTGCCGTCATGGCCGGCGAGCGCGAGGCGGGCGAGATCAGGAGCATTGCCGGCGACATGGCGCTGGCGCTGCTGCGCCTCGAGCATCTGGGCGAGCCGCTCGCCGCCGGCGGCGGCCGCGTCCATCCATGCCCGGCGCCGTGGCAGGTCGACCTCGCCGAAGCGCTGGCGTCGACCCCGACGAGCGGCTCGGGCGGCGGTCAGTAGAACCGACGGTCGGGAGCGTAGGGGGCAAGATCGAGACCCGGATCGCGCCCGGCCACGAGGTCGGCGATGATCCGTCCGGTGACCGGCCCGAGCGTCAAGCCCAGATGCTGGTGGCCGAAGGCGAAATAGACGTTGGCATGGCGCCTAGCGCGGCCGATCACCGGCAGGCTGTCCGGCAGGGAGGGCCGGCAGCCCTGCCATTCGCTCGTGACCCTGTCGTCCAGGCTCGGCAGATAGCGCTTGGCCGCCGGCAGGAAGCGGCGCGGCCAGGAGAAGTCGGGTGGTGCTGTGACGCTGGCGAGCTCGACCCCGCTCGTCAGCCTGAGCCCGTGATCCATGGGGGCCAGGACGAAGCCCGGGTCCATGCAGTAGATCGGTCGGCCGAGCGGCGGCTGGCTCGCCGGCAGCATCAGGTGATAGCCGCGCTCGGCCTCGAGCGGTACGTCGTGGCCGGCCTCGGCCGCGAGCCTCCTCGAGAAGGCGCCGGCCGCGACGACGAGGGCGGCACCGCGGATCGTGCCCTCGGTGGTCAGCACCCCGGCCACCTTGCCGGCCGCGAACGCCAGCCCCTTGACCTCGCGGCGCTCCTGGCGGCCGCCGCGCTCGAGGAACAGGGCGGCCAGGCGCTCGGTGTAGCCCTGGGGATGGCTGATCTCGCGGTTCGAGGTGAGCCAGAGGCCGGCCGCGACCTCACTGCCGAGAGCGGGCTCGAGGGCGTGCAGGGCGTCCCGGTCGAGGACCTCGCAGGGGATGCCGAACCGGTCGAGCAGCGGCAGCTCGGTCGCCAGGAAGCGGTCGAACGCGCCGCGGTCCAGGGCGGCCTTGATCCAGCCTCTCGAGCGCAGGAAATCACCCGCCCCGGCCCTCTGGATCAGCACTTCGTGGGCGCCAAAGGCACGGCTCGCGAGAGCCTGGATGCCGGCCATGGCCCGCTCGACCGTCGGCTTGCGGGTGGCCAGTGCAGCACGAACCAGCCAGGGGGCGAGCGTCGGCAGGTGGCGCCAGCGCAGCCGCAGCGGCGAGAGCGGATTGGCCAGCATGGCCGGCAGCTTCTTCAGCGTGTCGCGGGTGACGATGGGCTGGACGGCGGCAACCGCGATGATCCCGGCGTTGCCCGACGAGGTGCCGCTGCCTGGGCTGCGGGGATCGACCAGGGTCACGGCATGGCCGTCCTCCTGCAGGAAGAGGGCGGTGGCGACGCCGACGATGCCGGCGCCGACGACGATGATCGTCTCGGGCGCGGCGCTCATGCCCCGGCCGCCGGCACGGCCACGGCAGCCGCCGCCCCGCTGGCGGCGGCAGCCGACGGCCACAATCCGGGGCGGCGCAGCGCCGCGACCAGGAAGTCGACGAACCGGCGGAGCTTGGGCTGCAGCCGGCGCTGCTCCGGGTAGACGGCGTGGATGTCGATGGTCGGCGTGCCCCACTCGGTCAGCAGGGGGGTCAAGCGCCCGGCCTCGATGTCGGCGCCGATGATGAAGGCCGGCTGGTAGACGACGCCGAGACCGTTGAGCGCCGCCTTGAGGAGCGCGTCACCGTTGTTCGCGACGAGCGTGCCCCTGACCCGGACGGCGTGGCTCTCGCCGTCGCGCTCGAAGCGCCATTCGTTGGGCTGGCGGTTCAGGCTGTAGCGGAGGCAGTTGTGAGCCGCGAGGTCGTCCGGTGCGGCAATTGGCTTGTAGATCGCGAGGTAGCGCTCGGCCGCAGCGCAAATGAAGTGCACCGAGGCGAGCCGGCGGGCGACGAGCTGGCTGTCGTCGAGCCGGCCGATCCGGATCGCGAGGTCGACCCCTTCCTCGATCAGGTCGACGCGGCGGTCGTCGAGGACCAGCTCCACCTCGATCCGCGGATGCGCCAGCATGAAGCCGGGCAGGAGCGGGGCGATGTGGTTGATGCCGAAGCTCATCGGTGCATTGACCTTGAGCTTGCCCTTGGGCTCGACGGTGTGCTCCTGGATCGCGAGCTCGGTCTCCTCGATCTCGGCCAGGATGCGCTGGGCATGGTCGCGATAGGCGAGCCCGAGCTCGGTGAGCGACAGGCGTCGGGTGGTGCGATTGATGAGACGGACGCCCAGATGCTCCTCGAGCGCCGCGAGGTGCTTGCTGATGGTCGACTTCGACAGCCCCATCGCCTGCGCCGCAGCGGAGAGGCTGCCGGTCTGCACGGTCCTGACGAACACCTCCATGCTCATGATCCGATCCAAGGCCTTCCCTCGTGCTGCGGGCGGATCGCCGGTGCGCGCCTGCTGGTGCGTTGCCGAGCGCGCGGCTAGAGATAGCTGAATGCCGACCGCGCCGGTCAACAGATTTGCGCGGTCGAAGCGAAGGACGCCTGCCCTTGACCAAGTCGCTCACCCTGGCACTCGCCCAGTGCAACCCGACCGTCGGCGATCTCGACGGCAACCTCGCCCTGGTGCGCCGACTGCATGCCGCGGCCGCCGCGGCCGGGGCGGACCTCGTGGTCTTTCCCGAGCTGGCGCTGACCGGCTACCCGCTCGAGGATCTGGTGCTGAAGCCGGCGCTCCTGGAGCGCACGGCCCTGCTGATCGACGAGCTCGCCGCCGAGACGGCGGACGGCCGCCCGGCGATCCTGGTGGGTGCGCCCTGGGCCGAAGGATCGAGCCGGCCGTACAACGGCGTCTTCCTGCTCGCGGCCGGCGCGGTCGCCGCCCGGCGGGCCAAGCACGAGTTGCCCAACTATGGGGTGTTCGACGAGAAGCGGGTCTTCGCCGCCGGCCCGGTGCCCGGCCCGGTGCGGCTGGACCTCCGGGACGGCGGGTCGATCCGGCTCGGTGCGATGATCTGCGAGGACATGTGGATCCCGGACGTCGCCGAGGGGCTCGAGGAGAGCGGGGCGGAAATCCTCGTCGTCGTCAACGGCTCGCCGTTCGAGGCCGGCAAGCAGGACGTCCGGCTGCAGCATGCAGTGGCCCGGGTCACCGAGACCGGGCTGCCGCTGGTCTACCTCAACCTCGTGGGCGGGCAGGACGAGCTGGTCTTCGACGGCGCCTCCTTCGTGCTCGACGCCGATCGCCGGCTGGTCGCCCATGCACCCTGGTTCGAGCCGGCGCTCCTGGTCACCCGGTGGGCCGATAGCGGCGACGGTTGGCGTCATGCCGGCGCGTCGCAGCTCGTCTCGCCGCCGGACGACCTCGAGGCGATCTATCGGGCGATGGTCCTGGGCCTGCGCGACTACGTGGCCAAGAACGGTTTTCCGGGCGTGGTCCTGGGCCTTTCCGGCGGGGTCGATTCGGCCCTCTCGGCGGCGGTGGCGGTCGACGCCTTGGGGGCGGAACGCGTGCACGCGCTCATGATGCCGTCGCGCTACACCGCCGCGGATAGCCTGGCGGATGCGCGGGCCTCGGCCGAGCTCCTGGGCATCCGCCTCGACACCGTGCCGATCGAGCCCGCGGTCGCGGCCTTCGCCGGCATGCTGGGCCCGCTCTTTGGAGACCGGCCGCCCGACATCACCGAGGAGAACATCCAGTCGCGCGTGCGCGGCCTCATCCTGATGGCGGTTTCCAACAAGCTCGGGCCCATGGTGCTGACCACCGGCAACAAGTCCGAGATGTCGGTCGGCTACGCCACGCTCTACGGCGACATGTGCGGCGGCTACTCGGTCCTCAAGGACGTCTACAAGACCACGGTCTTCGCGCTCTGCCACTACCGCAACGCGCAGCGGCCAGCCGGCTGCCTGGGTCCGGACGGCATGGTCGTGCCGCAGCGGACGATCGAGAAGCCGCCCTCGGCGGAGCTTCGGGCGGACCAGAAGGACGAGGATTCCCTGCCGCC
>CAYWSB010000091.1:0-21125 GCA_964460465.1 uncultured Geminicoccaceae bacterium | reverse complement strand
CTCGCCAGCCGAATGTCAAAACTACATCGACAATGCAGGATATGTACGGTCAGCGCGAAAATGCTCTAGCTCTCCGGCGTCAGCCGGAAGATGTGGCACGCCCCCTGGTCGACCACGAAGTCGAGCGCCAGCACCTCGGCGAAGAACCGCGACGCCCGCTCGAGATCGTCGGTGTAGGTGAAGACGATGCTCTGGCTGACCGGTGGTCGCATGGTCGGCTCCCTCTCGAGGCGGGGCCGGAGGTCGCTCGAACCTGCGGCGTCTTGCCGCGTTCCAGCCGCCACGCCCACTGCTAGCTGTTTGGCACGGTCGGCCGCAGGAGGCCAGGATCGAAGATCAGGGACAGCAAGATGACAGTACGGTTACGACCTCGTGCCGGCTGTCGTTTGCACTCGGGCCAAGGCCCGGCGCGAGCCTTCAGGGTGATCCGGGGGCAGCGTTGATGTTCGAGCCCCTCGACATCCCCGAGACCGAGGCCACGGCGGCCGTCTCCACCGGCCATCTGCCCGACCCGGAACTGGTCGCCCGCCTCGTGCGCGAGGCCTACGAGCGCTACCGGGACGTCGACGAGGGGGATGTCGCCGACTACATTCCTGCGCTCGCCCGCGTCGACCGCAGGCTCTTCGGCTTCACCATCGTCGGCGTCAACGGCGGCGTCCACGAGGTCGGCGACGCCGGCCACGCCTTCTCGATCCAGAGCGTCTCCAAGCCCTTCGTCTTCGCCCTGGTCTGCCAGGCGATCGGGCCCGAGCCCGCGCGCGAGAGGATCGGCGTCAACGCCACGGGCCTGCCGTTCAACTCGGTGATGGCGATCGAGCTCAACGCCGACCGGACGATGAACCCGATGGTCAATGCCGGGGCCATCGCCACCACCAGCCTCGTGCCCGGCGAGACCGCCGAGGCCAAGTGGCGGTTCATCCAGGCGGGCCTCTCGCGCTTTGCCGGCCGCGACCTCGTCCTGGACCAGGAGATCTACGAGTCCGAGGCCGCGACCAACCTCCGGAACCGCGGCATCGCCAAGCTGCTCGAAGGCTATGGGCGCATGTATTTCGACGCGCTCGAGGCGACCGACGTCTACACCCGGCAATGCTCGCTCCTCGTCACCGCCCACGACCTCGCGGTGATGGGGGCCACGCTCGCCGATGGCGGCGTCAACCCGGTGACCAAGGAGCGGGTGATCGACCCGCTCGTCTGCAAGCGGGTGCTGGCATCGCTGGCGACGGCCGGACTCTACGAGCGCTCGGGCGACTGGCTCTTCGAGATCGGCCTGCCGGGCAAGAGCGGGGTTGGTGGCGGCATCGTCACCATCTCGCCCGGCAAGGGCGGCCTCGGCACCTTCGCCCCGCCGCTCGACGCCGCCGGCAACAGCGTCAAGGGCCAGCGGGTGACCAAGTATCTGTCAGAGAAGCTCGGCCTCAACCTTTTCGCCTCCAAGCCGCAAATCTGAACCGCGCGCCGCAGCAGACGGCAGCCGATTGATCAGGAGTGGGCAAGTCATGAGCACAGCCACCGCCACGACGCCGCTGCCCGGCGCCGAAGTCCGCGAGTCCTGGGTCCCGATGATCACCATCGCCCTCGGCCAGTCGATCATGTCGTTCAACGTGGCTGCCTTGCCGGTCTCGATGAGCGGCATGGTGGCGAGCTTCGGGGTGCCGCCGACCACGGTCGCCACCGGCATCGTCATGTACTCGCTGGCCGTCGCCGGTCTCGTCATGCTGGGCTCGAAGCTCACCCAGCGCTTCGGTGCGACGCGGATGTTCCAGATCGTCGTCGGCCTCTACCTCCTGGCCCAGACGCTGATGACCTTCAGCCCGACGGCGACCCTGATGCTGGTCGCCCAGGGCCTGTGCGGCATGGCGGCGGCGGTGATCGTGCCCGCACTGGTGGCCCTGATCGCCAACCACTATCGCGGCCAGCAGCAGGCGACGGCGGTGGGGGCGCTGGGCTCGGCGCGGGCCGGGGCCAGTGCGCTGGCGTTCCTGATCGGTGGCCTGCTCGGCACCTTCATCGGCTGGCGCCCGGTCTTCGGCATCCTCATCGTCGTCTCGGCGATCGTCTTCCTCCTCAGCTTCCGGCTGAAGAAGGACGAGGCCCGGCCCGAGGTGCAGATCGACGGCATCGGCGTCGTGCTGGCCGCCGCCGCCATCATCCTGATCAGCTTCGGCTTCAACAATCTCAACCGCTGGGGCCTGGGCTTCGCCGGGCCGAACGCGCCGTTCGACCTCGCCGGCCTGTCGCCGGCACCGGTCATGATCGTCGTCGGCATCATCCTCTTGCAGACGCTCATCGGCTGGTGCCGCCGGGTGGCGGCGGCCGGGCGGACGCCGCTGCTCGATCTGCGGGTCGTGATGTCGCCGTCCGAGCGGGCGGCGGTGATCACCATGTTCGCCGTCGTCGCCCTCGAGGCGATGCTCAACTTCACCGTGCCGCTCTACATCCAGATCGTGCAGGGCCAGACACCCCTGCAGTCGGCGATCGCGATGATGCCGTTCAACGTCACGATCTTCTTCACCGCGATGCTCGTGGTGCGGCTCTATCCGATCCTGCCACCGCGGACCATCGGCCGGCTGGGCTTCGCGATCTGCACGGTGGCACTCTTGTGGCTCGCCTTCGTCGTCGCCAACGACTGGACCGCCATCCCGGTGCTGATCGGGCTCTTCTTCTTCGGCGTCGGCCAGGGGGCGCTCGTCACCCTCGTCTTCAACGTGCTGGTGACCGCGGCACCCAAGGAGCTGGCCAGCGACGTGGGTGCCTTGCGCGGCACGACGCAGAACCTCGCGGCCGCGGTCGGCACCGCCGTGGCCGGGGCGTTGATGGTCGGCCTCCTGAGCGTCGCCGTCTTCAGCTATCTCGCCGACAATCCCGAGTTCCCGCCGGAGATCCAGGCCGAGCTCGATCTCGACAACATCAATTTCGTCAGCAACGACCAGCTCCTGGTGATCCTCGAGGGCACCTCGGCGACGCCGGAGCAGGTCGAGGAGGCGGTGCGCATCAATACCGATGCCAGGCTCAGGGCGCTGAAGATCGGTCTGCTCCTCATGGCCGGGGTCGCCGCCTTGACGATCATTCCGGCCGGCCGCCTGCCGAGCTACAAGCCCGGCGAGATCCCGGCCAACCCGCCGCAGCCGAGCGCCGAGGAGGAGCGCGCGGTGGCGCGGGCGGTGGACAAGCTGGAGCACGATGCCGAGGCGCTGGCCGAGGTCGGGGTCCAACCCGGCGGCCGGCGGTGAAGCAGCGCCTCCTGATCCTGTCGCTCGGCGGCACGATCACCATGCTGCCGAGCGACGGCGGCGGCATCACGCCGACCTTGGGCGCGGCCGAGCTCGTGGCCTCGGTGCCAGCCCTGGCGGAGGTGGCCGACATCGCGGCGGAGTCGCCCTTCCGGGTGGCGAGCCCGTCCCTGACGCTCGCCAACCTTCTCGACGTGGCAAGGCGCCTCGAGGCCGCGTTCGCTGCCGGGATCGACGGCGCCGTGGTCATCCAGGGCACCGACACGATCGAGGAATCGGCATTCCTGCTCGACCTGCTGGTCGCCGGCGACAAGCCCGTCGTCGTCACCGGTGCGATGCGCGGGGCAGGGGCCCCCGGTGCCGATGGCCCGGCCAATCTCCTGGCAGCGGCCCTCGTCGCCGCCTCGCCGGCCTCGCGCGGACTCGGTGCGCTCGTCGTGCTCAACTACGACATCCACGCTGCCCGCTTCGTGCAGAAATCGCACACGGCACTGCCCTCGGCGTTCCTGTCGCCGCTGATGGGGCCGATCGGCACCGTCATCGAGGGCCGGCCGCGCTACTATGCCCGGGTCGCCCGGCAACCCTGCCTGCCCACCGCCGCCGGGCCGCCGGAGCCGGTCGCCCTGCTGCGTGCGGCCATGGGCGACGACACCCGGCTCATGGCGGCGCTGGCCGATCTCGGCTACGCCGGCGCGGTGATCGAGGGCATGGGAGCGGGGCACGTCCACGCCGAGGCGGCCCCGGTCCTCGGCGCGCTCGCCGGGCGGCTGCCGGTCGTGCTGGCGTCGCGGGTGATGACCGGCCCGGTCTTCACCGGCACTTACGGCTATCCCGGTGCGGAGATCGACCTGATCGGCCGCGGCCTCGTGCCGGCCGGCTATTTGTCGGGCCTCAAGGCGCGGCTGCTGCTCGGCCTCGTGCTGCGCGAGACCCGGGACCGCGGCCGCATCGTCGATGCCTTTTCGCCGTACAGCTGAGGAGGGCGCCGGGGCGGCGTCCACCGCCAGGCTCGAGAAACCAGACAAGAGGGAAGAATCGTCATGGCTGATCTGCTCGTCATCGAGTTCCCCACGGAGGAGCGCGCCGAGGAGGTGCGCCGCCGCCTGCTCGAGATGCAGAAGGAATACCTGATCCAGCTCGGCGACGCGGTCGTCGCCGTCAAGCGGCCGGACGGCAACGTCAAGCTCAAGCAGCTGGTGAGCCCGGTCAAGGCCGGTGCCCTTTCGGGCGTGCTCTGGGGCTCGCTGATCGGCCTGCTCTTCATGATGCCGCTCGCCGGTGCGGCCGTGGGTGCGGCGAGCGGTGCCCTCGGCGGCAAGCTCGCCGATTTCGGCATCAACGACGACTTCATGCGGGAGGCGTCGGCCAGCCTGAACTCGGGCAATGCTGCCCTTTTCCTCCTCATCCGCAAGATGACGACGGAGAAGGTGATGGCCGAGCTGCAGGGCTCGGGCGGCCGGATCATGCGCAGCTCGTTCGACGACGCCAAGGAGGCCGAGCTGCGCGCGGCCTTGCAGGAGGTGCATGCCGAGATGGCCGACAAGGTGGAAGCCGGCCAGCAGGGCTAGCTTGTCACGGGCCGGAGCCCTGTGGCACGACCGAAGCGACACTGCGGCAGCCGACCGGACACGTCGGCTGCCGTTTCCTCGTGGAGACGATCATGGCCGACCTCGACGTTGTCCTCGCTCGCATCGACGCCGATCTCGACGCGGCGCTGGAGCGGCTGAAGGCCCTGCTGCGGATCAAGTCGATCTCGACCGACCCGGCCTACGCCGCCGACTGCCGGGCCGCCGGCGAGTGGCATGTCCGTGACCTCGCGTCGATCGGCTTCGATGCGCAGCTCCACGACACGCCGGGCCATCCGATCGTCACCGCCCACGCCCGCGAGGCGGCGGGGCCGTCGGTGCTCTTCTACGGCCACTACGACGTCCAGCCGGTCGATCCGCTCGAGCTCTGGACGACCGACCCGTTCGAGCCCACGATCGAGACCAGGCCCGACGGCACCCGCTGCATCCGCGCCCGCGGTGCCTCGGACGACAAGGGCCAGGTGATGACCTTCGTCGAGGCCTGCCGCGCCTGGCGGGCGGTGACCGGCAGGTTGCCGATCCCGATCAGCATCATCCTCGAGGGCGAGGAGGAATCCGGCGGTGCCAGCCTGCCGCCGTTCCTCGAGCGGCATGCGGCCGAGCTGACGGCGGATATCGGGCTGATCTGCGACACCGGCATGCTCGATCCGCGGACGCCGGCGATCACCACCATGCTGCGCGGCCTTTGCGGCGACGAGATCGTCATCGAGGCGGCCGACAGGGACCTGCACTCCGGGCTCTACGGCTCGGCCGCGGCCAACCCCAACCACGTCCTCGCCCGCATCCTGGCCGACCTGCACGACGCCACCGGCCGGGTGACGATCCCGGGGTTCTATGCGGGCGTGCACGAGCTGCCGGCCGAGCTCAAGGAGGCCTGGGACACTCTGCCGGTCGACCCGGCCGATTTCCTGGGTGCCGTCGGCCTGTTGGTGCCGGCGGGCGAGCAGGGCAGGTCGATCTTCGAGCAGGTCTGGTCCAGGCCCACGGCCGAGGTCAACGGCATGGGCGGCGGCTACCAGGGCGAGGGGTTCAAGACGGTGATCCCGGCCAGGGCCTCGGCCAAGGTCTCCTTCCGCCTCGTCTTCGACCAGGACCCCGATGCCGTCCGCGAGGCGTTCCGTGCCTTCGTTCGGGCCCGCGTGCCGGCCGACTGCAAGGTGCGGTTCATCGCGCACGGCTCGGGCCGGGCGATCGGCTTTCCCATCGACGCCCCGGCTTTTGGCCGCACCCGCGACGCCCTTTCCGCCGAGTGGGGCCGTGCTGCCGTCTTCATCGGCTCCGGCGGCTCGATCCCGGTCGCCCACGAGCTGAAGGACAAGCTCGGCATGGACACCGTGCTCACCGGCTTCGCCCTCGAGGACGACCGCATCCACAGCCCGAATGAGAAGTACGAGCTCCTGAGCTTCCACAAGGGCATGCGCTCCTGGGCGCGCATCCTGGCAGCGCTGGCCGACTGACCGGCGGTGGCGGAGGCGAGCGAGCGGCGGGCCGACACGGGCATGCAGCGCCTGCTCGACGCGGTCGAGCGGGTCGGCAACAGGGTGCCGCACCCGGTCATCATCTTCGTCATCCTGATGCTGATCGTGATCGGGCTCTCCCACCTCCTCTACCTGTTCGGCGTGGCGGTCACCTACCAGCGGATCGATCCCGAGACCTACGAGCTCGAGACGCTGACCGCCGAGGCCCGCAGCCTGCTGACCATCGACGGCATCCGCTTCATGTTCACGAGCGTCGTCGGCAACTTCATGAGCTTCAACGCCGTGGGCGTGATCATCGTCGCCATGGTGGGCGTCGGGGTGGCCGAGGCCAAGGGCCTGATCAAGGCGCTGATCAGGAAGCTCGTGATCGTGGCCCCGCACCGCGCACTGGCCTACATGCTGGTCTTCGTCGGCATCGTCTCGAGCATCGCCGCCGATGCGGGCTACCTCGTGCTCATCCCGCTCGCCGCCGCCGCCTTCATCAGCGTCGGCCGGCATCCGCTCGCCGGCCTGGCCGCCGCCTTCGCCGCCGTGGCCGCGGCTTTCCTGGTCAACGTGCTGATCACGCCGGTCGACGGCATCCTCACCGAGATCACCAACGACGCCATCGCCCTGGTCGACCCCGGGCGGACCATCGACCTCACCGCGAACCTCTGGTTCTCGATCGCCTCGGTCGTCCTGCTGACCATGCTCATCACCCTCGTCACCGAGCGTGTGATCGAGCCGCGGCTCGGCCCCTACACGGGCGACTACCAGATCGGCGACGAGAGCACGCTCTCCTGCGACGAGCGGCGCGGCCTGCGCTTCACCCTCTGGGCGCTCGTCGGGGTGATCGCCTTCATGCTGCTCATGACCCTGCCGGCGGGAGCACCGCTGCGCGCGCCGGATACCGGCGACCTGATCGGCAACACGCCCTTCATGAACAGCCTGATCGTGACGATCGCCCTCCTCTTCCTGGTCTGCGGCATCGCCTACGGTCTCGGTGCCGGGACGATGACCAGCCTCGAGGACGTGGTGAAGGCGATGACCAACGCCATCGCCAGCCTCGCCGGGCTGATCCTGCTGCTGCTCGTGATCAGCCAGTTTCTGGCGCATTTCAACTATTCCAACATGGCGACGCTGGCCGCGGTCTCGCTGGCCGGCCTTCTGCAGCAGGCGGATCTCGGGGCGATCTGGCTGCTGGTCGGCTTCGTCGTCGTGGTCCTGATCCTCGACCTCCTGATCACCGGTGCGATCCCCAAATGGGCGATCTTCGCGCCGCTCTTCGTGCCCCTCCTGATGAAGCTCGACGTCTCGCCCGAGGCAGTGCTCGCCGCCTACCGGGTCGGCGACTCGCCGATGAACGCGATCACCCCGCTCAACGCCTATTTCGCGATGATCGTCGTCTTCGCGCAGAAGTACGAGCCGGACGCCGGGGTCGGCACGGTGATCGCGCTCATGCTGCCCTATGTGGTCGTCCTCTCGGCCGTCTGGACGCTGCTGTTGGCGGCGTGGTACCTGCTGGGCCTGCCCTGGGGACTTTGACCTTGCTCGTGACAGTCGATCCGACGGCGGCGCCCCGCGTCCCGATGCCCCGCCGATGACCCTGGAGCTGGGCCTCGTCCTCGGTCTGCTGGCCGCCGCCATCGTCATGTTCGTCCTCAACCGGCCGCGCATGGACGTGGTGGCCCTCCTGATGATCGCGGCCCTGCCGCTCACCGGCGTGGTCACGGCGGGCGAGGCGATCGCCGGCTTCGCCGATCCCAACATCGTGCTCATCGCCGTCCTCTTCGTCCTCGGCGAGGGGCTGGTCCGCACCGGGGTCGCCCGGCGGCTCGGCGACTGGATCAACGCCCGGGCCGGCGACAACGAGGTCAAGCTCGTGGCCCTCCTGATGGTCGCCGTGGCCGGCCTCGGCTCGCTGATGAGCTCGACCGCCATCGTCGCCATCTTCATCCCCGTCGTGCTCCGGATCTGCCGCAACACCGGCACCGCCCCGTCGCGGCTGATGATGCCGATGAGCTTCGCGGCCCTGATCAGCGGGATGATGACGCTGGTCGCCACGGCCCCCAACCTCGTCGTCAATGCCGAGCTCGTGCGCCAGGGCGAGGCCGGCTTCGGCTTCTTCACCATCACGCCGTTCGGGCTCGCCGTGCTGCTCCTGGGCGTGCTCTACATGCTCGTGGCCCGGCGCTGGCTGCCGGATCATCGCGCCGAGGAGGCCCAGGCGCGGCGCCGCCCGACCTTCCGCGTCTGGATCGAGCGCTACGGCCTCGCCGAGCGGCAGCACCGGGTGCGCATCCTGCCCAACTCCAAGCTGATCGGCCGGCGGCTCGAGCAGGTCGATCTGCGCGAGGCCGGCATCAATCTCCTGGCCATCGAGCGGCAGATGGGACGGCGCAAGCGCCTGCTCCGGCCCGCCCGGACCACCGAGCTGATGGCCCAGGACGTCCTGCTGCTCGATGTCCGCACCAGCGACGGCCGGGTCGACGAGCTGATCGAGGAGTACAGCGTCGAGCGCCTGCCGCTGGGCGCCACCCACCGCCACCTGATCGACACTGCGCAGGACCTGGGCATGGTCGAGGCGATCGTGCCGGCCGAATCGCGGCTGGTCGGCAAGACCGTGCTCGACGCACGGATGCGCTCGGAATCGGGGCTCACCGTGGTGGGTCTGCGGCGCGGGCAGGAGGTGATCGGCGAGACGCTGCTGGAGGAGCGGCTGAAGGTCGGCGATACGCTGCTCCTGATCGGCTTTTGGACCGAGATCCGCCGGCTGCAGCGGGAGCCGGGCGAGCTCGTCGTGCTCGACCTGCCGACCGAGCTCGACGAGGTGCTGCCGGCGCAAGACCGCGCACCCCAGGCGCTGGCCATCCTGGCGCTGGTGGTCGTCCTGATGGTGAGCGGCGTCGTGGCCAACGTCCACGCCGTGCTGATCGGCTGCCTGCTGCTCGGCCTCTTTCGCTGCGTCGACATGACCAGCGCCTACCGCTCGATCAACTGGCAGACCCTGGTGCTGATCGTCGGCATGATGCCCTTCTCGCTGGCCCTGCAGCGCACCGGGGGCGTCGATCTCGCCGCCGACGGCCTCCTCGGCCTCGTCGGCGAGGGCTCGCCGCGCCTGGCGCTCGCCGTGATCTTCGTGATCACCGCCGTGCTCGGCATGTTCATCTCGAACACGGCAACCGCCATCCTGATGGCCCCGGTAGCCCTCGCCGTCGCCGCCGACCTCGGCGCCTCGCCCTATCCCTTCGCGATGATCGTGGCCCTGGCCGCGTCGACCGCCTTCATGACCCCGGTCTCGTCGCCGGTGAACACGCTGGTCGTCGGCCCGGGCAACTACCGGTTCGCCGACTTCATCCGGATCGGCGTGCCGTTCAGCCTCGTTGCCCTCGTCACCTGCGTGCTGATGGTGCCCCTGCTGCTGCCGTTCTGAAACAGCTCAGGCGGCCATCGAGCGGCCCGGCCGCCCCTGCCGCGCACGGCGGTGTCGGGAAGCAAGGCATTGCGGCGAGCACCGAAAAATGCCGTGCCTCACCACTCGAGCTCGAAGACGCAGGCCGCGGCCCCCATACCCTCGCAGGTCATCTCGCGCACCTTGGCGTCGGGATTGATCAGCGCGCGGAACAGCGCCTCGAAGGTGCCGGCATAGAA
The DNA here is from genome assembly GCA_964460465.1 of uncultured Geminicoccaceae bacterium. Lineage (GTDB taxonomy): Bacteria > Pseudomonadota > Alphaproteobacteria > Geminicoccales > Geminicoccaceae > SLRI01. The sequence goes on along the minus strand of CAYWSB010000091.1, from coordinate 11,201 downwards.
ATCGCAGGACGGCGCCTCGCTCCGCAAGCCGCGGCAGAGCGGGTTGTGGGTGATGCCGAGCCGCGCCGGCCGGCCGTGCACCGCGACGAACGAGCCGCTGCCGGCGAAGGTCCAGGAATTGCGCTCGATCGCCTTGAGCAGGATGCGCACGGCGAGCGGCTTCGGCAGGCGCTTCAGCAGCCACTGCACGGGCCTGGGGATGCGGTTCTCGAGCAGGTAGGTCGCCGTGCGCCGACCGGCCGCCCGGGCGAGGGCCTGGGCGCAGGCGGGGCCGAACTGCTGCCGCAGGGCGGCATGCAGCACCCGCACCTCCTTCTCGTCGACCATCCCCTGCGGCATGGCGTCGAGGTAGTGCGCCATCCCGGCCGCCTCGAAGAGGCGTTGGACGGGGGCGGCGCCGGCACGGTCGCGGAGCACGGCGGCGAGCTGGATGATGGCGTTGGGGCCGATACGGCCGACAGAACCCGCGACCTGCTGCATCGTTCAGTTCCCCCAAGACACAGCCGACAAAGCGACCGGCGGTTCGCCCTGCCGAGCCCTGTTCTGCCCGCCCTCAACTAGCGGATCATTGATCGAAATCAAGCGAGGGGAAGAGAAAGAATCCAGCGAATTCAAGTGGATTCAGGGGGACAACAAGCGGGCCGGCAGCAGGCACCACCGGCCCCTCGAGGACTCGACGGGAGCCGCCGGGGTTGCGGCTCAGGCGGCCTGCTTGAGGCCCACCGCCGACCAGATGGCGGTAAGCGCGCTAATCAGGTGGTCGATGTCGGCGTCGCTGTGCAGCGGCGACGGCGTCACCCGCAGCCGCTCGGTGCCGCGCGGCACGGTCGGGTAGTTGATCGGCTGCACATAGATCCCGTACTGCTCGAGCAGCTGGTCGCTGATCTGCTTGCAGCGCACCGGGTCGCCCACCATCACCGGCACGATGTGGCTCTCGTTCGCAAGGTGCGGGATGCCCACGGCGTCGAGCCGGGCGCGCACCCGGGCGACCTGCTGCTTCTGCCGGTCGCGCTCCTCGGAGCTCTCCTTGAGATGGCGGATGCTGGCGAGTGCCCCGGCGGCCAGCGCCGGGGGCAGGGCGGTCGTGAAGATGAAGCCCGAGGCGAAGCTGCGGACGAAGTCGCAGAGTGCCGTCGAGCCGGTGATGTAGCCGCCCATCACCCCGAAGGCCTTGCCGAGCGTGCCCTCGATGACGTCGAGCTGGTCCATCAGCCCCTCGCGCTCGGCGATGCCGCCGCCACGGGGCCCGTAGAGCCCCACGGCATGGACCTCGTCGAGATAGGTCAGCGCCCCGTGCTTCCTCGCCACCTCGCAGATCTCGGCGATGGGGGCGATGTCGCCGTCCATCGAGTAGACGGATTCGAAGGCCACGAGCTTGGGCTGGCCGGGCGCGGTCGAGGCCAGCTTGCGATCGAGGTCCTCGGGGTCGTTGTGGCGGAAGATCATCTTCTCCGCCCGGCTGTGGCGGATGCCCTCGATCATCGAGGCGTGGTTGCCGGCATCGGAGAGGACGACGCAGTTGGGCAGCCGCGAGGCCAGCGTGCCGAGGGCGGCCCAGTTGGAGACGTAGCCCGAGGTGAAGAGCAGGGCCGCCTCCTTCCGGTGCAGGTCGGCGAGCTCACGCTCCAGAAGCACGTGGTAGTGGTTGGTGCCCGAGATGTTGCGCGTTCCGCCGGCACCGCAGCCGCAGAGGTCGATGGCCTCGTGCATCGCGTCCATCACCGTCGGGTTCTGGCCCATGCCGAGATAGTCGTTCGAGCACCAGACGGTCACCTGGGCCCGCCGGCCGTTGCGGTAGTGGGTCGCCCGCGGGAAGTCGCCGGCATGGCGCTCGAGATCGGCGAAGACGCGGTAGTTGCCCTCCTGCCGGAGACCATCGAGCTGGGTCCTGAAGAAGCCCTCGTACTGCATCATTGCCTCCGCTGGGTCGAGGTAGCCGGGATCAGGCTGGGGGTTGCCGTGAAGGGGTGGGACTCGCCACCGGTGTCGGGTCGCGTGCGCTCGGCGGCCCTGATTGCCCAGGTCCAGAGCGCTGCATCGGGCAGCGGCAGCACCAGGAACCAGTGCTCGAGGATGGCCAGAGCGAGGATGGTGGCCACGAGCGTGTAGCCGACGACGACGAATGGCGTGGCGTCGGGCGTCGTCGCGGTCTGCACAACGAGGACAAGCGCCAGGGTCGCTGAGGTCACCGCGATCGGGAAGAAGACGTTCATCGGCGCCCTCCTGAAATAGCTCTTCAGGTGGCGGAGCTGCCGGGGCAGGAACTCCTCCGCCAGGTTGGGCACGCCAAGGAAGACGTTGAGCTTGGCCGAGAGGCGCATCACCCAGAGCACGAGGTAGGTCGCCATCCCGATCTGGTTCTCCGCACCCCAGGTGATCGCCAGCACGGCAAGGCCGGCCGCCAGGATGGCGAGCTCGTGATAGAGAATGCTCTGGGTGGCGTAGACGAAGTGCCGGCCGAAGCTGCAGCCGATCGGGCTCGGCCGGCGCCGCGGGCCGGTGATGTAGCCCATCAGGAAGGTGATCTCGGGCCAGGCCCAGATCGCGAGGGCGGAGAGGAACGCCACGTAGGCGCCGGTCACGGTGGCCTCGCCCGCACTCCAGGCGATCCCATAGACGCCCAGGGCCAGAAGGCCCGTGGCGAGCCACAGGCTCCGGCGGTAGCTCGACCGGGGCGAGCGCACGGCGAAAAGCACGACGCCGGTCGAGAACCACCAGACGAACAGGGTGACGAGGATGGGCCAGCCGTGACCGGACACGCGCGCTCCCCGCCTACCAGACCGGCGCCAGACGAATCTGCTGCGGCAGCTCGTTCTTGTGCGTCGGCAGCAGGTAGAGTCGGGCGAAGGTCAGGAATGCCCGGGCGCCGAGCGCGGCCTTGCGGACCTTGCCGCCGATGCCGCCGGCCTTCTCCGCCTCGCCGATCGCCACCGCCGTCTCGCGCAGCGACTCGAGGCCGGCGTAGAAGCGCGGGTCCTCGATGGCCAGCGTCAGCGGGAACACCTGCTTGGTGATCTCGGTCGTGATCCGGAAGACCTGCTTGTCGTACTCGGTCGGATCCAGCCCGAGCGCATCATGGAAGGCGGGGCGGGCGTGGTCGCGGACGTACATCGTGGCGAAGACCGCAAGGACGAAGAAGCGCACCCAGAGCTTGTTCATGCCCTCGAGCACGCTCGGGTTGGCGCGCATCAAGAGCGCGAACGCCTCGCCGTGGCGGAACTCGTCGTTGCACCACTTCTCGAACCACTTGAAGATCGGGTGGATCCGCCGGTCCGGGTGCCGCTCGAGGTGGCGGTAGATCGAGATGTAGCGGGCGTAGCCGATCTTCTCGGAAAGATACGTGGCGTAGAAGATGAACTTCGGCTGGAAGTAGGTGTACTTCTTGGCCTTGGTCAAAAAGCCGAGGTCGACGCCGATGTCGAAGTCCTTGAGCGTGTCGTTGATGAAGCCGGCATGACGCGACTCGTCGCGCGCCATGAGCTTGAACAGCTCCTTGATGTCCTTGTTCTGGATGCGCTTCCTGATCTCGGTGTAGAGCACGCAGCCGGAGAACTCGGCGGTGAGCGAGCTGACGAGGAAGTCGGTGAACTCCTTGCGGAGCTCGGGATCGAACTGGTCGAGGTCGACCTTGTCCCACTCGTCGGTGCGCTTGAAGTGGCCCTTGTTGGGGTCGTCCTGCATCTCCTTGATCAGGGCGTCCCACTGGTCGCGGATCGGCTCGACGTCGAGCTTGTCCATCTCGGCGAAGTTGGTGGTGTAGAAGCGGGGGCTCAGCATCGTGGTTTCCTGAGCCATCCGGGTGGTCTCGTTGACCGCGCGCTGGCGCGGGGCAACGGTCTCGGTCGAGGCGGTCATCGACGCGCTCATAGCTTGGTCCCCGAAGAAAAGCTGAATTCCAGAAGCTCCATGAACTCCAGCCGGCCGGTCACCCTGGTCCAGGCGCGCTCGAGCGCCGACGCCCGGATCACGGTCGCAGTCGACCGCACGACCCGGGTCTCGCCGTAGGGCACGTCGGTCGGCGCGTCGTGGATGATCACCTCGTCGCCCGGGTGGATCTCGATGTCGCCGTCGAGATCGGCATAGGCATGGAGACTGTCGAAGCTGTGCTCGACCTCGACGGTGCACGGCACCTCGAAGGTCTGGCGGCTCATCAGAAAACCAGCGATCATGAAGATGTCCCTCCCTTGGCCAGAAGGATCCGGGCAAAGGCCTCCGCATTGGTGCGGCCGAAGCCGTCCAGGGGGACCTTCCGCCCGGTCTCCGGATCTTCGAGGAACATCCGACCATCGACCAGCGCCGAAAGCAAGAACGGCGGCTCGATCCCGACACCGGAGCGATGGCGCTCGCGGGCGAAGCCCCTGAGCACGCCGCGGACGAAGCCGCTGTTGGTGCCGGGCTCGATCAGGTAGACGAGCGCGTCGTCGGGCCCCTCGAGGACGAGGAGGGCACCATCCGCCCGATCCTCGAAGCGCAGCTCGCGGGTGACCGCGACGGCGGCTTCGGGGTTCTTAATGGTGCCGACATCGAGCTCCTTGCCGCCGACGACGGCCAGGAGCGTGAAGCCCACGAGCAGTGCCACGCCCACGAGCGCCGGCTTCGGGATGTGGGCAGTGGTCGGTTGGGTGCGCGTTGCCAAGTCTTTCCCTCCAAAGACATGGGTTCAGCGCGCCGCGGCGGCCAGCCGTGGCCGATTGCCCCGGGTCGGCGTGGGCCGACCGGTCGAGGCAGCCGGCCGGGCGGCGGTCGTCGGCCGCGCGGCGTCGCTGTCGACGGCCCGCAGCTCCGGCGGAGCGGCAGGGTTGACGGCACGTCCGAGAATCTCGGCAGCCTGCAGCGGCTCCGGGATGCAGCGGAGCATCGGCTCGGGCCGCTTGAACCGCCAGCGGCGGACATGCGGCCAGAGATGCAGGTAGGCGATGCGATCGTTGCCGGCGATCTTGAGCACGACGTCGCCGGTGCCGTCGCGGTGCAGCCTGAGGCTGCCTTCCGACAGGCTCTTGAACGGGATGTTGATGCTCATCGGAATGGCGATCCCGGCGCGCAGCACGACCCGCCGGCTGGTGATCGTGTAGATCGTGGTACGCGCGCTGAGCCAGCCGAGGCCGGTCAGGAGCGCGGTCACCGCGATGGTGAGCAGCACCGGGATCATCAGGGCGTTGAGCGCCATGGCGACCGAATAGCCGTCGTAGAGCCGGCCGTAGAAGTGCCAGGCCATCAGCAGGAGGCAGTAGACCGCCACCTTCCGGGCGTGAAAGGCCCGGATCGCGAGGCTCCGCCAGTCCGGTGCACCCTGCCAGAGGACGCTCTCGCCCTCCGGCAGCCGGCCCGGCAGCCCGGGGATGGGCTCGTGGTCGTGCTCGCCCATCGCCTCGCTGTGGTGCGGCTCGAGACGGGCGCTCACAGGATCGGCCCGAGCCGGTCGGCGCTGGCGTAGAGCGTGCCGCCACCATAGTACGCGCAGACCTTGTCCTCCTCGAGGTGGGTGATCTGCTCGGGATTCCGCAGTCGCGGCACGTCGGCGAAATGGGCGCCGCGGATCGACTTGACCGCGACGTAGCCCTCGTTCCGGTAGAGGCGGGCCATGGTGATCGGCAGCATCACGCGGCCGCCGCCCGCGATCTCGACCTCGTAGTAGCGCGCGATCGCCTCGGACCGGTCGACCCAGACGTCGACGATCTTGCCGCCGACCTCGCCGTCGCAGCCCCTGACCGGCATGCCGCGCGGATCGGGATCCTCCGGCGCGATCTCGAAATGATCCTCGATGCGCAGGGGGACGAGGCGGACCTTGCCGTCGAAGGTGACGTCCGGCACGTCCTGCCGCACGGCATAGGAGCCGGGGCCGATCGCATCGAGCATCGGGTTGCCGGAGGGCTCGATCGGGGCGCCCGGGAACCGCTCGAGCGGCGCGCCCTTGATCGGCCGGGTGTCGAAGATGCCGTCGGGCACGGAATACGTGCCGCCCTCGGCGCGCTGGAAGGTCTTGGGTGCGGGGATCGGCAACAGGAAATTGCCGATGTCGTTGCGGCCGCCGTCGGGATCGAGCGGATACCCCTCCCGCTTGTTCTCGCGCAGGAGATAGATGACGAGACAGAAAAAGAAGCCCCAGAAGATATAGAGCACGACCTGTGCAACATCGATATAGCCGGTGATTGCGCCTGTTTCCATCTGACGTCTCCGAAGTTGCGGGGTTCAGGCCGGGAACTCGCTCAAGCCGAACTTGCCGGGCTGGGGGGAACGATCGTCGCCGCTGCGGGCCGAGCGCACGAGCGGCCCGATGGCGACGAGGGTGGCGAACAAGAGAGCGATCTCGAGATGGTAGACGACGCTGTAGCCGACCTCGGGGCCGGTCATGGCCGGGCCGAGGGCGCCATTCGTCGCGAGCCTGGTGACGAGGTCGCGGATCGCACCGCCGAGCCCGACGGCGACGCCGGTCGAGGTGGCGACGACGGCCCCCCAGGCGCCGAGCGCGAGGCCGCTCTGGCCTTCCCTGGCGAGGTACATGCTGGCGGTCAGCATCGCGACGGCGAACAGCCCGCCGCCGAGGCCGATCAGGAAGGTGCCGCAGCGGAACAGCGTCGCCGAGTCCAGCGGCTCGGCGAAGATCACAGCCGAGAAGGCGACGAGGCCGGCGAGCAGGCCCAGGCTGGCGAGACGGTAGGGATCGCTGCCCCGGCCGAGCCGCCTCGCCGCCACGCCGAAGCCGAGCAACGAGCCGCCGGCGAGGAGTGCCGTCAGCATCGTCGTCTGGCCCACGGTGAGGCCGAGGATCTCGCCGCCATAGGGCTCGAGGAGGACGTCCTGCATGCTGAAGGCGGCGGTGCCCAGGCCCACGGCGACCAGCACCCGAGCCGCCCGGCCGCCGTTGACGAAGGCGTTCCAGGAGTCGCGGAAGCTCGGCTGCGGGGCGTCGTGGCGGGTGGCCTCGGGGTTCCGCGCCTCCTGCTTCCAGAGCGCCACGATGTTGAGCGCCATGGTGATCACGGCCGCCCCCTGGATCACCTGGATGAGCTTGACCTGGCTGAAGTCGCGCAGGAGCCAGCCGAAGAGCAGCGAGGCGCCGACCATGCCGAGAAGCAGGGTGACGTAGAGCAGGGCCACCACCCGCGGCCGCTTGTCCACGGGGGCGAGGTCGGTCGCCAGGGCGAGGCCGGCCGTCTGCGTGGTGTGCAGCCCGACGCCGACCATGAAAAAGGCGAGCGCGGCGCCCGCCGGGCCCAGCCAGTCGGGGGCGTTGGTGGTGTCGCCCGACAGCACGATCAGGGCGAACGGCATGATCGCCAGGCCGCCGAACTGGATCATCGTGCCCATCCAGATGTAGGGCACGCGCTTCCAGCCGAGGAACGAGCGGTGGTTGTCCGACTTGAACCCGACCAGGGTCCGGAACGGTGCAAAGAGGAGCGGCAGCGAGACCATCAGCGCCACCAGCCACGTGGGCACGCCCAGCTCGACGATCATCACCCGGTTGAGCGTGCCGGTGAGCAGCACCACGGCCATGCCGACGGAAATCTGGAAGAGCGACAGCCGCAGCAGGCGCGGCAGCGGCAGGTCGGCGCTCGCCGCATCGGCGAACGGCAGAAAGCGGGGGCCGAGGATGATCCAGGCCTTCGCCAGCTGGTCGTTGAGCCTGCCGACTGCCGCCTTGCTCATGGGCGCCGGAGCTCCATGGCCTGGCTGGTGTAGAAGCCGCGGGCGATGCGCTGGCTGCGGGCCGGCATCCACTCGGCGAGCTCGGCGTCGTCGATGATCAGGCCGCGCAGCCGCGCCTCGGCCACGGGCTCGATCGCCGGCGCCCGGTCGCCCTTGGGAAAGAGCTTGCCCACGGCGTGCATGGTGGCCAAGGCCGGGGTGCGCGGCGCGAAGGTGAAGAGGATCGAACCGGCGGTGCGTGCGGCGAAGCCGGCGAGCACGCGGACGATGTCCGGGGCCGTGTAGTGGATCAGGCTGTCCATGGCGACGACGTGGTCGAACCGGCCGAGCGCCGGGTCGAGCATGTCGCCGGTCAGAAAGGTGATCCGCCCCGGAGCGGCGATCGCGGGCAACCGCTCCCGGGCGAGACCCACCAGGGTCGGCGAGAGGTCGATCGCCACCACCTCGGCCCCGCGCCGGGCCGCCTCGACGGCGAGCGCCCCGGTGCCGCAGCCGGCATCCAGGAGCCGGCAGCCGGTGAGGTCGTGCGGCAGCCAGCCGAGCAGCGTGGCGCGCATCGCGTCACGGCCGGCGCGGACGGTCGCCCGGATGCCGCTGACCGGGGCGTCGGTGGTCAGCCGGGCCCAGGCGTCGACCGCGGTGCGGTCGAAATACTCGTGCAGTTGGCTGCGCCGGCTCTGGTAGGTCGAGGTGCTCATCAGTCGAAGCCCAGAAGCTCGAAGATGTCGCGGTCGCGCATCGGTGTGGCCTCCATCGGCTCCACCCCGTTCCAGAGGGCCTCGGCGACCTTCAGGTACTCCTGCTGGACGGCCACGATCTCGGGCGTGGGGTCGAGCTCGAAGAGGGTGCACTTCTTCAGCCGCGAGCGGCGGATGACGTCGAGATCCTGGAAGTGCCCCATGGTCTTGAGCCCGACCACGGCGTTGAACTTGTCGATCTGGTCGGTATCGCGAGAGCGGTTGGCGATCACGCCGCCGAGCCGCACGTCGTAGTTCTTCGACTTGGCCTTGATGGCGGCGACGATGCGGTTCATCGCGTAGATGGAGTCGAAGTCGTTGGCGGTGACGATGATCGCCCGGTCGGCGTGCTGCAGCGGGGCCGCGAAGCCGCCGCAGACCACGTCGCCCAGCACGTCGAAGATGACGACGTCGGTCTCCTCGAGGAGGTGGTGCTCCTTCAGGAGCTTGACCGTCTGGCCGACGACGTAGCCGCCGCACCCGGTGCCGGCCGGCGGACCACCCGCCTCGACGCACATGACGCCGTTGTAGCCCTCGTAGACGAAGTCCTCGACCTGCAGCTCCTCGGCGTGGAAGTTCACGGACTCGAGCACGTCGATGACCGTCGGCATCAGCTTCTTGGTCAGCGTGAAGGTCGAATCGTGCTTCGGGTCGCAGCCGATCTGCAGGACGCGCTTGCCGAGCTTCGAGAAGGCGACCGAGAGGTTGGACGAGGTGGTGCTCTTGCCGATGCCACCCTTGCCGTAGACCGCGAACACCTTCGCCCCGTCGATCTTGACGTTCGGGTCGAGCTTGACCTGCACGCTGCCCTCCCCGTCCTCACGCTTCTGCGCCGTCGGGTGCAGCTTGTGCCGGGGCATATCCAGGGTAAGCGTGGTCACGCTGCCATCTCCTTGGTCATCGCTTTGGGCGCCATCGTCGGGGATTGGCCCGTGCCGCTCGTCGTCTGCGGCACGATGCCTTCGAGCCGGTCCTCGAGGTCCTCGCAGGACTCGCGCAACGCCTCGAGCGTCGCCGCATCGGGCTCCCAGTATTGCCGCTCGTAGGCCTCGATCAGGCGGCTCGCGACCTTGGCCGAGGCCTTGGGGTTCAGCGTCGCCAGCCGCTCGCGCATGGCCGGGTCGAGCACGAAGGTCTGCGAGATCTCGCGGTAGACCCAGGGTGCCACCTGGCCGGTCGTCGCCGACCAGCCCATCGTGTTGGTGACGTGCGCCTCGATCTGCCGGACACCCTCGTAGCCGTGCTCGAGCATGCCCTCGTACCACTTCGGATTGAGCATCCGGGTCCGGGTCTCGAGCGACACCTGCTCGCCCAGCGACCGCACGGTGCCGGCCCCCTTGGTCTGGTCGCCGATGTAGACGGGCACCGCCTCGCGGCCGTCGCGCGTCTCGACTCCCTTGGCCCGTGCCACGGCCCGGCTGATGCCGCCGAGATTGTCGAAATAGTGGTCGACCGTCGTGACCCCGAGCTCGACCGATTCGAGGTTCTGGTAGGCGAGCTCGACCCCGGCCAGCACGCTGCCGAGCAGCTCGGCCTGGCGCACCGGCTTGCCGCTCCGGCCGTAGGCGAAGCACTTGCGCCGCGTGTAGGTCTCGGCCAGCTCGTCCTCGTCGTCCCACGCGCCGCTGTCGATGAGCTGGTTGACGTTCGAGCCGTAGGCGCCGTCGGCGTTGCTGAAGACGCGCAGGGCCGCGGTCTCGAGGTCGCAGCCGTGCCGCGCCATGTGGGCCAGCGCGTTGCGGCGCAGGAAGTTCTGCTCGCCGGGCTCGTCGGCGCTGGCGGCGAGATAGCAGGCCTCGGCCAGGAGCTTCGTCTGCAGGGGCAGGAGGTCGCGGAAGATGCCGGAGAGGGTGACCGCCACGTCGATCCGCGGCCGGCCCAGCTCCGCCAGGCTCACGAGCTCGGCACCGGCCAGCCGGCCATAGGAGTCGAAGCGCGGCCGGGCACCGATGAGCGCCAGCACCTGGGCGATCGGGCCGCCCTCTGACTTCAGGTTGTCGGTGCCCCAGAGCACCATGGCCACCGTCTCGGGCAGCTTGTTGCCGTCGGCCATGTGCCGGTCGATCAGCCGCTGCGCCTGCTTGGCGCCATCGGCGACGGCGAAGGCCGAAGGCAGGCGGAAGGGATCGAAGCCGTGCAGGTTGCGGCCGGTCGGCAGGATTGCCGGCTGGCGGAGCAGGTCGCCGCCCGGGACCGGCCGGACGAAGCGGCCGTCGAGGGCGCGGATGATCGCCGGCAGCTCGTGGTCGTCGGCCAGCAGCCGCTCGCTTCGGGCGAGCTGGCGGAGCTGCTCGAGCATGGCCGCGTCGCGCGGTGTCTCGGTCAGGGCCAGGGCAGCCTCGGGGGCGGTGCCCAGGGCCAGGGCCTCGAGCGCTGCCCGCGCCGGCACCGGGCCGCCGTTCGCCTCGGCCATGGCGGCCAGCATGTCGACCCGGGCGGCCACCGACAAGGGCTCGCCGATGACATGCAGGCCGTGCGGGATCAACGTGTACTCCAGGTCCAGCACCGCCCCGGTGAGCCTTGCGATCTCGGCCGTGGCGGCATCGCCCCAGGCGGGCCCGGCAGCGGCCAGCTCGAGCCCGGCGGCCTGGAGCTGGATCAACTCGGCCAGCTTGGTCCGCTCGTCGAGCGCGTCCGGGGCGAGGCCACGCCAGCGGTCGAGCGAGCCCTTGAGCTCGACCAGCCCCTTGTAGAGGCCGGCATGCGCCACGGGCGGGGTGAGGTGGCTGACCAGCGTCGCCGCCGCCCGCCGCTTGGCGATCGTGCCCTCGGACGGGTTGTTCGCGGCATAGAGATAGACGTTCGGCAGATCGCCGA
>CAYWSB010000090.1:0-21308 GCA_964460465.1 uncultured Geminicoccaceae bacterium | reverse complement strand
CGGGACCCCGCCCGCTTCATCGCCGCCGGTCGCGAGCTGATCCAGGCGATTGGCAGCTGACGTCGCCGGCCGTCTCCTTGCCGGCCATCCGGCATCGTGCTGCACCCGCTCTTCGCCCCCAAGAGGTCGCCGGGTCGGGCGCCCGTGCTCGTGTTCCACCACGTGGCGCAGCTGCCGGATGGCCACCCGTGGTTCGCCGGCGAGGTCGGGCTTTGACGATCAACCTGCGCCGAATCGGTCGCTGATGACCGTCGAGTTGATGGCCCCTCGGGGCTTCCTGGCGAAGCCGTCCGACGCCGATTTGCTGCGCGCCATGCTCGGATTTGCCGTGGCGCGGCCGCTGGAGTGGTAGCGCCCCTTCGGATGGTGCATGGGGCGGCAAAGAGCGGCCGAGAGAGCAAGAGCAGGCGGCTGTCGGCGGGTCAGGACCCGCCCCCGAGCGGTCGTCCCCGACATCGACCCAGCAGCCCGAGCGGCAGGGCCCGGTCGTCGCCGAAGGCTTCGGCTTCTGCAGACCCCGGAGGGGCACGGCCACCCTGGCCGGCGCGCTCCGTGCCGCCCAGCCTCGTCGTGTGGCCGAGGACGCGGCTCGGGGTGTCGTCGGCATGCGGACGCTCCGCCGCCGTGATCTGAAACGGCCATGGTTGGCCAGCAGGTTGCGGGCGGCGACCTGGGCTGCACCGGTCGACCACGGCGGGTCTGGGGATGTCGGCGCCGAGACAGGCGAGGATCGCGCCCTGTCGGCTGCGCCGACCGTGATTGTCGAGCCTGGTGACCAGGCTGATCGGCAACATGTGGGGTCCGGCCATGCCGCACTGGACCGAGCCGGTTGGCATCGCCGTCTGCGCCATGCACCCGCCGTCGCAGCGACCCCTCGTCGGCCGATGGATGGCGGTCACCGTCGGCCTGGCGGCGACGAAGCCGAGGCTCTCGGTCTCGTGCTCGCCGACCAGCCGCCGCCATCCGTCCAGGCAACACGCGGCGCAATCGAGGGTGATGACCTCGCGCGGCCCGATCGGCGTTCGCCGCAGCGTCGCCGCAAGATCGAGGATGGCAGCGCTCGCCTCTCCATCAGCGGCGGCAGCGGCGCTCGACGCCACCCGGGGCCAGCTTCAGCGCCTCGCGGGCCCAATCGGCGGCCGCCGTCCCGGCGATGCCATGCCGCCGCGCGACAATCATCTCGCATAGGCCGGCCGCATCGTCCGGCAAGGCGTCGAGCCTCGTCTCGATGCCGGCCACGTGCCCGGCGCCGCATGCACTGGCCAGCGCCGGCGCGCCGATCCGCAAGACTGTCCAGGCGAAGCGCGAGCGCAGCGCCGGCCACCCCTGGCCGGCACCAGTCGATCCCCTTCCACGGCATTGCCAGCCGTCCCGGGGCCCGCCGTGCGACCCTGTCGGCGAGGGACGGCCAGCCGAGGCCAGGATGCCCCTGATCCGATCCATGGGCCGAGCATGTGCGACGGCCTGGAGGTCAGGGTCCTTCCCCAGCCTGGTGACGGTGACGGCCTCGCCGGCTCGCCGGTCCCCACCTGCGTCCGCCTTCGGGAGCGCTTGGCACCGTCACGTGACTCGACCCGGTCATCCTCGGCGACCGCCCACCGTCGAACGACAGGCGCGCCTCCCGCAGGGGGAGGCCGGCGCCGCTGGGGCGGTGCCGCCGGCCGCTCAGTGTGTGTCCAGGCGGGCGACGAAGCGGTCCAGCCTCGTGGCGTCGATCCAACGCGGCATCGACGTGGCCGCATCGCTGACGAAGAGGCCGCTGACCCCGCCGTCGACGACCCAGGGCATTCCAGGCGGGCTCGTCGTGTCGGGCGCGGGGCTCGGTGCGCGGTGAAGGGGCAGGGGTTCGCCGCGTCGGGGCAGGTAGACCAGCGCCAGCCCGAGCTGGCCGTCGATCAGCTCGACCAGGCCATGGGCACGCATGCCGTCCGGGTAGCGCACCGCAACGAGGCTCGAGCGGCCGACGGCCTCGGCCGGCACGACAATGTGCTCGGCCGTAATGTAGAACGCGGCGACGCCGTCGGTCCCGACCTCCAGAAGGTTTAGCTGCAGCAGATCGGTCGCAGCGGCCGCTCGCGCCGCATCGGTGCCGTGCTCATCCGCGGGCAGCGGACCGACGGCAGGCTCGAGGGCGCCGAGACTCCTGCCGACGGCTGCCGGGATGTCGTTCGAGCCCACGGCGGCCGTCGATGCCGCCGCGCCCGGACGGGGCGGGCGCAGCGGCGCATCGCCGGCAGCAGCAGCCCATTGCCGGTCGGGCCGCGTTGCGCGCGTGGCGGCGATGGCAAGGTCGAGCGTCGCGGCAGTCGGTTCGCCGTCGGCTTCGGCGATGCCCGCGATATGCGCCAAGGCCGTTCGCATGCTCATTGTGGGTGTCGCCTGCCGCCAGGCGTCGAGTTCGGCCGGCGTCGTCGGCGTCGGCGCGGAGAGCTGCGGCTGCCCGACGTCGCCAGGGTGCCGATCGACCGCCACGGCGAAGCGCCGCTGCTCGGCAACCGTCACCGATGCGTGTAGCGCCGTACCGGCAGCACGATCGTGCAAGGCGATCGGCACGAAGGCGCGGCGTTGGGCCTCGATCTCGCTGAGGGTGTAGCTGTAGGGTTGTTCGATCGGCTCATCGATGAACGCAGGTGTCGCGGCGAGTGCCGTCTCCAACCTTCGGGCGTCCCGATCCGCCGAGAAGGCGTCGATCCCGTCGATGATCCCGCCGGCGACCGTGCCGATGAGGTCGAGCATGGGGTCGCCCGTCTTGAGGAGCGAAACATCGCCCGACGTACCGGCGCGGCGGGCGGCCGCAAGCTCCCTCTCCAGCCGGTGGTGCTCGGGGTTGGGCCCGCGCCGGGTGCCCGACCGATGGCTCGACTGAACGGTCCTCTGGTCCAGGACCCGGTCGGCGGCGGCGGGCAGCGGCGATGCGGGCCCGACCACGAGGGCACAGTCGAAGCTGCCGAGGTCGGCAACGGCAACCTGCGGAACGGGCAGGTCGACACGAAGGACCACGGTGCCCGGTGCGACCGATGCAGCGCCCAGAGGTGATGCGGCACCATCGAGACGGTGCGCCGATGCCGCATCCATGGCCACCAGCTCGTGGACGAGATCGGCGCACGACGCCGCCGGCGGCCAGGCGACCAGCGGCCGCGGCTCCGTCGCGTCGGACGCCGAGCCGGCCGCAGGCTCGATGCTGCCGTCATCGACCCCGTCGGCGGCATGCCGCCAGGCGGGCGCATTGCAGGCGCCGAGCAGCAGAAGGAGGATGCCGAGCCAGATCCACATGAGCCTCGAGCCACCGTCTCAGCCGGAAATGGTGGCCAGCTAACACCCGAAGCTGGACGAAATCAACTATAAGTAGAATTTTGCCGGCCGTCAGGCCGCAACAGCCTCGCGCTCGATCGCCTGTGTAACCGTCGCCAGCACATCCTCCAGCAGCCGCTCGTCGTCCGCCTCGACCATCACCCTGATCAGCGGCTCGGTGCCGGACGGTCGGACGACCAGCCGGCCGCGCCCCTCGAGACGTGCCGCATTGGCTGCGATCACGCGGCTCAAGGCTGGGCCGCCGAGATCGACGGCGCTGGCGATCCGCACGTTGCGCAGCTCCTGCGGCAGCGGGGTGAAGGCCCGGCAGAGCTCGCTCACCGGGCGATCGCTGCGGCAGAGAACGGCGAGCACCTGCAACGCCGCCAGCAGCCCGTCGCCGGTGGTCGCGAAATCCGTCAGGACGACATGCCCGGACTGCTCGCCGCCGACATTGAAGCCGCCGTCGCGCATCCGCTCCACCACATAGCGGTCGCCAACCTTCGTCCGGTGCAGCGCCAGGCCGAGGCCGTTGACGAAGCCCTCGAGTCCGAAATTCGACATCAGGGTCGCGACAATGCCGCCGCCGGTCAGTCGGCCCGCCGCTGCCCAGCTCGCGGTGATCAGCGCCAGCACCTGGTCGCCGTCGACCAGCCGGCCCTTCTCGTCGACCAGCACCACGCGGTCGGCGTCGCCGTCGAGGGCGATCCCGAGATCGGCGCCCTGCTCGCGGACCGCGTTCTGGATGGCACTCGGGTAGGTCGAGCCGCAACCGGCGTTGATGTTGCGCCCGTCCGGCGTGACGCCGATGGTCGACACCGCCGCACCGAGCTCGAAGAAGAGCTCGGGTGCGATGTGATAGGCAGCGCCATTGGCGCAGTCGACGACGATCTTGCGACCGGCGAGATCGAGACCGCGCGGAAAGCTGCTCTTCAGGTTCTCGACATAGCGGCCGCGCGCGTCCTCGTAGCGCATCGCGCGGCCGATCTCGTCCGCCGGCGCCTCGCCATTGGCACCCATGGCCCCCATCCGCGCCTCGATCTCGGCTTCGAGGGCGTCCGAGAGCTTGAAGCCGTCGGGGCCGAAGAGCTTGATGCCGTTGTCCTCGAAGGGATTGTGCGAGGCCGAGACCATCACACCGATATCGGCGCGCAGCGAGCGGGTGAGAAAGGCGACTGCCGGGGTCGGCACGGGTCCGGTCAGCATCACCCGCATGCCGGCCGAGAGAAAGCCGGCGGTCAGTGCCGTCTCGATCATGTAGCCGGACAGCCGGGTATCCTTGCCGATCACCACCCGCTGCTGATGGTCGGCGCGACGAAAGAGGCTGCCGGCCGCCCGGCCGAGCCCGAGCGCCACCTCGGCGGTCATCGGATAGGTGTTGCTGGTGCCGCGAATTCCATCGGTGCCGAACAGCCGGCGCTGCATTCTTCGACCTTTCCCTTGCCACAGCAGACAGCCTCCGCCGACGCAGTGAGCCGGCCGGCTACCCAAACCTTCGAGTGTAGCTTTGCCAGAGCTCGTCATAGCTCGCAAAGATTAAGATTCTCCCAACACCCCGGTAGGCGTCTTCCCGCTTGAAGCGTCCATGTTGTTCACTTTCGGCTACAATTTGCCGTAGGGAAAGAGGTTGGAGGTGCCATGTCGAGGCTCACGGCCGCGGCGCCGCAGATCGAGATCCTGATGCCGGATGGCCGTGTGGAACGGCCAGAACGTCGCCATGCGCCCGATTTTCGCCCCTATTCAGTTTTCGACGGGCGGCCAGCCAACGCCCCTGCCGCGGCTGCGGATCGTCGGCGAAAGCGGCGCGGTGACACGCGGCATGCTCGTGGACGCCGGCTCGATCTCGAAGGCTGACGCCCAACCGACACCAGCGCCGAGCCGGCCTCGATGGCGATCGATAGTCCGGGTCGTGGCCGGCGGTCCGCCGCCGCTCGGTCAGGGCGGCGCGTCGCTCAGCCGATCCGCCCGTGACACTGCTTGAACTTCTTGCCCGACCCGCAAGGGCAGGGCGCGTTGCGCGGCACCTTGCCATAGATGCCGCCGTCAGCCTGCGCCTCGGCAACACTCGGCCGCTCCGCGGTCGCGACGCCACCTTCGACCAGGCTCCCCTGCCGCGATCGCAACCCCTGTGCCGCCAGCGCCGCGGCACCGCCGGCCGCGGCCTCTGATGGCGCCCCGCCACCGGCAGTCGCCGCAGCGTCGGCCATCATCGCACCCGGCTGTGGCATGCGAATCTCCAAATGCGACAACACCTGCGTCACCGTCTCGCGCAGCCGTGTCAGCATCGCCTCGAACAGAACGAAGGCCTCGCGCTTGTACTCGTTCAAGGGGTCCCGCTGGCCGTAGCCGCGCAGATGGATGCCCTGGCGCAGGTGATCGAGCTGCAGCAGGTGCTCCTTCCAGAGATGGTCGAGGATCTGCAACAGCAGGCTCTTTTCCGCCATGCGGATCATCGGCTCGCCATAGTTCGCGATCTTCTGCGCCGCCCGGCGCTCGACCAGCTCCTCGAGACGCTCCTTGATCTCCGCTTCGGCGATGCCCTCCTCCTGCAGCCACTCGGTGACCGGCGCGTCGACGGCCAGCAGACGCTTGGCGTCCTGCTCGAGGCCTGCTCCGTCCCACTGCTCCGGGTAGGACTTTTCCGGAATGTGCTTCGCGACCACGTCCTCGATGACCTCGGCGCGCATGTCGCGAACGGTGTCCGCGACATTCTCGGCCTGCATCAACTCGAGCCGCTGCTCGTAGACGACCTTGCGCTGGTCGTTCATGACGTCGTCGTACTTGAGCAGGTTCTTGCGGATCTCGAAGTTCCTGGCCTCGACCTTCTGCTGGGCCTTCTCGAGCGCCTTGTTGATCCAGGGATGGATGATCGCCTCGCCTTCCTTCAGGCCGAGCTTCTGCAGCATCCCGTCCATCCGCTCGGACCCGAAGATGCGCATCAGGTCGTCCTCGAGCGACAGGAAGAACTTGGTTCGTCCGGGGTCGCCCTGCCGCCCCGACCGGCCCCGCAGCTGGTTGTCGATCCGGCGGCTCTCGTGCCGCTCGGTGCCGATGACGTAGAGGCCGCCCGCCGCCTTCACCTTCTCGGCCTCGCGCGCGATCTCCGCCCGGATCGCCGCCGCCCGGTCGGCGGGCGGCTCGGGGCCGAGCTCCTGGAGGATGCGCATGTCGGCGTTGCCGCCGAGCTGGATGTCGGTGCCGCGCCCGGCCATGTTGGTGGCGATGGTGACCGCACCGGGGCGACCCGCCTGGGCGATGATCATGGCCTCCTGCTCGTGGTAGCGGGCGTTCAGCACGTGAAACGGGATCTGCTTCTTCTTCAGCGCCGCCGCCAGGGCCTCGGACTTCTCGATCGAGACCGTGCCGACGAGCACCGGCTGGCCACGCTCGTGGGCGGCGACGATGTCCTCGGCGATCGCCGTCTGCTTCTCGCGCGCCGTCCGGTAGACCTCGTCGTCCTCGTCGACGCGGATCAGCGCCCGGTGGGTGGGGATCTCGATCACCTCGAGGCGATAGATCTCGGCGAACTCCGCCGCCTCGGTCGCCGCCGTGCCGGTCATCCCGGCCAGCTTCTTGTAGAGGCGGAAGTAGTTCTGGAAGGTGATCGACGCCAGCGTCTGGTTCTCCGGCTGGATCGTCACCCCCTCCTTGGCTTCGAGCGCCTGGTGGAGGCCGCCGGAGTAGCGCCGGCCTTCCATCATGCGGCCGGTGAATTCGTCGACGATGATGACCCTGCCGTCCTTGATCAGGTAGTCGACGTCGCGGGTGAAGAGCTTGTGCGCCCGGAGCGCCTCCTGCACGTGGTGGACCAGCGTGATGTTCTGCGGGTCGTAGAGGTCCCCCTCCTTCAACAGGCCGGACTGCAGCAGCAATTGCTGGATCCGCTCGGTCCCCTGCTCGGTCAGGGTGACGGACCGCTGCTTCTCGTCCTTCTCGAAGTCGTCGTCGGCGAGCTGCGGGATCAGCTTGTTGATGGCGACATAGAGCTCCGAGCCGCCCTCCGCGGGTCCGGAGATGATCAGCGGTGTCCGCGCCTCGTCGACCAGGATGCTGTCGACCTCGTCGACGATGGCGAAGTTGTGCCCGCGCTGAACCATGCTCTCGAGCGAGAGCTTCATGTTGTCGCGCAGGTAGTCGAAGCCGAACTCGTTGTTGGTGCCGTAGGTGATGTCGGCCTGGTAGGCGGCGCGCCGCTCGGCCTCGCCGATGCCCGGGACGATGCAGCCGACGGACAGGCCGAGAAACCCGTAGATCTGGCCCATCCACTGGCTGTCGCGCCGCGCGAGGTAGTCGTTCACGGTCACGACGTGCACCCCGTTGCCGGCAAGCGCATTCAGGTATGCAGCGAGCGTCGAGACCAGGGTCTTGCCCTCGCCGGTCTTCATCTCGGCGATCGATCCCCGGTGCAGGAACAGCCCGCCCATCAGCTGCACGTCGAAATGCCGCTGGCCGAGCGTGCGCTTGGCGGCCTCGCGCACCGTCGCGAACGCCTCCGGCAACAGATCGTCCAGGGCCTCGCCAGCCGCGAGACGAGCACGGAACGACTCCGTCTTGCCGCGAATGGCGGCATCGTCCAGGGCCTCGAAGGCGGGTTCCAGCGCGTTGACGGCGTCGATCACCTTGCGGTTCGATTTGATCAGACGATCGTTCGTCGTGCCGAACAACTTCCGGGCGATGGCGCCGAACATGATTGGAGCTTGCCTTTTTTCGCATGCGCAACGGCCGGCGCCTGCCGAGCACCGCCGAATCCCCACGTCAGATAAGGTCGCACCCCAGGGGAGTCAACGCGCCGGCCGGGCGCCCGGTGGCCGGCCATTCTACGGAGCAGGCGTTAACGGGCGGTGAGCAGGACCTCGATCAGGTGCCCGGCCTCCCGGCAGGAGGTGCGCCGTGGCGAAGCGGAGCGCTGCGGCATGGCTTGTCCACAGCCACAGACTGTGGCTCTATGCGCCGCGACACAGCCCCCCTTCCAGCCGAAAGCTTCCCTCATGACCCGTCTCCTTGCGCTCGGCTTGGCAGTCGGCCTGGCCTTGGCCAGCCCGGTTCAGGCCGAGGATGACCCCGTCGTGGCCATCGTCGACGGCACCGAGTTCCGCCTGAGCGATCTGCGCGAGAGCTACCTCGAGCTTCCCGAGCAGTTCCGGCAGATGCCGATCGAGGCCATCTACGAGCCACTGCTCGATCGGTTGATCGATGGGCATCTGCTGCTCCAGGCCGCCGAGGCCGCCGACATGGCCGCCGATCCCGAGGTCGAGGCGGCCATCGAGCGCGCCCGCGCCGACGTCCTGCGCCAGACGATGATCGAGCGGGCCGTCGCTGCGGCGACTGACGACGCGGCACTCCAGGCGGCCTATGCGGAGCTGCGGGCCGAGCCCGACTTCGCCGTCGAGCAGGTGACCGCACGCCACATCCTGGTGGCGACCGAGGCCGAGGCGCGCGAGGTGATCGCCGAGCTCGACGGCGGCGCGGATTTCGCCGAGCTCGCCCGCGAGCGCTCGACCGATCCCGCGGCATCGAACGGCGGCGAGCTCGGCACGTTCCGCCGAGGTGCCATGGTGCCGCCCTTCGAGGAAGCGGCCTTCGCCCTCGAGCCCGGCAGCTACAGCAGCGAGCCCGTGGCGACCCAGTTCGGCTTTCACGTGATCCTGGTCGAGGCCAAGGAGGCGATCGAGCCCAGCTTCGCGGAAAGCGAGGGCCAGCTGCGCGCCGACCTCACGCGCACTGCCATCGAGGACCTCCTGGAGGAGGTGCGGTCGGGTGCCGAGGTGCAGCGTTTCCAGATGGACGGCACCGCGGTCGAGTAGGCGTGCCGCGGGCGAAGGCCCGCCACACCGCCGCCGTCATCCGCAACGCCTCGTCCCGGAACCATCGCCGTGGCCAAGCCGATTCCCGTATCGCCCCTGGCTCCCGTCGAACCGCGACCGCCGCACGCGGTCGGGGGTGTGCGCTTCGCTGCGACGGCGGCTGGCATTCGCTACCAGGGCCGAACGGACTTGCTGCTCGTCGAGCTCGCCCCGGGCTCGACGGTGGCCGGCGTCTTCACCCGCTCCGCCACGCCTGGCCATCCGGTCACGTGGTGCCGTGAGGCGCTCGCCGGCGGGCGGGCCCGGGCGCTCGTGGTCAATGCCGGCAATGCGAATGTCTGCCGCGGTGCGGAGGGTGACGCGGCGGTGCTCCGCGAGGTCGCCAAGGCCGTCGCCATCTTCGGCTGCGCCGCCGAGGAGGTGTTCGTCGCCTCCACCGGCGTGATCGGCGAGCGGCTCGCGGTCGAGAGGATCGAAGCGGCCTTGCCCGGCCTGGCCGCGACGCTGGCATCAGGCGAAGCGGCAGTGACGGCGGCGGCCCGGGCCATCATGACCACGGACACCTTCCCGAAATGGTCGTCGCGCGCCGTCGAGATCGACGGCCGGCCGGTGGTGATCACCGGCATTGCCAAGGGCTCCGGGATGGTGGCGCCGGACATGGCGACCATGCTGGCCTTCGTGTTCACCGACGCCGCCCTGCCGGCTGCGGTGCTGCAACCTCTCTTGAACCAGGCCTGCGAGCGTTCCTTCAATGCGACCACGGTCGACGGCGATACGTCGACCTCGGACACCCTGCTTCTCTTCGCGACCGGCGCCGCCGGCAACGCCACGGTGGCCGACCCCCGTGACCCGCGGCTCGCCGCGTTCGCGCGGGCGCTGGACGACGTGACGATCGACTTGGCGCAACAGGTGGTGCGCGACGGCGAGGGGGCGCAGAAGTTCATCGCGATCAGCGTCGAGGGTGCGCGGGACGACGCAGCGGCAAGACGCATCGGGCTCTCGATCGCGAACTCGCCGCTGGTCAAGACGGCGATCGCCGGTGCCGATGCGAATTGGGGGCGGATCGTCATGGCGGTCGGCAAGGCGGGCGAGGCGATCGAGCTCGACCGCCTCGGCGTGGCCTTCGGAGGCCATTGGGTGGCACGCGACGGCGCCGCCGTTCCCGATCTCGACGAACGGCCGGTGGCGAGCCACCTGCGGGGCCGCGAGATCGCGATCGACGTGGTGGTCGGGACCGCCCCGGGATGTGCCGTCGTCTGGACCTGCGACCTCACGCACGGCTACATCGACATCAATGCCGACTACCGAAGCTGAACCGCGCCGACTTGTCCTCGTCGCCGCCGTGGCCCTGATCGACGAGGATGCCCGGGTGCTGGTGGCGACGCGGCCCGAGAAGAAGAGCATGGCCGGGCTCTGGGAGTTTCCGGGTGGCAAGGTGGAGCCGGGCGAGACGCCGGAGGCCTGCCTCGTCCGTGAGCTGGAGGAGGAGCTGGGGATCCTGACCAGGGCTCCGTGCCTTGCCCCCTTGACCTTCGCCAGCCACAGCTACCCGACCTTCCACCTCCTGATGCCGCTCTTCGTCTGTCGCGTCTGGGAGGGCGAGCCTACGCCGCGCGAGGGCCAGGAGATCCGCTGGCTCCGGCCCAAGGAGCTCTTCGCGCTGCCGATGCCCGAAGCCGATCGCCCGCTGTTGCCGTTCCTCGACGAGCTGCTTTGACCGCAACCGGAGAGCCCGCCCCCTTGCGCCTGAAGATCACCACCTGGAACGCCAACTCCGTGCGGCTGCGCGAGGCAGCGCTGCGGCGGATCGTGGCCGAGATCGACCCCGACGTGCTGTGCCTGCAGGAAACCAAGGTCGAGGACGGCAAGTTTCCGCACGACCTGATCGCCGACCTCGGCTTCCCGCATCGCTTCGTCCACGGGCAGAAGGGCTATCACGGCGTTGCCGTGCTCGCGAAGGTGCCGCTCGCCGATTGCCGGACGCACAAATGGTGCGGCATCGACGACAGCCGCCACGTTGTCTGTGCGCTGCCGGGCGGAATCGAGCTGCACAACCTCTACGTCCCGGCCGGCGGCGACGTGCCCGATCCGGACGAGAACCCGAAGTTCCGCCACAAGCTGATGATGCTGGACGAGCTCGCCGAGTGGTTCGCGGGCATCCGGGACGACGCCCGGCGCGCGGTGCTGGTCGGCGATCTCAACATCGCACCGCTCGAGACCGACGTCTGGAGCCACAAGCAGCTCCTCACCGTCGTCAGCCATACGCCGATCGAGGTCGAGAAGCTCGGCCGGCTGCAGGCCAGCCACGGCTGGGTCGACGCCGTGCGCCGGATCATCCCGCCCGAGCAGAAGCTGTTCACCTGGTGGAGCTACCGCAATCGCGACTGGAACGCCTCCGATCGCGGCCGCCGGCTCGACCATGTCTGGCTGACGCCGGCGCTGGCGCCAGCGTTGAAGGACGCCTCGGTCACCCGTGCCGCCCGCGGCTGGGAGCAGCCGAGCGACCACGTGCCGGTCACCGTCGAGCTCGCGGTCTAGAGCCGCTCGAGGACGGGATCGACGGGCGCCACCGGCGCCTCGGCGAGCGTGAAGGCCCGAGCGAGCCGGGCGGCGACGGCCCTGGTCCGCTCCGGTTGCCGGCCATGGACGAGGGCCAGGGGCTCGCCGGCCTCGACCGTGGCACCGATGCCCTTCACCTCGGCCAGCCCCACCGCATGGTCGATGCTCTGCTCCGGGCTGGTCCGGCCGCCGCCCAGGGCGATCACCGCGAGGCCGAGCTCGCGGGTGGCCACCGCCGCCACGTGGCCGGCCGTCGGCGCCGGGACGGGGACCACCACCGGGGCTCGCGCGTGCGCCAGGGCCGCCGGCGAGAGCGCGTCCTTCGGCCCGCCTTGCGCCGCGACCATGCGCGCGAAGCATTCGGCGGCACTGCCGTCGGCGAGCAGCATGGCGAGGCGGCCCTGCCCGGCCTCGGGGTCGTCCTCGAGCCCACCCAGCCGCAGGAGCTCGGCGCCGAGCGCCAGGATCACCCGCGCGAGACGCGGCTCGGTCCAGCTCGCGAGGAAGCGCACCACCTCGGCCACCTCCAGGGCATTGCCGGCATTGTCGCCCAGGCATTGGCTCATGTCGGTGAGGATCGCCCGGGTCGGCAGCCCCGCCGCGTTGGCGACATCGGTGATCGCCCGCCCGAGGGCACGGGCATCGTCGAGGGTCGTCATGAAGGCACCGTTGCCCGCCTTGACGTCCATGACCAGGCCGTTGGCGCCGACGGCGAGCTTCTTCGACAGGATCGAGGCCACGATCAGGGGCCGGCTCTCGACCGTGGCCGTGACGTCGCGGATGGCATAGAGGCGCCGGTCGGCAGGAGCGAGATCGTCGGTCTGGCCGATGATGGCGCAGCCCACCTCGCGGACGATCCGCCGGAAGCTGACGAGATCGGGCCTCGTGTCGAAGCCCTTAAAGCTCTCGAGCTTGTCCAGCGTGCCGCCGGTGTGGCCGAGGCCGCGGCCGGAGACCATGGGCACATAGGCGCCGGCCGCCGCCAGGAGCGGTGCGAGGATCAGGCTCACCTTGTCGCCGATGCCGCCGGTCGAGTGCTTGTCCAGGGTCGGCCCCGGCAGATCCGCCCAGTAGAGCCGCTTGCCGCTGGCCGCCATGGCCCGGGTCAGGGCCACGGTCTCCGCCTCCGTCATGCCGTTGAGGACGACGGCCATGGCGAACGCACCGACCTGCGCGTCGCCGAACCCGCCGTCCACCATTCCGCGAACGGCCGCCTCTATCTCGTCCGCCGTCAGCTCCCGGCGATCGCGCTTCCTGGCAATGAGCTCCTGCGGCAGGATCAAGGGCGGACGAGCTCCTCCAGCTCGTCGAGCAGCTTCGACGCACCGAGGCGGAAATGGGCTGGCGTCAGCCAGTCCGCGCCCATCACCGTCTCGCCGATCTGCCAGTAGCGCATGGCATCCCGGGCGGTCCTGATCCCGCCCGACACCTTCACGCCCACCCGCCCCTCGGCCTCCTGCGCCACGGCGAAGAGGAGCGCGGCCGCCTCGGGCGTGGCGCCGACCGGTATCTTGCCGGTGGAGGTCTTGAGGAAGTCGACGCCGGCCATGACGGCGGAGCGGGCCACGGCGGTGATCAGCTCCGGGCGCTGGAGCCGGCCGGTCTCGAGGATGAGCTTGAGCGTGATGTCCGGCCCGACCCGGTCGCGACAGAGCGCGATCAGCTCGCCCGTGAGCCCGACGTCGCCGTCCAGCGTGGCCGCCAGCGGGGCCACGATGTCGACCTCCTGCGCACCGGCGGCGACTGCTTCGGCCACGGCATCGGCCGTGCCGGCGAGATCGTCGCCACCGGCGGGGAAATTGGCGACCGTGGCGAGCCTGACCCGGCTGCCGGCGAGGCAGCGCGCCGCAGCCGCGATCATTTGTGGCAGCACGCAGACGGCGGCGACGCCATGGCTCTCTGCACGGGCGCAGAGCGCCTCGATGTCGGCCTCGGTCTCGTCGCCGCTCAGCGTGGTGAGGTCGATCACCGAAACGAAGCGCCGGGCGAGGGCGGCCGTGACGGGCCGCGCATCGGCCGCGGCCAGAATGGCGTCGAGGTCAAGCCGCATGACGGACGAGCTCCTGCATCGCATGGGCCAGGAGCCGCTCGAGGTCGCCCGCGGCCTTGCCGGCGACGGCGAGGGTCTCGGCATGGCTCAGGGGCTGGTCGGCGAGCCCGGCAGCCCGGTTGGTGACGATCGAAAGGCCCAGCACCTTCATGCCGGCATGACGCGCGAGAATCGCCTCGGGCACGGTCGACATGCCGACAAGATCGGCACCCAGGGCCCGGAAGGCCCGGATCTCGGCCGGCGTCTCGAAGCTGGGGCCGGGCGTGGCGAGATAGACGCCGTGGGCGAGATCGAGGCCGAGCGCGGCGCCGCTCGCCTCGATCGTCGCGATCAACTCGGGATCGTAGACCCGGCTCATGTCGGGAAAGCGGGGACCGATGCCGTCGTCGTTGGGGCCGGTGAGTGGGTTCACGCCCAGCATGTTGACGTGGTCGGTGACCAGCGCGATCGAGCCAGGGGCAATGCCCGGCGCGATCGCCCCGCTGGCGTTGGTGAGGACCAGGACGCGGGTGCCCAGGGTGGCGAGCGTGCGGACCATGATGGCGCCGGCAGCGGTGCCCTGACCTTCATAGAGATGCTGGCGGCCCTGCAGGCAGGCGACGCTCACCCCGCCGCTCCTTCCCACCACCAGCCGGCCGGCATGACCCTCGACGGAGGGGCGCGGGAAGCCCGGCAGGTGCGCGTAGGCGATGGCGGTCGCATCTTCGAGCCGGTCGGCGAAACCGCCGAGGCCGGAGCCCAGCACGATGGCGATCAGCGGAAATGCCCCGCCGACGCGTTGGCGGACGATGTCCGCGGCGGTCACCGGTGCGGCCTCCGGCTCGGTGCCCAGCGCCAGCGGGCCGAAGGTCATGGGGAGGAGCGCGCCCATGGTCGTGCTGGCGAGGCTGCCGTCCGCACCCGCCATGTGCACGGGCGTCGCCGGCGGGGCGAACTCGGAGAGCAGCTGCCGGCAGCCGCCGCAGGGCGAGCAGGGCTCGTTGCCGGACCCGATGACGACGATCTCGGCGATGCGCTGCTCGCCGGCCGCGATCATCGCCGCCACGGCCGAACGCTCCGCGCACAGGCCTTGCGGATAGGCCGCGTTCTCGACGTTGGCGCCAACGAAGACCGCACCGCCCGCACTGCGCAAGGCACAGCCGACCTTGAACCGCGAATACGGGGTGTAGGCACGGGCCTGGACCGCGCGCGCCCGAGCCAGAAGGTCCTTCATCGTTCCTTCACGTAGGGTTGGCCGATGGCCTTCGGTGCCACGGCCCGGCCGACGAAGCCGGCCAGCAGCAGGATGGTCAGGAGGTAGGGCAGGGCCTGGATCGCCTGGGTCGGGACCTCGCCGACGAGCGGCAGGTTCACCCCCTGCAGACGGGCCTGGACGGCATCGGCGAAGGCGAAGAGCAGGCAGGCGAGCAGCACCGGCACCGGCCGCCACTTGCCGAAGATCAGGGCGGCCAGCGCCAGGAAGCCCTTGCCGGCGCTCATGTCGCGGGTGAAGCCGGCGCCCTGGGCGATCGAGAGATAGGCGCCGGCGATGCCGCAGAGCAGGCCGGTGATCATCAGCGCGCGAAAGCGCATGCCGTCGACCGAGATGCCGGCCGTGTCGACGGCGCTCGGATTCTCGCCGACCGCCCGCAGCCTGAGCCCGAAGCGGGTCCGGAAGACCACCCAGGCGGTCAGCGGGACGGACAAGGCCGCAAGATAGACCAGGAGGTTGTGGCCGCTGATGACGTCGGCGTAGAGCGGGCCGACGAACGGGACGTCGCGCAACGCCTGCGCGAAGGGCAGCTCGATCGCACGAAACCGCATGCCTTCGCCGGTGACCGGCACCCGGCCGGCCTGCCGGAACCACGCATCGGCCAGGACCGGCCCGAGGCCCGCCACGGTGATGTTGATGGCGACGCCGGAGACCACCTGGTCGCCGCGATGGGTGATGCACGCGAAGCCGTGCAGGAGGGCCAGCACCAGGGAGACGCCCATCGCCGTCACGAGCCCCATCCAGGCCGAGCCGGTGAGGGCAGCAGCGGCCGCGGCGGCGAAGGCGGCACCCAGCATCTTGCCCTCGAGGCCGATGTCGACGATGCCGCTGCGCTCGGCGAAAAGACCGGCCATGGCGGCGAGGACGAGTGGCGTGGCCAGCCGGAAGGTGCTGGCGGTGAGCAGCAGCGCCTGGGTCCAGAGCTCCTCCATGGTGTTCAGGCCACGGCCGGCACGGCCGGCCGGGCGAAGCGCGCCTCGAGCCAGGGCCTGAACAGGTGCTCGAGCGCACCGGCGAAGAGGATGACCAGGCCCTGGATGACCACCACCATGTCGCGATTGATCCGCGGCATGTCGAAGGCGAGCTCGGAGCCGCCCTGGTAGAGCGCGCCGAAGAGGATGGCGGCGAGCACGATGCCCACCGGATGGCCGCGGCCCATCAGCGCCACGGCGATGCCGACGAAGCCGTAGCCGCCGGTGAAGCCGAGCGTCAGGCGATGCTGGGCACCCAGCACCTCGTTGAGCGACATGAGGCCGGCGAGCGCACCCGAGAGGGTCATGGCGATCATGATCTGCCGGGCCGGCGAGATGCCGCCATAGACGGCGGCGGCCTCGCTCCGGCCGACCACGCGCATCTCGTAGCCGGCCCGGGTCTTCCAGACGAAGAGCCAGTACAGCACGCAGCAGACCAGGGCGACGAAGAGCGAGGCGTTGAGCGGCGAGCGGCCGATGACCACGCCCAGCCCGCCGAACAGCTCGTGGAGCTGCGGCAGCCAGATGTTGCGGTCGAAGGTGACGCTTTCCGGGATCTGCTGGCCCGGGCGCCTGAGCGGGTTGACCAGGAGATAGGTCATGATCGAGGCGGCGATGAAGTTCAGCATGATCGTCGTGATCACGGTGTGGCTGCCGCGCCGGGCCTGGAGCCAGCCCGGGATGAAGCCCCATAGGCCGCCGAACAGGGCCGCCGCCATGATCCCGATCATGATGCCGATGGGCACCGGCCAGTGGCCCACATAGATGCCGGCGAGGCCGACGCCGAGCCCGCCGATATAGGCCTGGCCCTCGCCACCGATGTTGAAGAGGCCGCACTGGAAGGCGAGGGCGACCGCGAGGCCGGTGAAGATGAAGTTGGTGGCGTAGAAGAGCGTGTAGCCCACCGCCTCGCCGTAGCCGAAGGCACCGTAGACCAGGAGCTGGACGGCCTCCCACGGGCTCTCGCCCAGGATCACCACGATGAGCCCGGCGACCAGGAACGCCATGCCGAGGTTCATCAGCGGCAGCAGGCCGAAATTGACCCAGCCCGGTAGCCTGGTCGGCATCAGGCCGCGACCTCCTCGCGAATGCCGGCCATCAGCATGCCGATGCGCCGCGCGTTCGCCTCCGCGCCCGACATCTCGCCCGTGATGATCCCGTCGAACATGACGATGATGCGATCGGCGAGCGACATGATCTCGTCGAGCTCGACCGAGACCAGGAGGATCGCCTTGCCGGCGTCACGCATCGCGATCAGCCGCTTGTGGATGAACTCGATGGCGCCGATGTCGACCCCGCGCGTCGGCTGGCCGACCAGCAGCAGGTCCGGGTCGTGCTCCATCTCCCGGGCCAGCACCAGCTTCTGCTGGTTGCCGCCGGAGAACGAGGTCGCCTGCAGCATCGGCGCCTGTGGCCTGACGTCGTAGCCCTGCATCCAGCCGAGGCAGTGGGCGATGATGCCGCGCTTCTTGAGAAAGCCGTGCTCGGTGTAGGCGGGCAGGAGCTGGTAGCCGAGGATGGCGTTCTCGTAGGCCGGAAAGCCGCGCACCAGCCCCATCCGCAGCCGGTCCTCGGGCACGTGGCCGAGCTTCTTGCGGCGGGCATCGGCGGCATCGAGGATCGGCTCGCCGTGCAGCAGCACGCGCCCGCGCGAGACCTTGCGGATGCCGGAGAGCGCTTCCAGGAGCTCCGACTGGCCGTTGCCGGCGACCCCGGCGACCCCGACGATCTCACCGGCCCGGACGGTGAAGCTGACGTCCTTGACCCGCCGGACACCGAGCTCGTCGGTGACCTCGAGATGCTCCACCTCGAGGACGGGTGCCGCCGGTCTGGCTGGCCGCTTCTCGACCCGGAGCAGCACCTTGCGCCCGACCATCAGCTCGGCCAGCTCCTCGGTGGTGGTCTCGGCGGTCGGCCGGTGGGCGACCATCTCGCCGCGGCGCATGACGCTGACATTGTCGGTGACCGCCATGATCTCGCGCAGCTTGTGGGTGATCAGGATCACCGTCCGCCCCTGCGTTTTCAGGCTCTTGAGGATGCGAAAGAGGTGATCGGCCTCCTGCGGGGTCAGGACCCCGGTGGGCTCGTCCAGGATCAGGACGTGGGCCCCGCGAAAGAGGGCCTTGAGGATCTCCACCCGCTGCTGGATGCCGACCGGCAGGTCCGCCACCTTGGCGTCGATGTCGACCTCGAGCGCATAGTCGCGCTCGAGCCTGAGCAGCTCCTCCCTCGCCCGCGTCTGTCCCGCCTTCAGCGTCCAGCCGCCCTCGGCACCCAGAAGGATGTTCTCCAGCACGGTGAACGGCTCGACCAGCATGAAGTGCTGGTGGACCATGCCGATGCCGGCCTTGATGGCATCCTCGGGCGAGCGGATCACCCGCTCCTGGCCATCCACCAGGATCCGCCCGGAGTCGGCCTGGTAGAAGCCGTAGAGGATGTTCATCAGCGTCGACTTGCCGGCACCGTTCTCGCCGATGATGCCGTGAATGGTGCCGGGCGCGACGCTGAGATCGATGTGCTTGTTGGCGTGGACCGGGCCGAAGGACTTGTCGATGCCCTCGAGCGCGACCGCGGGCACGGCACCGCCCGCGGTCGCCGACCCGCTCATCGTGGCCCGGGCCTCAGTTCTGCGTCGAGTAGTAGTCGGTCACCTCGAGCTCGCCGGCGATGATCTTGGCCCGCGCCTCCTCGATGGCGGCTTCCATCTCCGGCGTGATCAGCTCACGGTTGTTCTCGTCGAGCGCGAAGCCGACGCCGTCCTCCGCGAGGCCGAGCGAGCTCGCCCCCGCCTGCCAGGTGCCGTCCATGGTGTCCTTGAAGGCGTTGTAGACGGCGACGTCGACGCGCTTGAGCATCGAGGTGAGCACGCTGCCGGGGTGCAGGTGGTTCTGGTTGCTGTCGACGCCGATCGAGAGCTTGCCCTGGTCGGCCGCCGCCTGCAGGACGCCGAGCCCGGTCGAGCCGGCCGCGGCATAGACGACATCCGCGCCGCGGTTGAACTGGCCGATCGCGAGCTCGCCGCCGCGTGCCGGGTCGTTCCAGGCCGCCGGCGTCGTGCCGGTCATGTTGACCAGCACCTCGGCATCAGGGTTCACGAACTTGACACCCTGCTCGTAGCCGTGGGCGAAGTTGCGGATCAGCGGGATGTCCATCCCGCCGACAAAGCCCACCGTGCCGGTCTCGGACGCCATCGCGGCCGCCATACCGACGAGGAACGAGCCCTCGTGCTCCTTGAAGGTGATCGACTGCACATTGGGCAGGTCGACCACGGCGTCGATGATGGTGAAGTTGACCTCGGGGTTCTCGGCGGCGACCGATTCCAGCGGGGTCGCGTTCTGGAAGCCCACCACGACGACGATCGTCGCACCGGAGCGGATCATCCGCCGCATCGCCTGGTCGCGCTGCGCCTCCTGGGTGACCTCGAACTCGAGATACTCGATCCCGGTCTCGGCCTTGAACCTCTCGGCCCCGTTGTAGGCCGCCTCGTTGAACGACTTGTCGAACTTGCCGCCCATGTCGAAGATGACGGCCGGCTTGAAGTCCTGTGCCGCCGCTGCGCCGGCGACCAGCGCCACCACTGCGACCGCCAAGCCCGTGACCACCTTGCGCATTCTTCCACCCCACTCTTGCCCGAGGCCCATCCGCTGGAAAAAAGCGTAGGCGAGCCCGTGGCAAAAGCAAACAGCTTATGCTCCACGGTGGCTGCCGACGACGGGCCGCGGCGCTCGGCCTCGTGGCCGCCGGAGAAAGGTGCAACGCGGTCGCTGCGACCGTGGCCGGGGCCCTTCCGCCCGCCGGCTCGGCCGCGCACCAGGCCTCGACGGTCGCGTTCGCGGCCGCCGGTGCCGGCGCACCTGCCGAGATCGGCGACCTCGCCGCGCGGTCTGCTGCCGGGCCCGACCGCGGCCGGCACCTTCGAGCGCCGCGACGTCTCGCGCTCGTGGTTGATCAGGGCAGTCCTGCGCTCGGACGCGGGCGCCTCGATGCCGGAAGGGCAACAGCGCGCCGAAAGCCGATATCGACGTTCTCGCCAACCGCGGCGAAGAAGGCCTCGCCGGGTGACTTGAAGCCCAGGCACCGGGACGGCGTCGGGCTCCGGCGCGCGGCGACCGCCTGGATATCAGCTCCGGTCAGGTGTCGAGATCGATGATGCGGAGCAGCCATCGTCGGATGCGTCCATTGGCGTTCGCGACGACGCCCTGCTGCCGGGACGCGCAAATCCGGAGAAGGGCGGCATCGCCGGAAGGCGTGGCGGCATCGAGCATGCCGCGACGCAGGCTGTGCCGGGCGAAGATGGTGTCGTTGCCGCAGGTCAGCGTCGCGGCGTTGCGACCCGGTCTGCCAGCAGCCGGGCCGCGGCCTCGGCTCCGAACACGATCTCGACGATCCTGAGCTGGTCCATCTCAGCGCCCGTGGCGTCCCCCTCGTCGCCGGACCGGCCGAGCTCGCGGCGGAAGTCGTCCAGGGCCGAGCGCATCACCAGATCCACCTGACCGCCGGCGCCGAGCTGGCGGCCGGCCGCGAGCAGCTTGCGGGCCGCCCTGGCGGCGGCCTCGACGGCGGCCACCGCCTCGTCGTCGACGGTCGGCATGGCCAGCGCCTTGAAGCCATCGAGCACCTCGCCGCGGACGACGGTCTGCAGATGGCCCTCGACCGCCTTGGCCGCCTTGCGGGCGACCCGCTCGAGCCTGGCGCGGTCGACCGGCAGATCGGCTGGCACGCCATCGAGCGCGCTCAGCGTGCCGACCAGCTCGACCACCGCTTCGGCCAGGGTGGCGGCCGGCTGTCGCCCAGCCTTGCGCAGTTGGTCCGCGGCGTCGTCGAGCTCGGCCACGACGCGCCGGCTGGCCTCGACGGCCGCGGCGCGGCGGAGCGCCGAAGCGTCGCCGTCCCCGGCATGCTGCAGTACGGCGAGCAGGACTCCCTGATCGCCGAGCCGCTGGCCGAGTGCCTCGCTGCCCACCGCCAGGGCCCGGTCACCGATACCCTCGAGCAGCTTCAGCAGCTTGCCGAGCCGCTCCATCTGGCCGTCGTCCAGCCGCCGGACGGGCTTGGCCGGCAGGTCGAGAAAGGCGCCGGCGAGCGGGCCGCCGATCGCCAGAAGGTCGGCTGCCAGCGCCAGCTGCTGGCGCCTGTTCCGCCCCTTGCCGTCGCCACCCGCCGGCTCCGGCGGCAGCGCATCGCGCAGGATCGCGGCAGCCTCCGGCCAAAGCGCCTTGCCGACGCGGTAGATGACCGCCCTGTCGTGCACGCCATGGCCGGCGACGGCCCGCTCGACCGCCTCACGGCGGTCGGCCGGCAGCCGCCCCAGGATCAGGTCGTGCAGGTCGCCGAGCAGGTCGCGGGACAAGCGCAGCGAGCCCGGCCGCCAGTCGGCCGCC
>CAYWSB010000089.1:0-21839 GCA_964460465.1 uncultured Geminicoccaceae bacterium | reverse complement strand
CCGCGCCACCGCCGGCACCGACGCCGACGCCGGTGCCGGCCCCCGACCCGGCCGAGCCGCCGGCGACGCGCGCCGTCGTCAGCATCAAGCCCGAGCGTCCGGAGGCCGCCGCCGGCCTGCGCCGCGGGCAGAGTGTGCTCGCCTCGCAGCAGATCGTCCGCAACCTGCTCTACGAGCGGATCGACGGTGCCGCCGCGGCACGGCTGCCGCGCGACGAGCTGCTGCACCAGGTGCTCGAGCTGATCGGGGAGATCGTCGTCGAGCAGCGCCTGTCCCTGACCGGCAGCGAGCAGTCGGTGCTCGGCCGTGCGATCGTCGACGACATGGTGGGGCTCGGCCCGCTCGAGGAGTTGCTCGACGACGAGTCGATCACCGACATCATGGTGAACCGGCCGGATCAGATCTATGTCGAGCGGCGCGGCAAGCTGCAGCTGACCGACATCTCCTTCCGCGATCGTCACCACGTGATGAACATCGCCCAGCGGATCGTCACCCGGGTCGGTCGCCGCATCGACGAGACCTGCCCGATCTGCGACGCCCGCCTCGAGGACGGCAGCCGGGTCAACATCATCGCCCCGCCGCTGGCGATCGACGGCTGCAGCATCTCGATCCGCAAGTTCGCGAAGAAGAAGATCACGCTCGACCTGATGGAGCGGCAGGCGAACATCAGCTCGAGCATGGCCAAGGTGCTCAAGATCGCGGCTGCCTGCCGGCTCAATGTGGTCATCTCGGGCGGCACCGGCTCCGGCAAGACCACCATGCTCAACGCCATGTCGCAGCTGATCGACGAGGGCGAGCGGATCGTCACGATCGAGGACGCGGCCGAGCTGCAGCTGCAGCAGCCGCACGTCGTTCGCCTCGAGACGCGCCCGGCCAATCTCGAGGGCCACGGCGAGATCCTGATGCGCGACCTCGTCAAGAATGCGCTGCGCATGCGGCCGGACCGGATCATCTGCGGCGAGGTGCGCGGCCCGGAAGCCATGGACATGCTGCAGGCGATGAACACCGGCCACGACGGCTCGATGTGCACGCTCCACGCCAACAACCCGCGCGAGGCGATGAGCCGGCTCGAGAACATGATCACCATGGCGGTGGGCAATCTGCCGCAGAAGGCCATCCGCACGCAGATCGTCGGCGCGGTCAACCTCGTCATCCAGGTGTCGCGCATGCGCGACGGCATCCGGCGGGTGACCCACATCTCCGAGATCGTCGGCCTCGAAGGCGAGGTCATCACCATGCAGGACCTGTTCACCTTCGAGTACCAGGGCGAGAACCGTGACGGCACGCTGCTCGGGATGTTCAAGTCGAGCCAGGTCCGTCCGCACTTCGCCAAGCGGGCCGCCTATTTCGGCCTCGAGCGAGCGCTGCTGGCGGCGATGACGAGCTAGGGCCCGGGCAGCGACCGAGGATGCAGCAGCGATGAACGGTATGCTCAGCCAGCCGGCGATGGCGGTCGGTATCGCGATGGTGCTGGCGCTCGCGGCAATGGTGGCCCTGGCGCATCGCTTCGACCGGTCGCTGCCGAAGCACCGGCTCGCCCGGGCGGCCAGGACCGTGGTCCCGGCCGGCAAGGCGGTGGCCGACCTGCCGTCGATCGCGCGGCGGCAGCACGGCTTTCTCAAGAAGAGCAAGTCGGGCGGCCACGGCCGCTCCCTTCTGGCGGTGGTCGTCTGGCTCGACCGGCTGGTCCAGGCGAGTGGCATGACGATGCCGCTGCGGCAGCTCGGCCTCGTCGTCCTGGTCGCGATGGGCGGCGCCAGCCTCGTCATCGGCCGGATCAGCGGCCTCGGCCCGGCGGCGAGCACGCTGCTCGCGGTGCCGCTCGTCGCGCTCTTGACCGTCCAGCTGCTGACACGCCGCAAGACGGCGCAGCTGCGGCGGTTTCAAGCCATCTTCCCGGAGGCGCTCGATCTCATCGTGCGCAGCGTGCGTGCCGGCCTGCCGGTCAGCGAATCGATCAAGATGATCGGCTCGGAGGTCGCCGATCCGGTCGGCTCGTCGTTTCGGGAGGTCGGCGCCAATCTGACGATCGGTCTGTCGCTCGACGACGCGCTGGCCCTGCTCGAGCAGAAGGTGCCGATCCCGGAGGTCAAGTTCTTCGCCATCAGCCTGACCATCCAGCAGGAAACCGGCGGCAATCTCGCCGAGATCCTCTCCAATCTGGCCTCGATCATGCGCAAGCGGGTGCAGATCGGCAAGAAGATCCGGGCGCTGTCGTCGGAGGCACGAGCCTCGGCGATGATCATCGGCTCGCTGCCGTTCCTCGTCGGCCTGGCCATCTTCTTCCTCAATCGCCAGTACATCGAGGTGCTGTTCGTCGAGGAGACGGGGCGGTTCTTCCTGTTCCTGGCATTGGGCAGCATCGCCACCGGCGCGGTCGTCATGTCGAAGCTCATCAGGTTCGAGATATGATCGGGCTCGCCGACCTCGGCGGGCTCGGTGCGGCGTCGCCGACGACCCTCGCCCTGATCGTCGGCGCGATGGTGCTGATGGTTCTTCTCGCCCCGCTGGCGATCGAGGCACGCTCGCAGGCCGCGCGCCTGCGCCGGGCGATGATCGACCGGCACCGGGTCAAGCTGCGCAGCGCGTCGCTGCGCCGCACGCGGGCCGCCCGGGGCGACGGCCAGCACTCCCTGGCCGCGCGTCTGGCCCGGATTCTGGCCCTGCTGCCGAGCCGGATGCGCGGCGACAACCAGCGGCTGCTGCGCGCCGCCGGCTATGTCGGACCGCACGCGACGACAGTGTTCTGGGCGATCAAGCTGGGCTTTCTCGTCCTCGCCGCCGCCGCCGCGCTGGTGCAGCTGCTGCTCCTGGCCGACCGCGGCGGTGCCGCCGGCAGCCCGGTGCCGTGGCTCCTGCTGCCCGCCCTCGGCTTCTTCCTCCCGGACCTGGTGGTGAAGCGGCAGCGCAAGGTGCGCCTGCTGCGGCTGTCGCGCAGCCTGCCCGACGGCCTCGACCTGCTCGTCATCTGCGCCGAGGCGGGCCTCAGCCTGGATGCCGCGCTCAAGCGGGTGGCGGACGAGTTCATCACCGTCGTGCCGGAGCTGTCGGAGGAGCTGCTGCTCACCTCGGTGGAGCTGAACTTCCTGCCAGATCGCCGGCAGGCGCTGGCCAATCTCGGCAACCGTGTCGAGCTGCCCGCGTTCCGGGGCGTCGTCGCCACGCTCATCCAGACGGAGAAGTACGGCACCCCCCTGGCACAGGCGCTCCGGGCGCTGGCCGCCGAGTTCCGCGAGCACCGGCTCCTGGCGGCGGAGGAGAAGGCGGCCCGACTGCCCGCGATCCTGACGGTGCCGATGATCGTCTTCATCCTCCCCGCCCTGTTCATCGTGCTCGCCGCGCCGGCGTTCATCCAGGTCTCGGAGAAGTTCTCCGGCGGCTAGCCGCGGCGACGGGCCCGGCTGGCCGATCGGGCGTTCGCACCGCTGCCGCACCCTGGCACCGCGTTGCGCCGGCCGCGATCGAGACGGGCAGCCCGGGCCGCAGCAGGCCGAGCGCGGCGGCGTCCCCCTGCGGCTCCCAGGACGTGGCGATGCGCGGCGGGTGGCCAGTGGCGGTGGCGACGCTTTCCGCGACGGCGGGCGCCGCGGGTCCGCATCGCTCGTCTTCGCCGCCGGCCCTTGCGCAGCCCGGGCATCGAACGATCTTGCATGGCGAGGCCGGAGGGCGGCATAACCGCAGCCGGACGCCGCCAGCCGATAATCCGAGGAGGACGACTTGCCACGCGAGGGCTCAGTGATCGACGCCGAAGGTCAGCTCGACCTGCCCGAACGCCCCGACCGTCAGCTCGACGTGCGCGAGACGTTCGGCATCGATGCCGACATGCGCGTCGCCGGGTTCAGCCAGCGCACCGACTACGTGCCCGAGATCGACCCGACCTACCAGTTCGACCGGCAGACCACGCTCGCCATCCTGGCCGGGTTCGCCCACAATCGCCGGGTGATGATCCAGGGCTACCACGGCACCGGCAAGTCGACCCATATCGAGCAGGTCGCGGCCCGGCTCAACTGGCCCTGCGTGCGCGTCAACCTGGACAGCCACATCAGCCGCATCGACCTGATCGGCAAGGATGCGATCGTGCTGCGCGACGGCCAGCAGGTGACCGAGTATCGGGAAGGCATCCTCCCCTGGTCGCTGCAGCATCCCGTGGCCCTGGTGTTCGACGAGTACGATGCCGGCCGGCCGGACGTGATGTTCGTGATCCAGCGCGTGCTCGAGGCGCAGGGTCGGATGACCCTGCTCGACCAGAACAAGATCCTCCGGCCGCACCCCTCGTTCCGGCTGTTCGCGACGGCCAACACGGTCGGTCTCGGCGACACCTCGGGGCTGTATCACGGCACGCAGCAGATCAACCAGGGGCAGATGGATCGCTGGAGCATCGTCGTCCAGCTCAACTACCTGCCGCATGACGACGAGTGCCGGATCATCCTCGCCAAGTGCCCGCGCTACGACACCGCCGAGGGGCGCAAGACCATCGCCGCGATGGTGCGGCTGGCCGACCTGACGCGCGCCGGCTTCATCGCCGGCGACATCTCGACCGTCATGTCGCCGCGCACGGTTCTCACCTGGGCCGAGAACACCGAGATTTTCGGCGAGGTCGGCTTCGCCTTCCGGGTGACCTTCCTCAACAAGTGCGACGAGGCCGAGCGGACGATCATCGCCGAGTACTACCAGCGCTGCTTCGGCAAGGAGCTGCCGGAATCCGCCGCCAACCTCCTGGTCGCCTGAGCCGCAGGACGAGCCGGGCAGACGCGTGGTTGTCATGGTGAGGCCAGGTTGAAGGACCGACTGGACGTCTTCGAGCGTGCCCTCGGGGCGACGGTTCGGGCCATCGCCGAGGAGCCGAAGCTCGAGTTCAGCCTGCGCGCGGGCAACCGCCGCGGCCCCGCGGCACCCGGCCAGGCCGCGGCGAAGGCGGGCGGCGGCCGGACCGAGGCGGTGCGCGTCGCCCCGCCGCGCCAGGACCTGCCGGCGGGCGAGATCGCCCGGGTGCGCGGCGAAGCCGACAGCCTGGCGCTGCGCCGCCGCTTCCACGACGACACGCTGCACCGCCGCCTGCTGCCCGAGGGCGAGATGGCCGGCCTGCTGTTCGACGGGCTCGAGCAGCTCCGGGTCGAGCTCGTCGGCGGCCGCGACATGGCCGGCGTGCGCGCCAATCTCGAGGAGCTGTTCCGCCGGCGCACCGCCGACGCGGGCGAGCCCGGGGCGGCAGGCGGCGGGCAGGACGCCAGCGTGGCCGAGATCGTCGAACTCTACATGCGCGAGCGGCTGCAGGGCTACCGGCTGAGCCAGGCGCAGAAGAGCCAGCTCGACGCTTGGCGCGAGTGGCTGGACGGCAAGGTCGAGGAGGTGCTGCCCGAGCTCGACGCCAAGGCCGCCGACCAGGACGCCTTCGCCCGACGGGTGCGCCAGCTGATGACCGATCTGGGCCTCAGCGACGCGCTCGCCGAGGAGCCCGAGCCCGATGCCGCCGACGAGGACAGCGAGGCGGACGACAGCGACACGGGCCCGTCCGAGCCGTCGAGCGGCGACCAGGACGACGCCGGCGAGGAGCCGCAGGCGGCCGACGCCCAGGAAAGCACGGCCGAGGAGCGCGCCGACGAGCAGATGATGGCCGAGGAGGCCGCCAAGAGCGAGGACGAGCTGCAGGAGGGTGCCGAGGAGGATGCCGGCGAGGAGCCGCGCAGCAATCGGCCGAGGGAGCAGCCGCCCGCGGTCGACCAGGGCTACCGGGTCTTCACCGTCCAGTTCGACGAGGTGGTGGGCGTGGCCGATCTCTGCGGGACGGCCGAGCTCGCCCGCCTCAGGGCCCAGCTCGACACCAATCTCGCCCGCTTCGAGGGGATGATCGGGCGGATCGCCAACCGGCTGCAGCGCAAGCTGATGGCGCAGCAGCAGCGGTCCTGGGATTTCGACCTCGACGAGGGCATCCTCGACGCCGCCCGGCTCGCCAGGATCGTCATCAACC
This sequence comes from uncultured Geminicoccaceae bacterium, assembly GCA_964460465.1. Taxonomy (GTDB): domain Bacteria; phylum Pseudomonadota; class Alphaproteobacteria; order Geminicoccales; family Geminicoccaceae; genus SLRI01. The sequence goes on along the minus strand of CAYWSB010000089.1, from coordinate 15,871 downwards.
CGACCGTGCCGCTCTCCTACAAGATGGAGAAGGAGACCGAGTTCCGCGACACGGTGGTGACCCTGCTGATCGACAACTCGGGCTCGATGCGCGGCCGGCCGATCGCGGTCGCCGCCATGACCGCCGACATCCTCGCCCGCACCCTCGAGCGCTGCGGCGTGAAGGTCGAGATCCTCGGCTTCACCACCCGGGCCTGGAAAGGCGGCCAGGCGCGCGAGGCCTGGCTCCGGGCCGGCAAGCCCGGCAATCCCGGCCGGCTCAACGATCTCCGGCACATCGTCTACAAGCCGGCCGACGCGCCCTGGCGGCGCTCGCGCCCCAATCTCGGCCTGATGCTGCGCGAGGGCCTGCTGAAGGAGAACATCGACGGCGAGGCCATCCTGTGGGCGCACAACCGCCTGCTCGGCCGGGCCGAGCAGCGCCGCATCCTGATGGTGATCTCGGACGGGGCACCGGTCGACGACAGCACGCTCTCGGCCAATCCGGGCAACTACCTCGAGAAGCACCTGCGCGAGGTGATCGAGTGGATCGAGACCCGCTCCGACGTCGAGCTCCTGGCCATCGGCATCGGCCACGACGTCACCCGCTACTACCGCCGGGCGGTGACCATCTCCGACCCCGAGCAGCTCGGCGGCACCGTGCTGGGCCAGCTTTCGAGCCTGTTCGATGCGCCGCGGCGGGCGGCTTGATTCGGGGAGGATGATCCTCCCCGCGCCCCACCCGACCTTTGCTCCGGCGCTCGTCCCCGGCGATGCCGCGAGGTTACGGAATGGGCGTCGGGGTGCCCGCGTGCCGCAATCCGGAGAAACGGCATGACGCCGGTGGCCGTCGAGGTCTGCCGCGGCGGGCGGGTCGAGAGCCGGCATCGCGTCGCCCTCGTGGTGGTCGATGCGGCAGGTGCTGAGCACCTCGCCGTCGGCGACCCCACAGCCCCGGTCTTTCCGCGCTCCGCCGTCAAGCCCATCCAGGCCATCCCGCTGGTCGAGAGCGGTGTCGCCGACGCCTTTCGCCTCGATGCCGCCGAGCTGGCCCTCGCCTGCGCCTCGCACGGCGGCGAGCCCGGCCATGTCGCCGCGGTGACCGCCTGGCTCGCGCGACTCGGCCTCGGGCCGGAGCAGCTCGCCTGCGGCGCCCACCTGCCGTCGCACCAGCCGACCGCGGCCGCCATGCAGGCACGGGGCGAGCAGCCGGGCCGGGCGCACAACAACTGCTCGGGCAAGCATGCCGGCATGCTGACAACGGCCGTGCATCTGGGCGAGCCCGTGGCCGGCTACCAGCGGCCCGACCATCCGGTGCAGCAGCGCATCCGCGCGGTCCTGGAGGCCATGGCCGGCGAGCGCCTGCCGGCACCACCCGGGGTGGACGGCTGCGGCATCCCGGCCTGGACCGTCTCGCTCCACGGTCTCGCCCGAATGGCGGCGCGGTTCGCCGACCCGGCCGCCCTCGTCCCCGAGCGCCGGGCCGCTGTGCACCGCCTCGGCGCGGCGATGCGGGCGGAGCCCTGGTTCGTCGCCGGCACCGGCCGGCTCGGCACCACCCTGATGCAGGCCGCCCCGGCGGTGCTGGCCAAGAGCGGGGCGGAGGGCGTGTTCTGGGCGGCCCTGCCGGAGCAGGGGCTCGGGCTGGCGCTGAAGGTCGAGGACGGGGCCGGCCGGGCGGCCGAGCCGGCGTTGCTCGCCGCACTGACGGCGCTGGGTGCCCTCGACGCCGCGGCGCGGACGGCGCTGGCCGCCTTCGCCAACCCCACCCTGCGCAATCACGCCGGCGACGCGGTGGGCGAGATCCGGGTGGTCGCCGGCTGGCCCGCCACGGCATGACCGGCAGCGCCCCGCTCCGGGTCGGGATCGACGAGGTCGGCCGCGGGCCGCTGGCCGGCCCGGTCCTGGCCGCAGCCGTGTACCTGCCGGCGCCGATCGCCGGCCTCGCCGACTCGAAGACGCTCGCGGCGGCGCGGCGCCGGGCGCTGGCCGCCCTGATCCGGCAGCAGGCCGTGTGGGCGTTGGGTGGCGCCTCGGTCGCCGAGATCGACCGGCTGAACGTCCTGGCGGCCAGCCACCTGGCAATGCGCCGGGCGCTCGGGCGGCTGGCGGCGAGGCTGGGCGACGACCGGCCGCTCGAGATCCTGGTCGACGGCCATCTCGATCCGGGCCTCGGCCGGCCCTGCCGCTGCATCGTCGGCGGCGACGCCTTGGTGCCCGAGATCGGCGCCGCCTCGATCCTCGCCAAGGTCACCCGCGACCGATGCCTGGCCCGCCTCGGCCGGCGCCACCCGGCCTACGGCTTCGAGCGGCATGCCGGCTACCCGACGGCGGCGCACCGGGCCGCCCTGGCGGCGCACGGTGCCTCGCCGCACCACCGCACCAGCTTCGCCCCGGTGCGCCTCGCGATCGCGGCGGCGGCCCGCTAGCCGGGCAGCGTCGCCCGGCCCGTGCGGCTCGGGAGCCGGGCAGCGCCGTCCGGCCCGCGCGACTCACGAGCCGAGCATCGCGGTCCAGAAGGCGTCGCGGGCCATGAAGCTCTCGGCCGAGTCGTTGGGATAGACGGCGAGGTAGAGGAAGGCGAAGCCCGGCAGGGTGGTCATCTCGGCCTGCAGGCTGGCGAAGCCGCCCCGGCGCACCCAGTCCACGGCGGCATCCTGATGGCCGGTGTCGCGCGACAGCAGCAGGACCAGGGCGTGATGCGCGCAGTCGGCGCCGCCGCTCTCCTCCAACAGGACCAGGACCGCGGTCATCACGGCACTGCACATGGTGGTGTATTCGAGGATCGCGTGGCTGGTGGCGAGCGTGTAGGGCTGGCGGTTGATCACCGCCGTGATCTCGTCGTTGGAGAGCAGCCGCCGCGCCTCGCCCCAGATGAAGTCGTCGAGCAGCCGGGCGCGGTCGGGCCAGGGCAGGAAGGCCAGCCGGGTGGCCAGCCGCCGGCTGCGGCCCGCCGCGGCCTGCCAGCCGTTGGGCAGCTGGTCCTTGAGGAACGCCTCGCAGCCCGGTCCCGGCCTCACCATGGCGCGGCGCCCGACCGGCAGGTGCCTCGGCGCGCCGCGGCTGGCGGCGGCGTCGGCCGCCAGGCCCCCAGGCCCAGCGTCAAGGCGGTCGGAGATCGCCCGGCGCGGGCCGGTCGCGCCATCCTCGCAGTCTCGGTCATGCACGCCTCTCTCCGGCCGCACGCAGGCTCGCGGCCTTGTCTGCCCCATGCGCTCGCCGCTCGACCGGCGGCGTTTCCTCGACGATAGTGGCGCCGCCGACGATGCGGCGGACCCCTTGTTGTCCCGGACACGGATGATAGAAACTACCGCGAGCGAGGCAACAACAAATTCAACCATAGGTTGCTAAATGGCGGCAGGCCAACATGCCATCTCCAGGGTCACGGCCAGGCCGACCGAGGCCGCCCCGGACCGGCCGAGCCCGATGATCGCGCAGTACCAGGCGGCCAAGGCGGCGCATCCCGAGGCCCTCCTGTTCTTCCGCATGGGCGATTTCTACGAGCTGTTCTTCGCCGACGCGGAGGCCGCCGCGCCGGCGCTCGACATCGCGCTCACCAAACGCGGCCAGCACCAGGGCCAGGACATCCCGATGTGCGGCGTGCCCGTGCATGCGGCCGAGGCCTATCTCGAGCGGCTGATCAAGGCCGGCTTCAAGGTCGCGATCTGCGAGCAGATGGAGGACCCCGCCGAGGCGCGCAAGCGCGGCTCGAAGAGTGTCGTCAGGCGGGAGGTGGTGCGCATCGTCACCCCCGGCACGCTGACCGAGGAGAGCCTGCTCGACGCCCGGCGCAACAACTACCTGGCCGCCGTTGCCCGAGCCGCCGGCGGCCTCGCCGTCGCCTGGGTCGACATCACCACCGGTGCCTTCGCGACCGAGGCGACCACGCCCGGCGACCTCGGCCCGATCCTGGCCCGCCTCGAGCCCGGCGAGATCCTCGTCACCCGGGCGCTGGCCGAGGATGCGGCGGTGGCGCCGGCACTTGCCGACTGGCGCGGCCGCCTGACCCTGCTCGAACCTCCCGCCTTCGACAGCATCGCCGCCGGCAGCCGGCTCGAGCGGCAGTTCGGGGTGAGGACGCTCGAGGCCTTCGGCCGCTTCGAGCGCGCCGAGATCGCCGCCGCGGGGGCGCTGCTCGACTACCTCGCGATGACGCAGAAGGGACTCCTGCCGCGCCTCGACCGGCCGCAGCGGGTCGAGCCCGCGACCTGCCTGCGGATCGATCCCGCAACCCGGCGCAACCTGGAGTTGCTCACCAGCCTCGACGGCCGCCGCCAGGGCTCGCTGCTGGCGGCCATCGACCGCACCGTCACCGGGGCCGGGGCACGACTCCTGGCCGAGCGGCTGGCGGCACCCCTGGCGGTGCTGGCGCCGATCCAGACCAGGCTGGCCGAGGTCACCGGCTTCGTCACCGACACGGCCGCCCGCGACGGCTGCCGCAAGCGGCTCAAGGGCGTGCCGGACATCGCCAGGGCGCTCTCCCGGCTGGTCCTCGGTCGCGGCGGCCCCCGCGACCTGCGTGCCCTGGCCAACGGCCTCGCGGCCGCCCGGGTGCTCAAGGCGGGCCTGGTGCGGCGCGAGCCGGCCCTGGCCGGCCTGGCGGCGCGGCTCGGCGACACCGGCGATCTCGAGGGCCGGCTGGAGGCCGTCCTGGAGGAGGCGCCGCCGCATCTCGTCCGCGACGGCGGCTTCATCAGGGCCGGCGCGGTCCCGGCCCTCGACGAGCTCCGCCAGCTCCGGGATCAGGGCCGCCGCCACGTTGCCGCCCTCGAGGCGCGCTACCGCGAGACGACCGGGATCCCGTCGCTCAAGATCCGCCACAACAACATGCTGGGCTTCTTCATCGAGGTGACGGCGACCCACGCCAAGAAGGTCCCGGCCGACTTCCAGCAGCGCCAGGGCATGGTCAACGCCAGCCGCTTCTCGACCACGGAGCTGGCCGGGCTGGAGGCGAGGATCGCCGCCGCCGCCGACCAGGCGCTGGCCATGGAGCTCGAGCTGTTCGAGACGCTGCGCGCCGCCGTGCTCGAGGCCGGCGAGGCGGTGGCGGCCACCGCCCGGGTGCTGGCCGAGATCGATGTCGCGGCGGCGCTCGCCTGCCTCGCGGTCGAGGCGGACTGGGTCGCCCCGGTGCTGACCCAGGGGCTCGACTTCAGGATCGAGGGCGGCCGCCACCCGGTGGTCGAGGCGGCGCTCGCCGCCACCCGGCAGCGCTTCGTCGCCAACGACTGCCGGCTCGAGGGTGCGGAGCGGCTCTGGCTCTTGACCGGGCCCAACATGGCCGGCAAGAGCACGTTCCTGCGCCAGAACGCGCTCGTCGTGATCCTGGCGCAGATGGGCAGCTACGTGCCCGCCCGGGCGGCGACGCTGGGGCTCGTCGACAGGCTCTTCAGCCGGGTCGGGGCCGCCGACGATCTCGCCCGCGGCCAGTCGACCTTCATGGTCGAGATGGTCGAGACCGCGACCATCCTCAACCAGGCGGGCGAGCGGAGCTTCGTCATCCTCGACGAGATCGGCCGCGGCACCGCCACCTATGACGGCCTCTCGCTCGCCTGGGCGGTGGTCGAGCACCTGCACGAGGCGAACCGCTGCCGCGGCCTGTTCGCCACCCACTACCACGAGCTCACGGCACTCGCCGCCAGGCTCGATGCCCTCGGCGCCTACACCGTCCGGGTCAAGGAATGGCAGGGCGACGTCGTGTTCCTGCACGAGGTGATCGCCGGCACCGCCGACCGCTCCTACGGCCTGCACGTGGCGAGGCTCGCCGGGCTGCCGGTGGCCGTCCTCGACCGGGCGCAGGCGGTGCTGGAGAAGCTCGAGGCCGGCGAGGCCCGGGCGGCACCCGCCGAGATCGCCGACGATCTGCCGCTGTTTCGCGCCGCCGCCCGGCCGCAGAGTGCCAAACCGGCGAACGTGCCGGCGCAGCTTTCAACCCTTGCCGACCGGCTCGCCCTGGTGCATCCAGACGATCTCTCGCCCCGTGCGGCACTGGAGGTGCTCTATGAGCTCAAGCGGATCGCCGACGCCGACCGATGACACGCAGCCGCCGCTGAAGCCCGGGCCGCGCGCCGGCCGCCCGGCCACCTGGCTTGCCGCCCTGGCCTGCCTCGCCGTCGCTGCAGCGACGCCGGTCGCCGCGAGCACCACCGCCGGCGTCGACGCCGGCTTCGACCGCACGCTGCGCCAGCTCGGCGGGTTCTGTGCCAAGGGTCCGGCGCTGACCTGCGCCGAGCGCTTCTTCGCCCTCGCCGATGCCGACGCCGACGGTGTCCTGGTCCCGGCCGAGATCGACGGCTTCAAGGCGCGCCTGCAGGCCTGGACCGCGGCCAGCCAGCAGACGCTGAATCCCACCGATCTCAGGGCCCTGCAGGTGGGCTTCCTGCTGGCCGACACGATCGGCATCGAGAACGCCATGCTGCTCTACGACGACGACGGCGACGGGGCGCTGAGCTTCGCCGAGGCGACCGCCGACTTCAACCTCGACGGCCGGTCCCTGCCGCAGCTCATGCAGCAGCGCGAGCTGGTCGACTGGCCCGCCGTGCGCCGGCGCTTCGGCGCCACGGCCATGCTGTTCGACTATCTCGACATCCGCTGAGCCGCGGCGCGGCGGCGCCGGCAGCGGGCCTCGCGGTGCAAGGACCGCGGCCTAGCCTGGAAAATTCACCAGTGCCGAGCACTGGGGTGACGGGCGCGACATAAGCCGTTGAGATCGTGTAGGTTTCGGGTGCTGAGACCGAAGCTTTGCGACCGAACGGAGTTGCGCGCCCGCCATGACCGAGGATGCCCCGTTTCTGCCTGGTTTGTCACCCGTCGCCGGCAAGAAGGTGCACGTCGCGTTCGACGGCGGACGGATGTCGTCGGACGCGGGCGTGCTGCTGCTCGCGGAGATCGAGCGCAAGCTTGGTCTCGCCGATCGGCTGGCGCGCTGCATCGAGGATCCGCGCGCGCCGGAGCGGGTGCGCCATAGTCTGGCCGAGATGATCCGCTTTCGGGCCTTGATGATCGCCGCCGGCTACGCCGACGCCAACGACTGCGACGCATTGCGCGACGACCCTGCCTTCAAGATGGCGGTCGGCCGGCCGCCGGAGACGGGTGCCGAACTCTGCTCCCAGCCCACCATGTGCCGGCTGGAAAACCTGCCGACCCGGACCGCGCTCGTGCGGATGATGGCGGCGATGATCGACGTGTTCTGCGCGAGCTTCGAGCAGGTGCCGCGACGCATCCTGCTCGATATCGACGACACCCTGGACCGGGTGCACGGCGGCCAGCAGCTCGCGCTGTTCCACGCCCACCACGACAGCCGGTGCTTCCTGCCGATGCACCTCTACGAGGCCACGACCGGCAAGCCGGTGGCGGTGATCCTCAGGCCCGGCAAGACACCCGACGGTGCCGAGGTGGCCCCGGTCCTGCGCCACGTCGTCCGCGCGATCCGCGCGCGTTGGCCGGCGGTCGAGATCGTGATCCGCGGTGACAGTCACTACGCCCGGCCCGAGGCGATGGACTGGCTGGAGCGCAACCGGGTCGGCTACGTGTTCGGCCTCGCCGGCAACCGCGTGCTCCTCGACCGCACAGCCGATCTCGCCGAGGACGTGGCCGCGCGGCGTGCCGAGACCGGCGACGCGAAGGTCCGCCGGTTCGGCGATCTGCGTTACGGCGCCCGGAGCTGGAAGGCCGAGCGCCGCGTCATCGCCCGCGTCGAGGCCACCGCCCAGGGCGGCGACAGCCGCTTCGTCGTCACCAACCTCGCCGGTGCGCCGCGATGGCTCTACGAGCACCTCTACTGCGGCCGCGGCCAGGCCGAAAACCTGATCAAGGCGCACAAGCTGCACCTCGCCTCCGACCGGACATCGTGCACCAAGGCCACCGCCAACCAGTTCCGCCTGCTGATCCACACCGCCGCCTACTGGCTCCTGCACACCCTGCGCGGCTTGGCGCCAAAGACGTCGTTCTGGCACGATGCCCAGTTCGACACCCTGCGTCTCGCCTTCATCAAGGTCGCCGCCCGCGTCACCGAGATGGTCACCCGCATCAAGGTCTCGCTGCCATCCAGCTATCCCTACAAGCAGAGCCTCGCCCGATTCGCCGACCGCGCCCGCGCGCTACCGCCATGACCCGTGGGGCGACGTGCCCCCGATCGAGCCAACCGCCGTACACCACCAACGCCGCCATCGAGGACCAAAACCGCGCCCCTGGTGCCACCCTCAGCCGCGTCCCGACGCCGGCCGCGGCGGCAGCTCATGAATGATCCAGGCTAGGCCGCGGCCTTGGCCTCGCGGGCCGGGATCAGGAGCTTGGCCTCGCCGACCAGCACGTCCTTGCCGCTCACCTTGCAGACCGTGTCCATGGTGATCCGGCGCTTCTCGTGCTCGATCTCGCGCACCGTGACCACGGCACGCACCGTCTCGCCGGCCCGCACCGGGGCCAGAAAACGCATCGACTGCGAGAGATAGATGCAGCCGGCGCCGGGCAGCTTGGTGCCGAGCGCGGTCGAGATCAGGCTCGCGGTCAGCATGCCGTGCGCGATCCGCCCCTTGAACGCGGTCTCGCCGGCGAACTCCTCGTTGAGGTGCACCGGGTTGGTGTCGCCGGATACGCCGGCGAACATCAGGATGTCGGCGTCGGTGATGGTCTTCGCGAAGGAAGCGCTCATCCCGACCTGGATCTCTTCGAGTGCGTAGCCGTAATCGGACATCGAGCAGCCCCTTCGTGATCGGCCGTGTTGCCGTGGCCCCGCCGCCGAGCCCCTTGCGGCCCTGCCGGCTGGCGGCCGTGCGTGCAGCGCAGCATGCCTTTGCCGCAGCACAGCATCAAGTGGCAATGCTGCCGCCGAGGCCGGCATGGTCGCCGCTCGCGCTCATTAGAGCCGCTCGAGGTTAAGAATCCGTTGACGCTGCGCCCGCCGCTTCGCACATCAGCGACGCCATTGAAGGAGGTGTGATGCAGGCGCTCGAAGCGATCCTCAGCCGGGTGACGGTGCCGCCGGTCAAGATGGCCGAGCCGGGGCCCGACGATGCGGCGCTCGGTCGCATGCTGGCAGCGGCGGCCGCCGCCCCGGATCACGGCAAGCTGCAGCCCTGGCGCTTCCTCGTGGTGCGCGGCCCGGGCCGGGCGCGGCTGGGCGAGCTGTTCGCCGAGGCCCTGGCCGCCGAGCGCCCGGAAACCAGCCCGGCCGAGCTCGAGAAGCAGCGGACGGCACCGTTGCGCGCGCCGCTGATCCTGGTGGCGATCGCCCGGCTCGACCCCTCGCATCCCAAGATCCCCGTCTGGGAGCAGGAGGCCTCGGCCGCCTGTGCGGTGAACAACATCCTGCTCGCGGCGCATGCCATGGGCTTCGCCGGCAAGTGGGCCACCGGCGGCAACGCCGACTCGCGGCGGGTCGGCGAAGGGCTCGGCCTCGCGCCGGGCGAGCGCCTGTTCGGCTTTCTCTACATCGGCAGCGCCATCGACCGGCCGCCGCTCCCGCCACGGCCGACGCCCGAGGCGATCGCCAGGGCCTGGCCGTGAGGCGGCGCGCGGCCACCGTCCTGGCCACCGCCCTGCTGCCGGCGATCCTGCTTTTGGCCGGGTGCCAGACCGGCCCGACCGCCGAGGAGGTGCGCGCCGCCGACCTCGCCGCCTGCGACGAGGCCGGCTTCGCGCCCGGCAGCGACGCGCACGGCCTCTGCCTCCTGCTGCAGGGCACCAACCGCCGCCTCGCCGAGGTCGAGCGCCGCCTGAACTTCATCGAGCTCGACGTGCGCAGCAGCCTCTTCCCGTTCGGCCGCTGCGACGATCGGCGCTGCTGAGCGCCCGGCTCAGAGCACCGGCAGCAGGCGGCGCACGATCGCCGCCGAGCCCGCCGCCACCTCCTCGACGAAGCGGCCGAAATCGATCGCCGACTGCGCCCCGGCGAGGTCCGACAGGGCGCGGATCACCAGGTGCGGGACGGTGAAGGCCTCGGCCACCTGGCCCACCGCGCCGCCCTCCATCTCGATCGCCTGGCCGCCGAGCTCGCGGAACAGCCGCTCGCGCGTGGTCTCGCAGTTGAGGAACTGATCGCCGGTCAGGATCGTGCCCAGGGTGACGACCGGGGTGCGCGCGGCACCACCCGCGGCCGCGGCCGAGAGCGGCGGCAGGGTGAAGCCGTCGAGCTGCCGCGCCACCCGCTCCAGCAAGGCGGCCGGCGGCCGGTAGCCGAGCTGGTCGGTCGGGTTGAAGAACGGCACGTGGCCAGCCTGGTAGGTGTGGATGCGCTCGCCCTGGAGCACGCCCGCATCGTGCTGCAGGGTGCGCTCGCCGATCACCACGTCGCCCACGTGGAGCCGCGGGTCGAGGCCGCCGGCGACCCCGGAGAAGACCAGGCAGCGGCAGGCGAAGCGGTCGGCGAGGAGGGTCGCGGTGACGGCGGCATTGACCTTGCCGACCCCGCCGCCGGCCAGCGCCACGGCGTGGCCGTCGAGCCGGCCGCGGCGGAACGCCATGCCGGCATGCGTCTCGGTCGTGGCATCCGCCATCGCCTCGGCGAGATGGCCCAGCTCCTGCGGGATCGCACAGATGATGCCGATGGTCATGGCTGCTGCCTCTGTTCTCGCTGCGGCTGCGGGCGCGGTCTGCTATGCCTCTGGCGGTAACCGAAGGAGGGGCTTCGTGCAACGCGCCATCACCGGGCTCGATCACCTGATCGTCGGGGTCCGCGATCTCGAGGCCGCCCGTGCCGGCTGGGCCCGGCTGGGCTTCAACTCGACCCCGCGCGGCCGGCATGTCGGCTGGGCCACCGCCAACTACTGCATCATGTTCGAGCGTGACTACCTCGAGCTCCTGGGCATCGTCGATCCAGAGGCCTTCAGCAACGGCCTCGACCGGCAGCTCGACGACCAGGGCGAGGGGCTCCTCGGCATCGCGCTGGGCACCACCGACCCGGCCGCCACCGCCGCCGCCTGGCAGGCCGCCGGGCTCGCCTCGGCAGCACCCCGCCCGCTGACCCGCCAGCTCGAGAGCGAGACCCCGCCGGTCGAGCTGCGCTTCACCAACGTCATGCTCGATCCGGCCGAGCGCGCCGGGCTCAACCTCTTCGCCTGCGCCCACCTGACCCCGGGCCCGATGCGCCGGCCGGCCTGGCTCCGCCACCCCAACGGTGCCCTGGGCCTGGCCGGGCTGACCGTGATCGCCGACGCCGTCGAGCCGCTGGCCGAGCTCTTCGCGCGGCTGGTCGGCAGTGCGGCGCTCACCCGGACCGATCGGGTGCGGGCGGTGCAGACCGGCACCTGCCCGATCGTGCTGGCCACGCCGGAGGACGCCGCCCTGCTGCACCCGGGCTTCGACCTGCCGCAGGCCGCGCCGGCGCCCAGGCTCGCCGTCCTCGAGGTCGCCGTCGCCGATCCCGCCGTCAGCGCGCGGTTCCTCGACCGGCAGGGTGTGCCGCACGCCCGCGACAGCGACGGGGCCGTGCTGGTCGCCCCGGCCCATGCCACCGGCGTGCACCTGGCCTTCGTCGGGCGCTGAGCCCCCGCTCAGGCCTTGCCCGGATAGGCCCAGCCCATCGCCATGCCGCTGTCGAGGGTGAGCGTCGTCCCGGTCATCGAGGGCGAGCGGACGATCAGCTCGAGCGCCCGGGCGATCTCGTCCTGGCCGGTGACCCGGCCGAGCGGCGTCGCCCGGACCAGCTCGCGATGCCGCGCCGCCGGCGTGCCCGCGGCCTTCAGCGACTGGCCCAGCGCCAGGGTGACCACCCGGATGCGTGGTGCCAGATCGCGGGCGAGCACGGCGGTCGCCATGTCGAGCCCGGCCTTGCTCACCGAGTAGCCGAGATAGCTGGCGGTCGGGTTGGCGGTGCGCTGGTCGCCGAGATTGACGATCAGCCCCTGACGGTCGGCCGGCAGGGCCCGGACATAGGCCTGCGCCAGCAGCAGCGGCGCCTCGAGGTTGACGGCGAGCTGGTGGCGCAGCCGGGCCGGCTCCAGCGTCGCCAGGTGGTCCGGATCGAAGGTGGCGGCGTTGTTGACGAGCACTCCCACCGGGCCGCCCAGGGCGGCGGCGGCGCGCTCGACCAGGCCGGCCGCCGCGTCCGACGAGGCCAGATCGGCCGCGACCACCACCGCCCGGCCGCCGGCGGCGCCGACCTCGCCGGCCAGCGTCTCGGCCGCGGCCCGGGCCCGACGGCAGTGGATCGCCACGGCGAAGCCCTGCCCGGCCAGCGCCAGCACCAAGGTGCGACCGACGCGCACGGCACCGCCGGTGACCAGGGCCGTGGGCAACAGCGATTCTGGCATCTCGTTGCCGTTCATCGTATCTCCCTGATCCATCGGGACGCCGTGTCCGCCGCCTCGGCAGGCGCACCGCCCCTCGTAGCGATTTCCGGCGACGGTGGAGAGCCCAAGTGAACCTGATCATCGGCGGCGTGGCGCTCTACGGCCTCTACGTCGGCGCCCTCTATCTCCTCCAGGACAAGCTGGTCTACCGCCGCGAGTTGGCGACGACGCCGAACTACCCGCTGCCCGAAGGCTGCGAGCGGCTGCAGCTGCGGACCCCCGACGGCGAGGTGATCGTCGGCAACCTGGTGCGCGCCCGGCAGGCGAGCCGCGGCCTCGTCATCGGCTTCTCGGGCAACGCCTGGAACGCCGACGACTGCACCACCTTCATCGCCAACCGCATGATGGACGTCGACATCGCCGTCTTCCACTACCGCGGCTACGCGCCCTCGACCGGCACACCCTCGGAGGCCGCCCTGTTCGCCGATGCGCTCCAGATCCACGACACGCTGGTCAAGGGCATGGCGCCCGAGCGGGTCTACGCCTTCGGCTTCAGCCTCGGCTCCGGCGTCGCCGCATGGCTCGCCGCCAACCGGCCGCTCGCCGGCCAGCTCCTGGTCACCCCCTTCGATTCGATCGAGGCGATCGCCCGCAAGCGCTACCGCGGCGTGCCGGTGCGCTGGCTGATCAAGAACCCGTTCCGCAGTATCGATCACCTCAAGGACAAGTCGGTGCCGACCGCCGTCATTCTCGCCAGCGACGACCGCATCGTGCCGCGCGAGCGCTCGGAGCGGCTGATCGAGTCGCTGGCCCGGCCGGTCCTGGTCGAGACCATCCCCGACAGCACCCATGTCGGCCTCTACGACATGGCCGCCATCGACGAGCTGCTGCGCCGCTCGCTCGACGCGCTCGAGCAGGCAGGCCGATCCGCCCCCGGCGCGGCGGCCGATCCGGCGGCGGACGACGTCGCCCTGGCCTCGACCTGACACCGCGGTTCGCCCCGCCTGTCGCCGGGAGGCGGTCGCCGCACCATTTTCGAATGCAGCGGGGCGACCAAGGGGATCCTGGCGATGCGCATGCTGATCATCGGGCTCGTGCTGGTGCTGGTGCTGGCGGGCACCGCCCAGCCGCTGCGCGCCGACCAGGACGATCCCCGGCTCGACGCCCTCTTCGGCCAGCTGCTCGCCGCCGGCTCGGTCGACTCCGCGCAGGCCGTCGAGGCCGAGATCTGGACCATCTGGCTCGAGATCGAGGACACGGCGAGCGCCCGGCTCCTGCGCCAGGGCAGCGACGCCATGGCGCGCCGGCTGTTCCCGGTGGCGATCCACAGCTTCAATCGGCTGATCGACCGGTCGCCCGGCTTCGCCGAGGGCTGGAACCGGCGTGCGACCCTGCACTACCTGATGGGCAACGACGAAGCCTCGATCCGCGACATCGAGCGGACCCTGGCGCTCGAGCCGCGGCATTTCGGCGCCCTCTCGGGCCTCGGGCTCATCATGCTGCGCAACGACCGGCCGGAGGCGGCGCTGCGCAGCTTCGAGGCCGCACTCGCCGTCCATCCCCACCTGCCGGCGGCCCGCGCCCATCTCGAGCCATTGCGCCAGCTGCTCGAGGGCGAGCCGACCTGAGCGCCGGCGGCGACGCCCGCCGCGCTTGCAAGGCTGCCGCCCCTGGTTAGGATCGACGCCCGGTTCCCGATCGACCGGGACCGCTCGACGGGGGAGCCGTGACGGGCTGGGTCAAGACGGCGAGGCAGGATGATATCGGCGTCCTGCTCTGTGGTGGCGATTGGCGGCTGCCGGCTTTGGCGGAGCTCGATCGCGCGCTGCGCGAGGGTCTGGCCCGGCTCGACGACGCCGCGCCCGCCAAGGTGCGCGTCGTTCTCGAGGGACTTGACCGGCTCGACACGGCCGGCGGCTGGCTGATCGTCCGCACGATCCGCGCCCTCGAGGCCAGCGGCGGGTCCGTCGAGCTGGTCGGCGCGGATCCGCTCCACGCGCAGCTCATCGAGCGCATCCGCGGCATCGAGCCCGAGCCCTGCTCGGCCCAGGACCTCGAGCACCCGATCCTCCGCCTCGTCCTCGCCCTCGGCCAGACGACGATCGAGCTGGTCCGCGAGAGCGGGCGCTTCCTCACCTTCGCCGGGGCGATCACCCTGGCCTTCCTGCGCCAGCTCGCGGCCCCGCGGCGCATCCGCCCGGCGGCGATCGTCCACCACCTGGAGGAAACCGGGGTCAACGCCATCCCGATCGTCGCGTTGATGGCCTTCCTCATCGGCGTCGTCCTCGCCTACCAGGGGGCCGACCAGCTCCGCCAGTTCGGTGCGGAGATCTTCACCGTCGACCTTTTGGCCGTCGCCACCCTGCGCGAGCTCGGCGTGCTCCTGACCGCGATCATGGTCGCCGGCCGCTCCGGCAGCGCGTTCACGGCGCAGATCGGCACGATGAAGGTCAACCAGGAGCTCGACGCCATGGAGGTGATCGGCCTCGACCGGCTCGACGTCCTGGTCACCCCGCGGATCGTCGCCCTGGTCATCGCCCTGCCGCTTTTGGCCTTCCTCGCCAACATCATGGCGCTGGTCGGCGGCGGGCTCGTCGTCATCATGGCCCTCGACATCCCGCTCGTCCTCTTCCTCCGCCAGCTCCAGAACGCGGTCGGCGTCGACCTGTTCATCGCCGGGCTGATCAAGGCGCCGGTCTTCGCCATCATCATCGCCTCGATCGGCTGCTACATGGGGCTCAAGGTGAAGGGTGACGCCGCCAGCGTCGGCCACCTCACCACCCAGTCGGTGGTCGTCGGCATCTTCCTCGTCATCGTCGTCAACGCCGCCTTCTCCGTCCTCTTCGCCACGTTCGGGCTCTGAGCGCATGACCCGGGAGCCGGTCATCGAAGTGAAGGACCTGGTCACCCGCTTCGGCCCGACGGTGATCCACGACGGCCTCTCGCTCGACGTCCGGCGCGGCGAGGTGCTGGCGGTGGTCGGCGGCTCGGGCACCGGCAAGACCGTCCTCGTGCGCGAGATCACCGGGCTGATGCGGCCGGCCGCGGGCACGATCCGCCTGTTCGGCCAATCCATCACGGACCTCGACGACCGCGAGCGCGAGACGCTCCGGGCGCGCACCGGCATGCTGTTCCAGGACGGGGCGCTGTTCAGCTCGCTCACCGTGGCGCAGAACATCGCCGTGCCGCTCAGGACATGGTACAAGCTGCGGCCGGCACTGCTCGACGAGCTCGCCGGCCTGAAGCTGGCGCTGGTCGGCCTCGACCCGTCGGCCGGGCGAAAGTTCCCGGCGGAGCTCTCGGGCGGCATGCGCAAGCGGGCAGGCCTCGCCCGGGCGCTCGCCCTCGACCCGGAGATCGTCTTTCTGGACGAGCCCACGGCCGGGCTCGACCCGATCGCGGCGGGCGAGTTCGACGCGCTCATCCAGTCCCTGCAACAAACCCTCGGCATCACCGTCGTCATGATCACCCACGACCTCGACAGCCTGAACCGCATCGCCGACCGGGTCATGGTCCTGGTCGACAAGCAGGCGCATCTCGGCACGCTGGCCGATATCAAGGCCGACCCGCATCCCTGGATCCAGGCCTATTTCGGCGGCCCGCGCGGCCGCGCGGCGACCTCGGCCACATCGCCCACCGCCGCGGAGCCGGCGCCGCCCGCAGGCC
>CAYWSB010000088.1:0-21928 GCA_964460465.1 uncultured Geminicoccaceae bacterium | reverse complement strand
CGCCGCCGCAGCCGCGCCGGTGCCGGCCGCGGCGCCGCCGGCCGCGGTCCCGGTGCGCAGCGGGCTCCATCCGACCTTCGTGCGCGTCGTCTTCGACTGGCCCGAGGCGGTCGCGTACACCGTCGCGCCGACGGCCGACGCCGCCGTGGTCAACTTCGCGCGGCCGGCTGCGTTCGCACCGGACGCGTCGGTGCCGGCCGGCCGGCTGGTCGTGCTCGACCCGAAGACCGTCCGGGTCGCGGCGTCCGGGACCGTCCGGGTGCGCGCCTTCGCCCTCGCGGATCACCGGGTGGTCGTCGATCTGTTCACCGCGGCACCGGCGGCGCGGCCGGCCCCGACGGTGCCACCGCCCGCGGCACTGCCGGCGAGCGGCTTGAACGGCGATGCGGCAGCGGCCGCCGCCACGACCGGCGATCCCGACGGCCTGGTGCCGCTCGGCTACCTGCAGGGCGAGCTCTATCGGCGCGACCTGATGATCGCCAGCCTGCTCGCCCGGCTCGAGGCGGTCGAGCGGGGCGGGCCCGGCAGCCGCGGCACGGCCCTGGCGCCGCCACCGGCACTGCTCGGCGGGGTCCAGACGGTGGCGGCCGCCGACGGTGCCACCGGGGCCGTGGCGCCGGCCGCCGGGCCGGGAGCGCCGGCCGATCCGGACGAGGTCGAACGCGCGCTTGAGCGGACGCTGACCCGCGCCGGCGCGCTGCTGCTCCGACCGGGGCAGATGGAGATCTCGCCCGGCCTCTCCTACACGCGGCGCGAGACCAGCTCGCCGGTGTTCGTCTCGGCGGGCGACGCCGGGGTCGTCTTCATCGGCGAGGACTCGGTCGAGCGCGACGAGGTGCAGGCCACGCTCGACCTCAAGTTCGGCCTGCCGCTCGACAGCCAGCTCGAGCTCTCCCTGCCCTACAACTACGTCGACCAGAGCGTGAAGACGATGGTGGCCGGGCAGGTCGGGGCCGCCGCGGACGGCAGCGGGCAGGCCATCGGCAACCCGCGCATCGGCCTCGCCAAGACCCTCGTGCGCGAGACCGGCTGGTGGCCGGACATCGTCGCCCGCGGCTACTGGGACACCGATCTCGGCACGTCGACCGACAACGACGTGCCGCTCACCGGCAATTTCAACGAGCTCGGCGTCAGCCTCTCCGCGGTCAAGCGGCAGGACCCCCTGGCCTTCGTCGGTGCGGTCGGCTACTCGACCGTGCTCGAGAAGAACGACATCGAGCCCGGCGACACCTGGTCGTTCTCGGCCGCCGCGGTGCTGGCGGCCAGCCCGTCGACCTCGCTCCGCCTCGGCTTTACCCAGCAGTTCTCGGACGAGGTCGAGGTCGACGGCGACAAGCTCGACGGCTCGGACAGCACGAGCGGTGTCTTGACCATCGGCGCCTCGGCCGTGCTCGGCCGGCGGGCCCTGATCGACGTGGCCCTCGACGTCGGCCTGACCGACGACGCGCCGGACTATGCCGTCCGGCTCGCCGTGCCGCTGCGCTTCGACATCCCGCTGCCCGGCCGCAGCCGCGCCAGAGCCGCCACGCCACCCTAGCCGGATGCTACCGCCTGCGGCACCACCTCGGCCGGGCGCGCAGTGCCCCTACTTGCCGCCGGGCAGGACGCCGGACGGTTGTGCCGCGGCTTGGCGGGTCACCGCCCCGGGGTCCGGGCAGAGGCCGCCGGGGAGTTCGTCGTCGTCGCCGAGCCGGCGGCGGATCGCCGACGCCGCCTCGGTCCGGTTGGTGGCGCCGAGCTTGCTCAGGAGGTGGCGGACGAAGACCTTGACCGTGGCCTCGCTGATCTGCAGCTCGTGCGCGATGATCTTGTTGGGCTTGCCGGCGCAGACCCGGGCCGCGACGTCGCGCTCCCGCGGCGTCAGAAAGGGCAGGTCATCGTCCTCCTCGCCCGCGTCGCTGCGCTGCCCGCCATTGCCGTTGCCGGCCCGGCGGCCGGCTTCGGCGACCACCATGGCCGGCACGAAGGTGCCGCCGGCGAGCACGAACTCGATGGCACGCATCGCCAGCAGCGCCTCGAAGCTGGTCGGCACGTAGCCGTCCGCGCCGAGCGCCAGCGCGTCGGCGACGACCGCCCGGTCCTCGCGCTCGCCGAGCACGACCAGGGGTGCGGCGCCGACGCGCCGGCGCAGCTCCCGGATGGCCGCGCCCATCCCGGCGGCGGCGATCGAGCCGTGGCCGAAGCTGAACAGTGCCAGGTGGACCGGGGCGCCGTCGTCGGCGAACGCCGCCGGGGTCGCCACGGCCTCCACCCGGCAGCCCGGCCATGACCGCTTCAGCCAGTCCACCAGGAGACGGCGATTGAGACGGCGCGCCTCGACCAGCACGATGCGCGCGCCGGGCGACAGGCCGCGATGATCGGGGTCGAGTTCCCTGGGCATGGCGCACCCTCCTCGGGCCACGGCCCCACCGGACCTTGACCAGGTGAATGTCGCACGCTGACATCTTGTGGTTCAGGATCGCGAGAGGTGCAAGAATTTTTTACACAATTAACGAAATCACCCTCGCACCCAACTTGATCCTGCATTCCCAACCCCATGATAGAAAACAGTATTTGGCGACAACGTCTGGGACATCGGATGATCGATTGGTTCCGGGCTTTTTGTCATCTTCACAGTGAACATTATCGCAGTTGAGCTGACCTTGATCAGCTCATAATTGAATCAATTACTTGATAGTTCGCTACTGGGTCGGCCCGCCAGTGTCGCCCAGCTACGTCCATGGACGAGGTAGGCCGATCGCACCGGCCATCGGTGGGGATGGCGACACCGATGGCCGGCGCCGTGCCCGGGATGGTCGAGCGACCCCGCGCCGCCGTTGCGCGGTCGGGGTGGTGCGACGGGATCGCGCCGCCCACCCGGACAGGGCGCCGCTCGACGGCTCGGCTGCGACCGCGGTCGCCCGGGTGCTAGCCTGCTCATTGGTCAATTAAACCAGTCTTTCAACTCTAAATGGTTGATTTTAATTGAGATTAAATGATGGCGAGCCTCGGGTTGTCGAAAACTGGCGACCGGCTGCCGATTTCACGGGGCTCGCCTGTCTCGTCTGGTTTTTGCGCAACAATCCTGGGCTTCTATTCTCCGATGGTTGACGCGCCTAGGCGGCAAATGATAACCGGACCGACGCTTGGTTCACGCCAGTCGTGCAGGTGACGCGCGTCGGCGGCGTGTCGTCGGTCGGTTCGAGCCGGTGGCGCGGCCCTGCACCGCACGGGCCCCAGCGGCTCAAGAATAGAGTCGGGCGCGCCACAGTATTGGCAGATCCTATATTGAGGGATATTCGGACATGCGCTTTCTGATCACCGGTGGCGCCGGGTTCATCGGCTCGCATCTGGTCGAGGCGCTGATCGGGCACGGCCATCGCGTCGTGGTGCTCGACGACTTCTCCACGGGCCGGGCGGCGAATCTGACAGCCGATGTCGCGCTGATCGAGGGCTGCATCGCCGATCCCGCCGCGGTGCGGCGCGCCGCCGCCGGCGTCGACGGCATCTTCCACCTGGCGGCGATCGCCTCGGTGGCCCGCTCGAACGAGGCATGGCTCGAGACCCACCGGGTCAACCAGGGCGGCACCGTCGCCGTCCTGGAGGCCGCCCGCGCCGACCGGCTGCCCGTCGTCTACGCCTCCTCGGCCGCCGTCTACGGTGCCGCGACCGCCCTGCCGCTGGTCGAGACCGCCCACTGCCTGCCGCTGACCGCCTACGGCGCCGACAAGCTGGGCTCGGAGCTGCACGCCCGGGTGGCCGCCGTCGTCCACGACATCCCGACCACGGGCCTGCGCTTCTTCAACGTCTACGGCCCCCGCCAGCGGCCGGATTCGCCCTATAGCGGGGTGATCTCGATCTTCGCCGACCGGGTCGCGCGGAACCTGCCGATCGACCTGCACGGCGACGGCAGCCAGACCCGCGACTTCGTCGACGTCGCCGACGTGGTGCGCGCACTCGTCGCCGCCATGGACCGCTCGCAGCGGCGCGCCGGCGCGACCGAGGCGCGCGTCTGCAACGTCTGCACCGGCATCCCGACCCCGATCGCCGAGCTCGCCCGGCACGTGATGGCGGCGGCCGGCCGTACGGTGCCGGTGCGCCATGGCCCGGCCCGGGCCGGCGACATCCGCGAATCCGTCGGCGACCCGCGCCGCGCGCGCGATCTTCTGGATTTCTCCGCGACGACACCGCTCCAGGCAGGCCTGGGGCGGCTGCTCGCGGCAACAACGACATAAGCAGGAAGCGCATAAGCCCAACCATGGCCAGCGCCACTTCGGTCGCCGTCGTCATACCGTGCTACCAGCAGGCGCATCTCGTGGGGGAGGCGCTGCGGAGCTGCCTCGACCAGGAACCGGCGCCGGGCGAGGTGATCGTCGTCGACGACGGCTCGCCCGACGACGTCGCCGGCGCCGTCGCCGCCATGGGCGACCCGCGCATCCGCCTCGTGCGCCGCGACAACGGCGGGCTCTCGGCCGCCCGCAACACCGGCCTCGCCGCCAGCACCTGCCCGTTCCTGATCTTCCTCGACGCCGACGACACGCTGCGCCCCGGTGCCGTCGCCGCCGGGCTCGCCTGCCACGCCACCCACCCCGGTGCGGCCTTCGTCTGGGGCGGCTACCAGAACATGGACGCCGACGGTCGCCTCTACGGCCCGCTGACGGCGCGACGGCCGAAGGCGGCGCCGCTCGTCGACCTCCTGGCCGGGAACATCGTCGGCATGCATGCCGCCGTCATGTACCGGCGCGAGCCGCTGGTCGCCGCCGGCGGCTTCGACGAGGCGCTGCGCACGGTCGAGGACTGGGACATGTACCTGCGCCTCGCCGCGGCGCATCCGGTGGGCTGGCACGACACCGCCGTCGCCAACTACCGGCGCTACGAACACAGCATGTCGACCGACTACGACGGCATGCTCAAGGGCGGGCTGACCATGCTCGAGCACTTCCGCCCGGCCGCCGGCGCCGACCCGGCGCGGACCGCCGCCTGGCGGCTCGGTCGGGCGCGGTTCGTCGGCCGCAATCTGCGCAAGGCGCTCCTGGCCGGGCTGCGGGGCCTGGGCGGCGGCAGCGTGCGCCCGATGCTGCGGGCGAGCCGGGTGGTGGCGCAATACGGCTGGTACCTGCTACCATCGCTGCGGCCGGGATTCGCCGTGCGGCCAATGGAACGGCGGGTCCTGCGCCCGATGGCGACACAACCGAACGGGTGACCATGGCCGAGCGACGACGGGTCCTGCAGCCGGCCTTTGGGGGCGGGATCACCGGGCTGTCGCCGGTCGCCCCGGCGTCGCCTCGCCGGCCCGCGCGGCGATGAGCGGGCCGACGGCCGAGCGCCCGGCGGCGAGCGCCGGCGAGCGGATCACCCTCGGCGGCGAGTGGCCGACGATCCGGGCCGTCCACGGCCTCTGCGGCCGGCGTGGCTGGCTCATGGCGCCGATCGCCGGCCTCGCCTTTCTCGCCTTCGTGCTCGAAGGCATCGGCATTGGCCTGCTGATCCCGCTGGTCGAGACGGTCCTGGGGGACACCGGCCAGGCTGGCGCGTTCGGCCCGTTCACCGCGCTCCTGCAGGGGCTGACCGACCGCCTGCCCGCCGACCAGCGGCTGCTGCTGATCTCGGTGCTGGTCTGCCTCATGGTGGTGTTGAAGACCGCGGTGATCTACGCGCACCACATGCTCGCGGTCTGGCTGAACGGCATGGTCAGCAAAACGCTCCGCGACCAGCTGTTCGAGAAGACCTTCGCCATCGGCCTGCTGGCCTTGCAGAAGCTGGGCATCGGCCGGCTGCACAACACCATCGATGTGCAGGTCTGGCACGTCGCCGACGCGCTCGACCGCCTGACCCAGATCCTCGCGAGCTTCGCCGCCGCCGCCGTTTTCCTGACCCTGCTCGTGCTGATCTCCTGGCCGCTGACCCTGGCCGTGGTGCTGGGCTCGCTGCTGATCTCGGTCGTCATGCTGGTGGTGCGGCGCGGTGCGCAGCATTTCGGCCGGGAGCTCGTCGCCACCAATGCCGACATGTCCGGGCGCATCATCGAGACGCTGACCCACCACCGGCTGGTGCGCGCCTTCGGCACCGAGGCGCACGAGGCGGCCCGGTTCTGGGCGAACAGCGAGGCGCTGCGCCGGGCGACCCTGCGCACCGAGCTCTTGAAGGGCATCGCCAACCCGGCGACCGAGCTGCTCTACGTGCCCCTGATGTTCGCGGCGATCGGCCTCGGCCTCGCCATGGGCCTCGGCATGCCGACCCTGCTCGCCTACCTGCTGCTGCTCTACCGGCTGCAGCCGCATCTGCGCAACATCGACACGCTGCGCGTCGAGCTGGCCTCGTTCGGCGGCCCGGTCGAGGACATCGTCACGGTCCTGGAGATGCACGACCCCGCGGCGCCACGCTCGGGCAACCGCCCGGTCGCGGCGAGCCCCCGGCAGGTCCGCTTCGAGCAGGTCTCGTTCGACTACGGCGTGCCGGAATCGGCCGGGCTCGCCGGCGTCTCGTTAACGATCCCCAGGGGCGCCGTCGTCGCCCTGGTGGGCCCGTCGGGTGCGGGCAAGTCGACGGTCGTGGGCCTCCTCTACCGGTTCTTCGACCCCTCGGCCGGGCGCATCCTGGTCGACGACGTCCCGCTCGTCGAGCTCGACCTCGCCGCCTGGCGGCAGCGCCTCGCCTTCGCCGGCCAGGACGTCGAGCTGATGAGCGGCACGGTGCGCGACAACATCGCCTATGGCAGCCCCGGCGCCACCGACGCCGAGATCGAGGCCGCCGCCCGCATGGCCCATGCCGACAGCTTCATCGAGAGCCTGCCACACGGCTACGCCAGCGAGGTAGGCGCCCGCGGGCTGACCCTGTCCGGCGGCCAGCGGCAGCGGCTGACCCTGGCCCGCGCCCTCTTGCGCCGGCCCGATCTCCTGGTCCTCGACGAGGCGACCAACGCCCTCGACGCGGATTCCGAGAGCATCGTCCTCGAGCGGCTGGGCGGGATGTCGGCCGACATGTCGATGCTGGTCATCGCGCATCGTTTGAGCACGGTGCAGAACGCCGATCTGGTCGTCGTGCTCGATGCCGGCCGGGTGATCGAGATGGGGCCGCCGGCCAGCCTGATCTCCGGGCAGGGCGCGTTCAACCGCCTGTGGCAGCGGCAGCACGGCGCGGGCCGGCCGGTTGCCGTCGACTAGCCCCGGGGCCGCCGCGGCCGGTCGGGGCGTCGACCCGGGTGTCAGGTGCGCAGCGAGAACGACGGCAGCGGCGGCTCCCCCTTGAGGCACCGGGCGAGCTGCTTGCGCCAGCGCCGCGCGCGCAGCTTCAGCAGCACGAAGGGCATCACCATCGCGCGGTAGAGCAGCGGATGCTCGTAGGGCCAGAGATCACGCGCCAGGGCACGGTCGAGCGCTGGATCCGCGAGCCCCTGCTCGGCGGCGTAGGCGGCGAGCCAACGCAGGTAGCGCTCGCGCGTCGGATGCGGCAGGGTCTCGCGGTACTCGCCGCTCTGCTGCGCCACCGCGGTGCAGGAGTCCGCATGCTGGCGATAGCGCGCATCGCAGTGCTCGGTCAGCATCACCGTCTCCTGCGCGCAGATCTTCGAGAAGAACACCTGGTCCTCGTAGCAGCCGCGGAACTGCGCCTCGAAGCTGCCCACCGCCAGCGCCGCCGCCCGCCGCACGGTCAGGCTGCAGATGCCGGGCATGATGGCGCCGCGCGTCTCGATCAGCCGGCGCAGCACGGCACCCGGCGGATGCGGCACGCCGGTGGGCAGGCCCAGCGGCTCGATCTCGTCCGGCAGGGCGGCGTTCGGCCGCCAGCTGTGCCAGAGGACGGTCGGGCCGTAGACCATGCCGACCTCGGGATGCGCCTCGAGGACCGCCACCTGGTGCGCCAGCCGTTCCGGCAAATAGACGTCGTCGGCGTCGAGGAACGCGAGATAGCGGCCGCGTGCCGTGGCGATCCCGAGATTGCGCGATGCGCTCATGCCCCGGTTCTCGTGGCCCGGATGCTCGAGATGGTGGATCCTGGCCGGATCGGCGGCGGCGGCGGCCAGGGCCACGGCGCTGGAGTCGTCGGTCGAGCCGTCGTCCACCAGGAGCAGCTCCCAGTCGCCCAGGGTCTGCGCGCGCACGCTGGCGATCGCCTCGTCCAGGTAGCGGGCGCCGGGGTTCAGGAAGATGATGACGACGCTCACCAGCGGTGCGGGCGCGTTGCTCGCCAAGGCGTGTCTCCCGGAGGGTGATGCGCAGATGGGTGGCAGGGTTCTATGCGAGCTGCACGCTGCCGCCAACCCTGCCGACAAGGGCAGCACGGCCATGGCATCGGGCCGGGCAGCTGACCGGTCGGCGTAGCGGGTGTCAGGCGGCGGCGCGCGCGCGGCTCCCTGAACCGGACAGGCCGTGCCACCAGATGGTCTCCTCGAACGCCTGCCCGTCGAGATCGACGATGTTGAGCCGCGGAATGCGCAACGCATCGCTGTCGTGCCGGACCACGGTGGGCTTGGTGGTGAAGCCCCAGGTGAACCCGACCTCTGCGGCGACCAACGGCGTCTCGGCGCCGAAGGAGCCGTGCGGGTAGGCGAAGAGATCGATCGGCCGGCCGAGCCAGGCCTCGAGATCGGCCTTGCCGCCGGCGATCTCGGCGCGCTGCCGCTCCGGCTCGATGTTGCCGAGGAACGGATGGGTGCGGGTATGGCCGCCGATGGTGACGAGCGGGCTCGCGGCCAGCCGCCGCAGCTCGTCGAGGGTGAGCGCCCGGTGCGTGACGCGATGCGTGGGCTCATGGCCGAGCTGACGCGCCAGCTCGGCCAGCGCCGCCTCGCGCTCGGCGGTGTCCACCGCGGCCACGGCCGCGTAGGCCTTGCGGTGCAGCATGGCGCGCATGCCGTAGCCGGTGCCCATGCGCGGGCGCGACCAGACCAGCCGCCCACGGCCGACGCGCAGGTCGATCTCCTCGGGCAGCGCCGCTGCCGCAAAGACGGTCTGCTCCAGCCGGTCCCACCACGTCTCGGCGCTGCCGCCGACGAAGCCGCTCAGGACGAAGATCGTCGCCGGGATGCCGTGCCGCTCGAGCAGCGGCAGCGCCGCCTCGAGATTGTCGGCGTAGCCGTCGTCGAAGGTCACGGCCACGGCATTGGCCGGCAGGCTGCCGGCCGTCCGCCGCGCCAGGAACTCGGCCAGGGACAAGCCGACGCAGCGGCGCTCCAGGATCGCCAGGTGGTCGGCGAACGCGGCCGGCGGGATGGCGAGCGACCAGGGGTCGTGGTCGAGCTCGGCGATGCGATGGTAGAGGAGCACCCCGCCCCGGCCACGGAACGGCAGCCGCCAGGCGTTGTGCACCAGTCGCAGGCGGTTGTACTGCGCCGGCGTCACGGCAAGGCCACAGGCGCCGGGCCGTGGCGGCGCTGCAGGTGAGAAGGGGTCATCGACAAGGGCCTGCCCACGAATCGGTCGACGCAGCGAAAGCCTCGCTGCGGGCCGCCTACACGACCCTGACCGCCACGAAAACCCCTGACGGCCTCCTCAGGGTGTGGGCGCGTCGGCGCGCAGCAGCTGCTCATGCTTGAGCTCGTCCCAAAGGGCCGCCGGGATCGGCGTCGTGAACGTCTCGACGTTCTGGTCGATCTCGAGCACCGACCGCGCCCCGGGGATGATCGTCGCGACCTGCGGGTGGCCGAGCGGGAACTGCAGCGCCGCAGCCTTGAGCGGCACGCCGTGGCGGTTGCAGACGGCCTCGATCCCCGCCACGCGGTGCAGGATCTCGGGCGGGGCGTCGACATAGTTGTACTTGGCACCCTTGACCGCCCCCGTGGCCAGGATGCCCGAGTTGTAGGGGCCGCCGATGATCAGCGAGACGTCCTTCTCGGTGCAGAGCGGCAGGAGCTCGTCCAGCGCCCCCTGCTCGAGCAGGGTGTAGCGCCCGGCCAGAAGGAAGCAGTCGAAATCGCCGGCGCGCATGAACTCGAGCGTCGCCTGGACCTCGTTGACCCCGGCGCCGATCGCCCGCACCACGCCGCTGTCGCGAAGCTCGCGCAGCGCCTTGTAGCCGGACTCCATCAGCTCCCTGAACCTGGCCTTGCGCCCCTCCTCGCTGCCGTGCGTCCAGATGTCGATGTCGTGCACCAGCAGCACGTCGATGCGGTGCGTGGCCAGCCGCTGCAGGCTGTCCTCGAAGGAGCGCATCACCCCGTCGTAGCTGTAGTCGAAGCGGCACGCGAACGGCAGGACGTCGACGAAATGCCCGGACTCGATGCCCGTGGCCGGGTCCCTGGCCTCCAGCACCCGGCCGATCTTGGTCGAGAGCACCCAGGAATCCCGGGGCAGCGGCCGCATGATGTGGCCGATGCGGTGCTCGGACATGCCGTGGCCGTAGAGCGGGGCGGTGTCGACGAAGCGGATGCCGGCGTTGTAGGCCGCGAGCAGCGTCGCCTGGGCGTCCTCGTCCGAGCACTTCTGGTAGAGGTTGCCGAGCGGCACCCCGCCGAAGCCGTGCACGCTGACCGCGAGCCCCGAGCCGCCGAGCCGGCGCTTCTCGTCCATGTCCATGACGACCTCCCCCTTTCCGCGCTGCCGAAAGACGGCGCCTCTTCTGCGCGCTGGCCGGCCGGGGGTCAACCGCCCGGGGTTGCCCGGCCGCACCGGACCGCCTAGCCTCGCCGGTCGGGGCGCACCCTGCCGCCCGGAGGAACGCGATGCCGTCCACGGCCACACCCGCCGGCCTGCTGGTCGATCTCTACCAGTTCAGCATGCTCCAGGCCTATCTCGAGGCGGGCATGACCGCGCCCGCCACCTTCGAGCTCTTCGCCCGCAAGCTGCCCGCGGGCCGGCAGTTCTACGTCGCGGCCGGGCTCGAGCAGGCGCTCGACTACCTGGAGACCCTGGCCTTCACCGCGCCGGAGCTCGACTGGCTGGCCAAGACCGGCGAGCTCGGCCGTGATCTGATCGACTGGCTCGCCGGCTTCCGCTTCACCGGCGAAGTCCACGCCATGGCCGAGGGCACGGTGTTCTTCCCGGACGAGCCGATCCTCCGGGTCACCGCCCCGCTGCCCGCGGCCCAGCTCGTCGAGACCCGGCTGATCAACCTCCTGCATTTCCAGTCCGTGATCGCCGCCAAGGCCAGCCGGATGGTGCTGGCGGCGGGCACCCGCCCGCTCGTCGACTTCGGCTTCCGCCGGGCGCACGGCGAGGAGGCCGGGCTCCTCGCCGCCCGTGCCGCCTGGCTCGCCGGCTTCGCCGGCACCGCCACGGTGGGGGCCGCCCGGCTGTTCGGCATCCCGGTGTTCGGCACGATGGCGCATTCCTTCATCCAGGCGCACGACGACGAGACCCAGGCCTTCCGCCGCTTCGCCCGGGCCCGGCCGGACAAGCTCGTGCTGCTGATCGACACCTACGACACGCTCGAGGGTGCCCGGCGGGTGGCCCGACTGGCACCGGAGCTGGCCGCCGAGGGCATCGAGGTCACCGGCGTGCGTCTCGACAGCGGCGACCTCGCAACCCTCGCCCGCGAGGTCCGCGCCATCCTCGACACGGCCGGCCTCGAGAGCGTCCGCATCCTCGCCTCGGGCGGCATCGACGAGGACGCGATCGAGCGCCTGCTGGCCGAGGGTGCCCCGATCGACGGCTTCGGCGTCGGCACCAGCCTCACCACCTCGAGCGACGTCCCGGCCATCGACTGCGCGTACAAGCTCCAGGAGTATGCCGGGCTGGCGCGGCGCAAGCGCTCCGCCGGCAAGGCCACCTGGCCGGGCAGGAAGCAGGTCTGGCGCCGCCTCGACGCGGCCGGCCGGATGGTCGGCGACGTCCTCGGCCTCGCCGACGAGAGCCAGGACGGCACGGCCCTCGTGGCACCGGCGATGCGCGACGGGCGCCGGCTCGGCCCCAGGCCGCCGCTCGAGGAGGTGCGCGCGCATGCGGCACGACAGCGCGCAGCCTTGCCGGAGCCGCTGCGCCGGTTGCGGGCGTTCACCCCTATCCCGTCAGGGTGAGCGAGCGCCTGCGGGCGCTCGCCGCCGAGGTCGATCGCCGGACGGCATGAGGCCGGGCCGCGCGACGGTGCAAAACGCTGGCACGTTGCGCCGAAATCGGTTTACAACTGTCAGGCCATGTTGACACTCGACCGCGACCTGCCGCCCACCAGCCGCCCCGACACCCCGCCGGGGGCTGCCACCGCCCACGATCGGCGGCCGCATGCGGTCGTCATCGGCAGCGGCTTCGGCGGCCTCGCCGCGGCGATCCGGCTCGGTGCCCGGGGCTACCGGGTCACCGTGCTGGAGAAGCTCGACACGCCCGGCGGCCGGGCCATGGTGTTCCGCCAGGACGGCTACACCTTCGACGCCGGCCCGACCATCGTCACCGCCCCCTTCCTGTTCGAGGAGCTCTGGGAGCTCTGCGGCCGGCGCATGGCCGACGACGTCGAGCTCCGGGCCGTCTCGCCCTTCTACCGGATCCGCTTCGACAGCGGCGAGCACTTCGACTACTCGGGCGACCCGGCCGCCATGCGCGCCGAGGTGGCCCGCTTCTCGCCCGCCGACATCGACGGCTACGAGCGGTTCCTCGAGCGCTCCAGGGCGATCTTCGAGAAGGGCTTCGTCGAGCTCGGCCACGTGCCGTTCGCCGCCTTCACCGACATGCTCAAGATCGCCCCGGACCTGGTCAAGCTGGAGAGCTGGCGCAGCGTCCACGGCCTCGTCAGCCGCTACCTGAAGGACGACCGGCTCCGGCACATCTTCAGCTACCACCCGCTGCTCGTCGGCGGCAATCCGTTCGCCGCCAGCGCCATCTACTGCCTCATCGCCTTTCTCGAGCGGCGCTGGGGCGTGCACTTCGCCATGGGCGGCACCGGCCGCCTCGTCGACGGCATGATCGGGCTGATCGAGGGCCAGGGCAACGCTGTGCGCCTCGGCGCCGGGGTCGCCGAAATCGTGGTCGCGAACGGCCGGGCGACGGGCGTGAGGCTCGAATCCGGCGAGACGATCGCCGCCGACATCGTCGTCTCCAACGCCGATTCGGCCACCACCTACCGCTCGCTGGTCAGGCCGGAGCACCGCCGCCGCTGGACCGACCGGAAGCTGGCGCGCACCCGCTACTCGATGAGCCTCTTCGTCTGGTACTTCGGCACCAGCCGGCGCTACGAGGACGTCCCGCACCACACCATCATGTTCGGCCCGCGCTACCAGGGGCTCCTGCACGACATCTTCACCCGCAAGGTGCTGGCCGACGACTTCAGCCTCTATCTGCACCGGCCGACCGCCACCGACCCGTCGCTCGCCCCCGCCGGCTGCGACGCCTGGTATGTGCTGACCCCCGTGCCGCACAACGACAGCGGCATCGACTGGTCCGTCACCGGCGAGGTGCTGCGCCGGCGCATCGCCCGGCATCTCGAGGCCACGGTGCTGCCCGACCTCGAGGCCTGCGTCACCACCTCGCGGATGATCACGCCCGATCATTTCGAGCACACGCTCTCCTCCTACAAGGGGGCGGCGTTCGGGCTCGAGCCGGTGCTCACGCAGAGCGCCTGGTTCAGGCCGCACAACAAGAGCGAGGACATCGAGGGGCTCTACCTCGTGGGGGCCGGCACCCATCCCGGCGCCGGGCTGCCGGGCGTGCTGTCGTCGGCACGGGTCCTCGATGCCGTGGTGCCGCACGGCGATGGCGTGACCGCACGGGTCGACAACAGGGGGGATGGTCTTGGCTGAGCGCAGCAGGGCTGAACGCAACGACCTCGACGCCTGCCGCGAGCTGATCCGGGTCGGCTCGCGCAGCTTCCACGCGGCCTCGCTGCTGCTCACCCCCAAGGTCCGCGAGCCGGCCTACGCGCTCTACGCCTTCTGCCGCCTCGCCGACGACGCCGTCGATCTCGGCCACGACCGGCTGGCGGCGATCGCCCGGCTCGAGGAGCGGCTCGATCGCGCCTATGCCGGCCAGCCCCTGGACCTGCCGGCCGACCGCGCCTTCGCCGCCGTGGTCGAGCGCTTCGCCATCCCGCGCACCCTGCCCGAGGCCCTGCTCGAGGGGCTGCGCTGGGACGCCGAGGGGCGGACCTACGACGACCTCGCCGACCTCGAGGCCTACGCGACCCGCGTCGCCGCCACCGTCGGTGCGATGATGACGCTCATCATGGGGGTGCGTGAGCCCGCGGTCCTCGCCCGGGCCACCGATCTCGGCATCGCCATGCAGCTCACCAACATCGCCCGCGATGTCGGCGAGGACGCCGCCAACGGCCGCCTCTATCTACCCCGGCAGTGGCTGGTCGACGCCGGCCTCGACCCCGAGGCCTGGATCGGCGAGCCGCGCTTCGACGACCGCATCGCCGCCGTGGTGCGCCGCCTGCTCGAGGCCGCCGACCGCCTCTACGCCCGGGCGACCCCCGGCATCGCCGCCCTGCCGCTGAGCTGCCGGCCGGCCATGCTGGGTGCCCGGCGGCTCTACGCCGATATCGGCCGCGAGGTCGAGCGCATCGGCTTCGATTCACTGAGCCGGCGGGCGGTGGTGCCGGGCCGCCGCAAGGCCGGCCTGCTCGCCGCCTCCTTCCTCCAGGCGCCGTTCCTCATGAACCGCGAGAAGGCGCCGCCCGTGCCGGCCGCCCAGTTCCTGGTAGACGCCGTCGCCGCCCACCCGCTGGCCGGCCCGCTCGACATCCCCTGGTGGGACCTCAACCGCGGCCTCGGCCGGATGTTCGAGCTCATGGCGGTGGCCGAGGCGCGGACCTCCGCGCAGCGCAACCAGCAGCGACGCTACCGCGAGGCGAACGCTTGAGCAACCTGCCGATCATCCTGATCGAGGTGGTGCTCATCTTCGGCGGCGTGCTCGCCTTCGGCATCTGGCAGCTGCGCTCGCTGAAGAAGGACGGCAGGCGCCAGGCACCGCCGGAAAAGACCGACTAGCCCTGGACCGAGTAGCCGCCGTCGACCGGGATCGCGGTGCCGGTGACGAAGTCCGAGGCCGCACTGGCGAGAAAGACGCCGAGCCCGGCCAGATCCTCCGGATTGCCCCAGCGCCCGGCCGGCGTGCGCCCGACCACCTTGTCGTGCAGCCCGGCGATGTCGCGCCGTGCGCCGCGGGTGAGATCGGTGTCGATCCAGCCGGGCAGGATGCAGTTGACCTGGATGTTGTCCGCGGCCCAGGCGATGGCCAGGCTCTTGGTCAGCTGCACCACCCCGCCCTTGCTCGCCCCGTAGCCCGCCACCAGCGCCAGGCCGAAGATCGACATCATCGAGCCGATGGTGACGATCTTGCCGCCACCCTGGCGGCAGAGCGCCGGATGCGCCGCCTGGGCGGTGTAGAACGTGCCGTCCAGGTTGATCGCCAGGATCTTCCGCCACTCCTCGGGCGCCAGCTCCTCCGGCCGCTTGCGGATGTTGATGCCGGCGTTGCAGACGACGATGTCGAGCCGGCCGAGCCGCTCCTCGACCTCCGCCACCATCGCCGCACAGGACGCCGGGTCGGCCACGTCGACACCGACCGCGATCGCCCGGATGCCGGCGGCCTCGAGCTCGGGCACGGCCGCCGCCGACTTCGCCGCATCCCGCGCCGCCAGCGCCACGGCGGCACCCGCCCGGCCCAGGCCGCGGGCCATGCCCAGCCCGATCCCGCCATTGCCGCCGGTGACCACGGCCACCTTGCCGCCGAGATCGAAAGGGTTGCCCGGATGAGACGCCGGAGCCATTTTTCGTTCCTCCCCTGGTTGCCGTCGCGCGCCACGCCTAAACTGAGCGCAGTGCCAGCGGGTCGTAGCCGAGGAGCCACGGATTGCCAACACGCCAGGGCGTAGCGCGCCCGATCATCGGTGGTGCCCTGGCGCTCGGCCTGCTCGTCGGCAGCCACGGCGGCACCGCGCACGGCAACCCCGCGCCGGCCGCGACGCTTGCGCCGAGCGAGCTCGTCGTCGCCCGGCCGGGCATCGTGCTGGTCGATCCGGTGGCGCGGCGGCGCGAGCTCGCCGACATGCCGGCCGAGCTGCGCGCCGATCTCTGCGGCGAGCCGCGCAACAACTGGCCGAGGCACGGCGTGCAGCGCAACATCACCGGCGACGCCCAGGTGGCGCAGACCCTCGCCCTGACGATGATGCAGGCGGCCGGCCTGTGGCTCGCCGAGCGGGACCCGGGGGCCAGGG
Source organism: uncultured Geminicoccaceae bacterium (assembly GCA_964460465.1). Lineage (GTDB taxonomy): Bacteria > Pseudomonadota > Alphaproteobacteria > Geminicoccales > Geminicoccaceae > SLRI01. The sequence continues at coordinate 5,869 of CAYWSB010000088.1, read as the reverse complement.
ATGCGATCCTCGACAATCTCGGCCGGCTCGCCCGCGAGGATGCGTTCAGCCGGCTGGTCGAGCCGGTCACCGTCAACCACTTCTACAACCTCGACCGAACGCTGCTGCCGACCATCGCCGCCTTCGCGCTCGTCGCCGGCGATCCGGACGTCGAGCCCGCCGCGGTCGAGCCGATCGGGCGCTGGCTCGACCGGCTGGTGCGCTGGCGCGGCCCCGAGCGTCAGGTCGACCCGACCCGGCCGTCGAGCCGCAACAACCACCGCTACCTCAGGGACAGCGTCACCATGGCCTGGGGGGCGGCGATCGGCGACAACGCGCTGTTCTACACCGGCATCGACCGCTTCCGCATCGCCCTCGAGCAGATGCGCGCCGACGGCAGCCTGCCGCTGGAAACCGACCGCGGCAGCCAGGCCCTCTTCTACCAGCGCCACGCCATCTCCTCGCTGGTCGCCATTGCCGAGCTGGCGGCGGCGCAGGGCTACGACCTCTACACGCTGACCAACGGGGCGGGCCATGACCTGCACCACATGATCCGCTTCCTGGTCGAGGGGATCGACGACCCGGCCCGGCTCGCCCCCTACACCGACGAGGCGCAGTATCTGGGGTTCCTCCGCCGGCGCGGCCACGACCGCCACTACATGGCCTGGCTCGAGCCCTACCGGGCACGCTTTCCCGAGAGCGCGCTGGCGCGGCGGCTGACCGCGCAGGTCGAGAGCCTCGGCACCCACGACCCGGCCATGCTCGACGAATATGCCGGCGGGCCGATGTCCTGCTTCTTCGCCGATCCGGCCGTCGTCGACAGCGTCGGTGCCGATAGGGTGCCCGCGTTCCCGCTTGCCGAGGAGCCGCCAGCGGGCAGCGGCTGAAGAACGCCGGCGGGCACCGGCCGGAGCCGCCCGACGCTTTGCCGTTGTTCGTGGCGCGCCAGCGGTCTAACGATGATCGCCAGGGCAACGACACGGGAACACACCATGGGCAGGCTCACCACGCACGTGCTGGACACGGTCGCCGGCCGGCCCGGCACCGGGATGCGCCTCGCCCTCTACCGCATCGACGGCCCGGACCGCACCCTCGTCAAGGAAACCACCACCAACGGCGACGGCCGGGTCGACCCGCCGCTGCTGGAGGGCGAGGCGATGGGCCGCGGCATCTACGAGCTGGTCTTCCAGGTCGGGCACTACTTCAAGTTGCAGGGCAACGACCTGCCCAACCCGCTGTTCCTCGACGAGGTGCCGATCCGCTTCGGCATCGCCGACGCCCACGCCCACTACCACGTGCCCCTCCTCGTCTCGCCCTTCGCCTACTCGACCTACCGGGGGAGCTGATGCGCCGGACGGTCCGCTTCCTCCTGGGCCACGACCCGATCGAGCTCGAGGCGGTCGACCCGACGCTCACCGTGCTCGAATGGCTCAGGCGCACGGCCTTCCGCCGCGGCACCAAGGAGGGCTGTGCCGAGGGCGACTGCGGCGCCTGCAGCGTCGTCGTCGCCGAGCCCCATGAGAGCCGGCTGCGCTACCGGGCGGTCAATGCCTGCATCCAGTTCGTCCCCACCCTCGACGGCTGCCAGCTCCTGACCGTCGAGGACCTGGCCGCCCCGGACGGCACGCTGCACCCGGTCCAGCAGGCCATGGTCGACCAGCACGGCTCGCAATGCGGCTTCTGCACCCCGGGCTTCGTCATGACGCTCGCGGCCCTGCACCACGAGGAGCCGGACCCGCCCAGCCGCCAGCGCATCGACGACGCCCTGGCCGGCAATCTCTGCCGCTGCACCGGCTACGGGCCGATCATCGCCGCCGCCCGGTCGATGCACGCGACGGAGGGTGCCACCGCCCACCTGACCGAGCGCGAGGGCGAGGTACTGGCTAGGCTCGCCGAATGGCGCGACGGTGCGAGCTTCGCCGTGGGCGAGGCCGGCCGCACCTTCATGAGCCCCGGCTCGCTTTCCGAGCTCCTCGACCTCGCGGCCACGCATCCCGACGCCACCATCCTCGCCGGCTCGACCGATGTCGGCTTGTGGGTCACCAAGCAGCACCGCCGCCTCGACCCGGTGATCTGGCTCGGCCGCGTGCCCGAGCTGCAGCGCATCGAGGAGACGCCGGACGCGATCCGCATCGGCGCCGGCGTCACCTACGCGCAGGCGTTCGACCGCATCGCCGGCTCGTGGCCCGCCGTGGCCGAGCTCAACCGCCGCCTGGGCTCCGAGCAGATTCGCCACGCCGGCACCATCGGCGGCAACATCGCCAACGGCTCGCCGATCGGCGACAGCCCGCCCTGGCTGATCGCCGCGGGGGCGACGCTGCACCTGGCGCATCGTGACGGCCGACGGTCGATGCCGCTCGAGGCCTTCTTCCTCGCCTACGGCCAGCAGGACCGCCGCCCGGGCGAGATCGTCGAGGCCGTGACGATCCCCAAGCCCACCGCCGACGCTACCCTTTTCTGCTACAAGATCAGCAAGCGCTTCGATCAGGACATCTCCGCCGTCTGCGCCGGCATCCAGCTCCGCCGCCAGGGCGACCGCATCACCGAGGCGCGGATCGCCTATGGCGGCATGGCGGCGACGCCCAAACGGGCAGCGCATGCCGAAGCGGCGCTCACTGGCCAGCCCTTCGCCGAGGCCGCGTTTCGCCGCGCCATGACCGCCCTCGCCCTGGACTTCCAGCCGATCGGCGACATGCGGGCATCCGCCACCTACCGTCTCAAGGTGGCGCAAAATTTGCTCCTGAAGGCCTATGTGGAGAGCAGCACCGGCACATCGCTCCGTCTTGCCGCACGGCGGGAGCCCGTCGATGCCTGACACACGGGTCGTCGCCCGTGACCTCGCACACGACAGTGCGACCAAGCACGTCACCGGCACGGCCGTCTACATCGACGACATGCCCGAGCCGGCCCGCTGCCTCGAGGTCTATGTGGCCTGGGCCGAGCGCGCCCACGCGCGGCTGCTGGCGCTCGACCTCGAGCCCGTCCGCGCGGCCCCCGGCGTGGTCGCCGTGGTCGTCACCGCCGACATCCCCGGCCACGCCGACATCAGCCCCGTGGGCAAGGGCGACGAGCCGGTCTTCGCCACCGACACCGTCCAGTACTGGGGCCAGGCCCTCTTCGCCGTCGCCGCCGACCACGTGGCCGTCGCCCGCGCCGCCGCGAAGCGCGCCGTCGTCACCTACGAGGGTCTGCCGCCCGCCCTCGAGGTCGACGATGCGCGGCGCCCGGAGGACTATGTCTGGCCGCCCGCCCGCTTCGCCCGCGGCGACGTCGAGACCGGCCTCAACAACGCCACGCATCTCTACGCCGGCCGGCTCACCATGGGCGGCCAGGACCATTTCTACCTCGAGGGCCACGTGGCGCTGGCCATCCCCGGCGAGGACGGCGACATGACCGTCTTCTCGTCCACCCAGCACCCGTCCGAGGTCCAGCACATGGTGGCGCACGTGCTGGGCGTGCCGTCGCACGGCGTCACGGTCGAGGTCCGCCGCATGGGCGGCGGCTTCGGTGGCAAGGAGACCCAGGGCAACCTCTTCGCCTGCATCGCGGCCCTGGTCGCCAGGAAGACCGGCCGCCCCGCAAAGTGCCGGCTCGACCGCGACGACGACATGATCATGACCGGCAAGCGGCACGACTTCACCGTCGACTACCGGCTGGGCTTCGAGCCCGACGGCCGCATCCAGGCCGTCGAGATGGCCTTCGCCTCCCGCTGCGGCTACTCGGCCGACCTCTCGGGCCCGATCAACGACCGCGCCCTCTTCCACGCCGACAACGCCTATTTCTACCCCGACGTGGCGCTGGTCTGCCATCCCTGCCGGACCAACATGGTCTCGGCGACGGCCTTCAGGGGATTCGGCGGCCCGCAGGGCATGGTCGCGGCCGAACGAATGATCGAGGAAATCGCGATCGCCACCGGCCTCGATCCGCTGGAGGTGAGGAAGCGCAATTTCTATGGGGAGGGCGAGCGCGCCGTCACCCCCTACCACATGACCATCGAGGACAACGTGATCGCCCGCGTCGTGGGCGAATGCGAGAGGGGCAGCGCCTACTGGGCGCGGCGCGACGCGATCCGCCGCTTCAACGCCGAGCACCGCTGGCAGAAGAAGGGCCTGGCGCTCACGCCCGTGAAGTTCGGCATCAGCTTCACCATGACCGCCTACAACCAGGCAGGCGCCCTCGTTCACATCTACAAGGACGGCTCGGTCCACCTCAACCACGGCGGCACCGAGATGGGCCAGGGCCTGTTCGTCAAGGTGGCGCAGGTGGTGGCCGAGGAGCTGGCGCTCCCCCTCGACCGGATCAAGATCACCGCCACCACGACGGCCAAGGTGCCGAACACCTCGGCCACCGCGGCGTCCTCCGGCTCCGATCTCAACGGCATGGCGGCCCAGGCCGCGGCCCGCACGCTCAAGGACCGCCTGATCGCCTTCGCCGCCGAGCAGCACCAGGCCGACCCCGCCGAGGTCGAGTGGCTCGCCGGCCGCGTGCGGGTCAAGGGCAACGAGATCGCTTTCGAGAAGCTGGTCCACGACGCCTACATGGCGCGCATCCAGCTCTCCGCCACGGGCTTCTACAAGACCCCCGAGATCCACTGGGACCGGGCAGCCGGCCGCGGCAAGCCCTTCTACTACTTCGCCTACGGTGCGGCCTGCGCCGAGGTCACCATCGACACGCTCACCGGCGAGTACCGCGTCGACCGCGTCGACATCGTCCACGACGTCGGCAAATCGCTGAACCCCGCCATCGACAGGGGCCAGATCGAGGGCGGCTTCATCCAGGGCATGGGCTGGCTGACCACCGAGGAGCTGGTCTGGGACGACCAGGGCCGGCTGCGGACCCACGCCCCTTCGACCTACAAGATCCCGACGGCATCCGACCGCCCCGAGATCTTCAACCTCCGCCTCCTCGAGAACGAGAACGTCAAGAACACCATCCACCGCTCCAAGGCCGTGGGCGAGCCGCCTTTGATGCTCGCCATCTCCGTCTGGCAGGCCCTCTCCGACGCCGTGGCCGCCACCGCCGGCCACCAGCATCCCGCCCGCCTCGACCCGCCGGCGACGCCCGAGAAGGTGCTGATGGCGATCGAGCGGCTGGCCGGGCTTTACGGCGCGGGCTCCGATACGCGCAGTGCCCGGAACAACGACCATGCGCATTGAGCAGATCCATATCCGAAATTACCGAATCTTCAGGGACGCGCGGATATCCGGAATGGGGCCCTTTTGCGTACTACTTGGCGCCAACGGCTCCGGCAAGACTACTTTATTCGACATTTTCGGATTCTTGCGCGATGCTCTCGTTTTTAATATATCTTCAGCACTTCAGAAGCGTGGTGGCTACAGGGAGGTACTAAGTCGCGGCGAACGCGGACCAATCGAGATAACTATCAAATTTCGTGAAAACAACGGGCCACTCGTTACCTATACGCTTTCGATTGGCGAAGCTGACGGCAAACCGATCGTCGAGCGCGAACTTTTGCAGTACAGGCGCGGCAAAACAGGCAAACCATGGCGTTTTCTCGATTTCCGACGCGGCAGAGGCACGGCCATTCGAAATGAAGAGGATTACGGCCAGCCCGATGCCGTACCAGAACGCGAAGAGCAGTCTCTCGAGTCGCCTGACATCCTGGCCATTAAAGGCCTCGGTCAATTCAGCCGCTTCCCGGTTACCAATGCTTTTCGCCGCTTGCTGGAAGGTTGGCATGTATCGGACTTCCACATCCATGACGCAAGGCCAAGCCAGGAAGCTGGATATGCCGAACATCTATCGCAACGTGGCGACAACTTACCTCTAGTTGCTCAGTATTTATACGAGAATCATCGTGAGATATTCGAATCGACTACCTCTCTGCAACCCTCAGGTAGCCGCCTCGTGAACGATGCCGCGGTAGGTG
>CAYWSB010000087.1:324-22186 GCA_964460465.1 uncultured Geminicoccaceae bacterium | reverse complement strand
CCGCGTCAGCTGCGCGACCGGCCGCCGGCCGCCCGGCGGTCGGACGGGGTCGGCCCGGCCCGGTTCGAGCCACCCGGTGGACGCCGGTGCAGGAAGATCGGCACCGGCTCGGCGAACCCCTTGAGCGCCCGGCTGCCGAGCGGTGTCAGGCCGGCCGGCCCGCCGGCGGCATCCGCCGTGGCGCTGTCGACGAGGGTCTGGCCGTCGGCGGCATGCGCGCAGAGCCGCGCCGCCAGGTTCACGACATGGCCGATGGCGGTGTATTCGAGCCGGCCGGCATAGCCGATCCGGCCGACCGTGGCGCGGCCGGCGGCGACGCCCATGCCGAAGCCGATGGCGTGACCCTCTGCCCGCCACGCGGCCTTCGCCGCCGCCAGGGCCGCATGCAGGTCGCCGGCCATGGCGAGCGCCCGCGCGGCCGGGTCGGGGCAGGGCACCGGGGCATTGAACAGCGCCATGAAGCCGTCGCCGGAGAACCCGGTGAGCGTGGCCTCGTGCCGGTTGATCACGCTGCCGAGGGCCGTGTGGAACGTCGCCAGGAGCCGCATGATCGTGGCCGGGCCGGCGCTGGCGGCGAAGGCGGTGAAGCCGCGCAGGTCGCCGAACACCACCACCACGTCGGCCTCTTGTGCTGCGAGCACCGTCTCGTCGCCGGCCCGCTCGACGAGCTCGGCCACCTGCGGCGCCAGGAACCGCCGCAGCCGCTCGATCCGCGCCCGGCGCTGCTGCGAGAGCGCGATCTCGGTCGCCATGTGGTTGAAGCGTTCGGCCAGCGCCTGGAGCTCGTCGCCGGTGGCGATCCTGATCCGATGCTCGAGCTGGCCGGCGCCGAGCCGTTCGGTCCCCTCCTCGAGCAGCCGGATCGGCCCGACCAGGCTCTGGGCGAGCCAGTAGGCCAGGGCCGCGGCAAGGGCGGTGCCGAGCAGCAGCAGGATCGCGGTCCGCCACAACGCCTGGCGGATGGGGGCGAAGGCCTCCGCCAGGGGCTGCTCGACGAGCACCAGCCATTCGACGCCCGGCACCGGCGCCATGGCGACCGCGACCGTCACCTCGTCGATGCCGGTCGTCACCGCCGCAGCACCGTCGGTGCCGGTGATCGCCGCCCGCAGGCCGTCGATGGCCGCCAGCGTCGCTTCGTTCGCCCCCTGCAGCACCCGGCTCATGTCCGGATGCGCGATCAGCCGCCCCGGCTGGTCGACGACGAAGGCGTGCCCCGTGCGGCCGACCCGAATGGCGGAGATCGGCTCCCAGATGAGCTTGAGATTGACAGCCGCCACGACCACCCCGGCGGCGCGGCGGGTGCCGGCGACGGCCACCGTCATGACGGGCTCGGAGCCGCCGGCAAAGGCCACCGGCCCGAACCAGACGCCGGCGGCCCGCGCGCCCGTCACGGCGGGCTCGGCCGACCGGTCGATGCCGGCGGCGGCGCGGTTCAGGTCGACGCGGGAGAGGAACAGGCGCTCGCGCCCCTCGCCGTCGACGATCGTCAGCGACGCGATGGCCGGCACCCGGCGCAGCACGCCGAGCGCCTCCAGGCGGCGCTGCGCTTCGGCGTCGGCGCTCCAGGGCTGCTGCACGGTCGAGCCGAGCTGCCCGACGATTCCAGCCAGGAAGCTCTCGATCCGCGCCGCCGCGGCCGTCGCCTCGGTGCGCAGCAGCGCGTCGAGCATGGCCCGCAGATCCCGGGCGGTGAACCAGGCGTCGCTGGCGCCGCTGGCCAGCAGGGGTACGAGGACGACGATGAAGAGGGTGACCAGATAGCGGCGAAAGAGCGACCGCCGCCGGCCGGCCCGGCTCACTCGACGATCTCGCCCGCGAGGACCAGGAGGCTGGCGGGCACCTCGATCACCAGGGCATCGGCCGTCTTCAGGTTGATCGACAGGATCAGGGTCGAGGGCTGCTCGATCGGCAGCCCGCCCGGCGCCGCACCGTCGATGATCCGGTCGACGAAATAGGCCAGCCGGCGAATCATCGTGGCGTAGTCGGACGAGTAGGCCATCAGGCAGCCAGCATCGGCGAACCAGCCGCCCCAGGCCATGCACGGCAGGCCGTGCTCGAGCGCCAACTCGGCGAGGCGCCCGGCCTCGGCTGCGAACATGAGATCGGGGAGGATGAAGACGGTCTCGGCACCGGCCGCCTTCAGCCGCCCGAAGGACGCCGGCAGCTCCTCCGGCAGCGACACGGACTCGATGACGAGGTCGAGCCCCAGCCGTTGCGCCGCCGTCCTGGTGTCGGCCTCGAACGGCAGATCGCCGACCTCGGGGTTGCTCAGCACGCCGACCAGGCCGAGGCCCGGCACCATCTCCTGCAGGAGCTCGAGCCGCTTGGCGGTCAGCTCGGTCGCGTAGTAGGTGAGCCCGGTCACGTTGCCGCCGGGCTCGGCGAGGCTTTTGGCGAAACCGGCGCCCACCGGATCGCCACTGATGATCGAGACAATGGGAATGGCCGAGGTGACCTGCCTTGCCGCCTCGGCGGCGGGCTGCGAATTGGCGACGATGATGTCGACCGGCAGGGCCACGAGCTCGGCCGCCGCCTGCCGCAGGCCCGCATAGCTGCCCCGGGCGGCACGGCAGTCGAGCCGAACGGTTGTCCCGGGCTCGTGCCCGAGCTCGGCGAGCCCCGCGAAGAACGGTCCGAAGCCACGCGTCAGCGCCGGCTCGTCGCAGGATGACCACTGGACGAGGCCGACCAGCGGAACCTGCCGCGCCGAGGCGGGCGAAACCGCCAGTCCCGCCACCATGGCCGCCACCGCGATGCCCAGGACAAGTCGCGGCCGACAGCGCCCCGACGCGCGCCCGGTTCGGCCGCAGCACCCGGCGACACGCCCCCCCGCTCTCCGCGCCCCCCGAGCCAGCATGAAGCGAGCTCCCCGGAAGAGACCGCGAGTATACGCCTGAAGCCGACGGCGGCAAAGCCGCCCGCCGCAGGGTGCCCGGCCAGATCCGCCTGGATCATCGCCGCCCCCGGCTCTACGCTCGCCGCGACAAGCGCAGGGAGAGGGCGATGACGACCGGGGAGCTGCCGATCGGCTGTGCCGGCAACGGCGTGCTGCACACCGACCGCGAGGTGCCGGACATCGACACGCGGTTTCGCATGGTCAGGGAGGCCGGCGTCTTCGACTACTACGACAAGTCGCCGCCCATGGGCGAGGTCGACCAGTACCTGGCGGCCTCGGCGAAGCACGGCGTGCCGATCCGGGCGACCGGCTTCTTCTACGTTCTCGGCCGCGACGAGCCGCTGCTCGAGTGGAACCTCAGGGTCGCGGCCCAGGCCGGGGCGCTGGTCCACAACGTCCAGATCATGACCAGGAAGCTCGACGGCAGCCCGGCAACCGACGCGGAGGTCGCCGAAGCCTATCTGCGCGCCTACGACACCGGCAAGGCGCTCGGCGTCGACCCCTGCCTCGAGGTGCACATCAACATGTGGTCCGAGCATCTGGGGCGGGTCGAGCCGGTCGGCCGGCTGGTCGAGGCCCGCGGCATCCCCTTCAACATGACCCTCGACCACTCCCACGTGATCTTCAAGATGGACAATCCCAGGGAGCAGGCGGTGCAGGGGATGAACGCCGAGATCGAGGCCGGCCGGCTCGTCCTCGACCCCTTCGCCCCGGGCAATGTCTGCCAGATCTGGATCGAGGCCGGCTGGGTGCGCCACGCCCATGCCAGGGCCGCCGTGCCGAACAACCCTGTCAATGTCTGGGCGAAACATTCCGACGGCAGCTTCGGCCGCGGCGTGCAGTACCCCTTTATCCGCCCTGCTCCCGGGGAATGGCACAGCGACTGGGACGAGACCCGGCTGGAGCCCTGGAAGGAGGTCGTCCGCCAGCTCCTCCGCTGGCACAAGGCGCACCCCGAGAGCCGGCTCGGCCAGGTCTCCACCGAGTTCATCCCGCCCCCGGACTATGGCGGCGGGGCGAAGTACTCGATCTTCGCGCAGAACGTCGCCTGCGCCGGGTGGCTGCGCGAAACCTGGCGCGCCATCGCCGCCGAGGCGGCGGAGCGCGCATGAAGCCGCCCGGGCACTGATCGAGATCAAGAATCGACCCGGCGGCTCATGCTAGGGTGCTCGCCGTCATTTGCACGGGAGGACCCGAGATGAGCGAGACGACAAAGGCCTTCCTCGACCGGATGGAGCGTGCCCTGGCCGATCTGGCGCCGCGGCTGGCGGGCGACGGCCCGGGGGCGGCGACGCTGCGGGCCGAGCACGCGGTGGCGACCGAGCGCCTCAAGGCGGCACGGCGGGCCGCCGCAGCGGCGAGCGAGGACGAGCTGCGCGCCGTCCGCCTCGCCGTGGAGCGCGTGCTCCAGCACGCCGGCCGCCGGGCCGCCTGACCGCCGCCGAAACGCGGCCGCGACCCTTTCCGGCCGGTCACCCGATCAGCCGCAGCCCCTCGGGTCCGGCCGCCACGTAGCCGCGATCCGTCAGCTTCAGGTGCGGGATCACCGGCAGCGGCAGGAAGGCGAGCTGCAGCAGTGGCTCCTCGAGCGTGCAGCCGATCGCCCGGGCCTCGGCCCGGAGGCGGATCAGCCGCTCGTCGACGAAGGCGAGGCTCTGGTCCGACATCAGCCCGGCCACCGGCAAGGGCAGGTCGGCGAGGATGCGGCCGCCGGCGACCACCACGGCCCCGCCCTGGATGGCGATCAGGTGGTTGGCGGCCGTGGCCATGTCGTCCGGGTTGTCGCCCACGGTGATCAGGTTGTGGCTGTCGTGGCCGATCGAGGTGGCGATCGCCCCCCGGATCGGCCCGAAGCCCTTGACCCAGCCCTTGCCGATATTGCCGTTGACGCCGTGCCGCTCGAGCACCGCCAGCCGGGCGATCTCGGGGTCGTGGTCGGGGATGCCCTCGAGGTGATCGGTGAGCAGCGAGAACGGCAGGGCCCCGATCACCGGCACCTTGCGGCTGCCGTCGAGGGCGAGCTCGGCCGCGCTCACCGGCTGGCGGCGCACGCTGCCGTAGCCGGGCGGCTCGGGGTGGCTGCGCGGCATCGCCAGCGCCTCGGCGGCGCTCCGGCCGCCGACCACCACCTCGGCCACGCGCACGGCCTCGAGATCGTCGAGGATCACCAGATCGGCCCGCCGGCCCGGGGCGACGAGACCCCGGTCGGAGAGGCCGAAGGCCATGGCGGCGCCCAGCGTGGCGGCCCGGTAGGCGGCGATGACCGGCGCCCCGGCGCGAATGGCGAGGCGGATGGCGTGATCGATGTGCCCCTCCTCGCGGATCTCGAGCGGGTTGCGGTCGTCGGTGCAGAAGGCGCAGCGCATCCAGGTGGCGTCGGTCAGGAGCGGCGCCAGCGTCGTGACGTTCTTGGCGATCGAGCCCTCGCGCAAGAGGATGTGCATCCCCTTGGCGAGCTTCTCCAGGGCCTCGTCGAGCCGGGTGCATTCGTGCTCGGTCGAGACGCCGACCGAGAGATAGGCGTTGAGCTCGGACGCGCGGAGCAGCGGGCTGTGGCCGTCGATGTGGCGGCCGGCGAAGCGCTCGAGCTTGGCCAGCATGCCGGGGTCCTTGTGGATCACGCCCGGGAAGTTCATGAGCTCGGCGAGGCCGATCACCGCCGGGTCGTCCATCAGGGGTGCCAGATCCTCGGCCTCGAGCCTGGCCCCGGCGGTCTCGAGGTCGGTCGCCGGCACGCAGGAGCTGAGATTGACCTTGAGCGTCATGGCGAGCTGCCGGCTCGCCTCGATGAAGTAGCGGATGCCGTCGAGGCCCACGACGTTGGCGATCTCGTGCGGGTCGCAGATCGCCGTCGTCGTGCCGCAGGGCAGCACACCCTTCTCGAACTCGACCGGCAGCACCATCGAGCTCTCGACGTGGACGTGGGTGTCGATGAAGCCCGGCGCCACCACCCGGCCCCTGGCGTCGAGCTCGCGCAGGCCCTCGTAGACGCCGTGCGTGCCGACCACCACGTCGCCCGCGATCGCGATGTCCATGGGCCCCTCGATCCGCCCGGTCGCGGTGTTGAGCAGCCGCGCGTTCTTGACGACGAGGTCGGCCGGCTCGCGCGCCAGCGCCTGGTCGATCCGGGCGGCGAGCTCCTGCTGCATGACGGACATGGGCATCTCCGGTGGCGGTCGCCGGAGCGGTGTACCAGCCGATCAGGCTGCCGTCATGGCCGCTTTGGCGGCGTCGGCGACGGCCGGAACGGTGCAGGCGACGCCGGTGCCGCGCAGGCCGCAATAGCCCCAGGGGTTCTTCGCCAGGTATTGCTGGTGCTCGTCCTCGGCGAAGTAGAACGTCGGCGCCGGCACGATCTCGGTGGTGATCGCACCGCCACCGGTCGCGACCAGAGCCTTGCCGTAGGCTTCGGCGGTGGCCTTCGCCAGGGCGAGCTGCGCCGCAGTGGTCGTGTAGATGCCCGAGCGGTACTGCGTGCCCACGTCGTTGCCCTGGCGCATCCCCTGGGTCGGATCGTGGCTCTCGAAGAAGACCTGCAAGAGCCGGTCGAAGCCGATCACCGCCGGATCGTAGACCACCAGCACCACCTCGTTGTGGCCGGTCCGGCCGGTGCACACCTCGGCATAGGTCGGGTTCGGCGTCTGCCCGCCGGCATAGCCCGCGGCCGTCGTGACCACCCCCTTCTGCTGCCAGAAGCACCGCTCGGCCCCCCAGAAGCAGCCCATGCCGAAGAGGACGCGCTCGCTGCCCTCGGGATGGGGTCCCTCGAGCGGCGTGCCGAGCACCACGTGCCGGTCGGCGATCTTGAACGGCCGGGCGGCCCGGCCGGCCAGCGCGGTCGCCGCCGTCGGCAGCTCCATCAGCTTCTTCTTCGCGAACCACATTACCGATCTCCCGTCAGTCGCCGATGTCGATGTTCAGATGCTCCCGCAGCAGCGCCCGCAACGGCCCGTGCGGCACCGGCACGAACCCCGGCCGGCCCGGCTGGACCAGGTACAGCCAGCCGTCGGTCCGCTCGCGCACCCAGAGCTCGGCCGTGTAGACGTCGGCCAGGGCCGGGTTGGCACGGCTGAACCAGCGCCGCCAGTGATACTCGATCCGCACCGGGCGATCGGCCGCGTCATAGCCGATCTCGAGCTCGCCCTCGGCCCGCTCCAGCCGCTGCCAGTGCTGGCGCTCGAAGCGCACCGGCCGCACCGCCGTCAGGGGCTCGGGAAGCTGCAGCCGGTCATCGATCGTCCACGCGCGCATGGACAGCGAGGTAGCGATCCCGCGGGCCGGATCAAGGCGTCAGCCGACGCCGAGTGCGGCCTCGCTGCGCTCGAGGATCAGGGGCACGATCAGATCCTCCTCGTCCAGGAGATGCCGGTCGAGCCGGCGCAGGAAATCCGGCAGACGCTGGCCGAGCCCGGCCACCGCCCCCGGCAGGTCGGCCGCCGGCAAGCGCAGTGCTGCGAGCAGCGTGTCGCTGGCCCGGCCCAGCTCGCGGATCGCCCGGTCGATCGTGCCGTGGTCCGCCTCGAGCACCGCGAAGCCCCGCCCGAGCCGCGGCTCGGCCGCCGTGAACACCGGAAAGTACTGGTGGTCCTCGATCAGGTGATGGTGGTGGAGCTGCTGCAGGAAGAACCCCATGCGCGGTTGGAACCAGGGCTGGAAGGCAGCCGCCTCCACCCGCCCCGCACGCAGCGCCTCGGCCCCCTCGGTCAGCGCCGCCGCCAGCTCGCGAAACATCCCGTGCCGCCCGAGCCAGAACCGGCAGAGGGCCCCCAGGTTGGGGTGCCCGGGCCAGACCTCGCGTGGATGCCGCTCCAGCAGCAGCCGCAAGTCGGCGGGCCAGCCGGTGCGCCGGTCGAGGTCGAGGGCAAGCAGGTCCGTGTCGGTCATCGCGTGCCACATAGGCGGAGGCGGCGCTCGTGGAAAGGGGCGCCCGGCCGGCGGCCAGCGACGCGGGCTGCCAAAGTCCGGAGGGGGCCTGCGGGGGAACTCAGTTCCCCCGCGCTCTTTCGATCTTCGCTCGCCCTCAAGGTGCACAATCCAAGAGCGGGCCGAGCTGGCCGATGCGCCTTTGAATCACCGCACTGCGCTGCGTTGCCCAGTCGCCGCGCGGGCTGCGCGTCAGCGGGGCGGGGAGGATGACCGCGAGCCTGGCCGCCTCGCGCTCGGAGAGCTCGGCAGCGGGCTTGCCGAACCAGGCCTGCGCCGCCGCCTCCGCCCCGTAGATGCCGGGGCCGAGCTCGACGACGTTGACGTAGAGCTCGAGGATGCGGCGCTTGCCCAGGACCAGCTCGAGCTGCGGCGCCAGCCAGGCTTCGAGCACCTTGCGGCCGAGATCGCGGCCGGGCCAGAGGAAGAGGTTCTTGGCGAGCTGCTGGGTGATGGTGCTGGCCCCGCGCGGCCGCTCGCCGGCCCGGGCCCGCTCGAGCTGCGTCCGCAGGGCCTGCACGTCGAAGCCCCGATGCGCGCAGAAGAGGTTGTCCTCGGACGCGATCATCGCCCGGGCCACGTGCCGGCTGACCCGGTCGGCCGGGCGCCAGCGATAGTCGAGCCCCTCGCCCTGGACGAGGCGGATGAGCATCAAGGGCGTCGCCGGCGGCGGCACGAACCGGTAGGCCACGAGCAGCAGCAGCGGCAGGACGACGAGCAGAACGAGCGCCCAGAGGGCGAGCCGGCGCACGAGCCGGCGCAGCCGGGCGGCGCGGGGGCGGGGTTGCGCCGTCGCCCGACGCCGCTCGACGGCCATCCCCGGTCAGAGGCGGCAGCGGCCGGTCACGTCCAGCGTGGCCACGCCGCCGCGGCGGAGCGCCTCGAGCAGTTGCCGGGTGATCGCCTCGTCGTTGCAGGTGAGCTGGACCTCGACCGGCGGCTCGGTGGCGAGGCGGATCGTCACCCGATGGGTCAGGCTCGTGTCCTTCTCGACCCGGACGTGGCTGATCCGGCTGCGATCGACCAGGAGGAACGGCGTGCCGGCGACGTTTGCCGGCACGGTCTGCTGCAGGAGCAGGGTGTCCGCCATGGCCCAACCGGGCGCCGCGGCCGCCAGCGCCACGGTCAGGCCGGCGAGGAGCGACGGGAGCGATGGCCGCGGCCGGCGCACCGGATCAGCCCGCGAGCTGGCGGACGTCCGTCAGCCGGCCGGTGATCGCCGCCGCCGCGGCCATGGCCGGGCTCACCAGATGCGTCCGTCCGAGCCGCCCCTGGCGGCCCTCGAAATTGCGGTTGCTGGTCGACGCGCAGCGCTCGTGCGGCTCGAGCTGGTCCGGGTTCATGCCGAGGCACATCGAGCAGCCGGCCTCCCGCCACTCGAACCCCGCGTCCTTGAAGATGACGTCCAGCCCCTCGGCCTCGGCCTGGTGCTTGACGAGGCCGGAGCCCGGCACGACCATGGCGCGCACCGTGGCGGCCACCCGCCTGCCGTCGAGCACCCTGGCGGCGGCGCGCAGGTCCTCGATCCGGCCGTTGGTGCAGGAGCCCAGGAACACCCGGTCGACCGCGACCTCGGTCATCGGCTGGCCGGGCTCGAGCCCCATGTAGTCCAGGGCGCGCAGCATCGCCGCCTTCTTGCCCTCGTCCTCGACCTGCGCGGGATCCGGCACCCGGCCGCTGATCGGCACCACGTCCTGCGGGCTGGTCCCCCAGGTCACCTGCGGCTCGATGTCCTCGGCGCGCAAGGTGACCTCCTTGTCGTACACCGCCCCGTCGTCCGAGGGCAGGCTCCGCCAGTAGGCCACGGCCTGCTCGAAGGCGCCGGCCTTGGGCGCCATCGGCCGGCCCTTGATGTAGGCATAGGTGGTCTCGTCCGGGGCGATCAGCCCGGCCCGCGCCCCCGCCTCGATCGACATGTTGCAGATGGTCATGCGGCCCTCCATCGAGAGCCCGCGGACCACCGAGCCGGCATACTCGATGACGTGGCCGGTGCCGCCCGCCGTGCCGATCCTGCCGATGATCGCGAGGATCACGTCCTTGGCGGTCACCCCGAAGCCGAGCTCGCCGTCGACCGTGATCCGCATGTTCTTCGGCCGCTTCTGCAAGAGCGTCTGGGTCGCCAGCACGTGCTCGACCTCCGACGTGCCGATGCCGAAGGCGAGCGCCCCGAAGGCGCCGTGCGTCGAGGTGTGGCTGTCGCCGCAGACGATGGTCATCCCGGGCAGGGTGAAGCCCTGCTCCGGGCCGATGATGTGGACGATGCCCTGGCGGATGTCGGTGACGTCGAAGAGCTGGACGCCGAAGTCCCTGGCGTTCTGCTCGAGCGCCTCGACCTGGATGCGCGCGATCTCGTCCTTGATCCCCTTGGCCCGGTCCGGGTCGGTCGGCACGTTGTGGTCGACCACGGCCAGCGTCGCCTCCGGCCGGCGCACCTTGCGCCCCGTCGTCCGCAAGCCCTCGAAGGCCTGCGGGCTCGTCACCTCGTGGACCAGATGCCGGTCGATGTAGATGAGGCTGGTGCCGTCGTCCTGGGTCTCGACCAGGTGCGCCTGCCAGATCTTGTCGAAGAGCGTCTGGGGACCGTTCGCCGCTGCCATCACCGTCATCCTGTCGTCGTCGTCACGGGCGGCACCCGGCGATGCCGCCCCCCGCTCATCTCGGTTCGGCCAGCAGCCGGTTCAAGCCGCACCGTTGCTCGTCTGGACCTCGGCCGCCCCGGCCTTGTCGAGCCGCCGCTCGGCGATGCGCGCCGACTTGCCGCGCCGGCCGCGCAGATAATAGAGCTTCGCCCGCCGCACCTTGCCGGCGCGCACCACCTCGATGCTCTCGATCCTCGGGCTGTAGAGCGGGAACACGCGCTCGACCCCCTCGCCGTAGGAGATCTTGCGGACCGTGAAGGACGAGTTGACGCTGCGGTTGCGCCGGGCGATGCACACGCCCTCGAAACCCTGCACGCGCTCGCGATTGCCCTCGATCACGCGGACATTGACCCGCACCGTGTCGCCGGGACGGAAGTCGGGGATCTGGCGGGCCTGGGTGAGCGCGGCCACCTGCTGCTGCTCGAGCTGTTGGATGACGTTCATGTCCGATACTCCGGCTGGCGAAAAGGTTGATGCCGATCAGGGGTTCAGGGGCGCGCCGGCGAGGTCCGGCCGATCGCGCAGGAGATCCGGACGCCGCTGGCGGGTAAGGGCGAGCGACGCCGCGCGCCGCCAGTCGCGGATGCGGCCGTGATGCCCGGAGAGGAGCACCTCGGGCACCGGCCGGCCCTGCCACGTCTGCGGCCGCGTGTAGTGCGGGTATTCGAGCAGGCCCGAGGCGAAGCTCTCCTCCTCGAGCGAAGCCTCACTGCCGACCACGCCGGGCAGGAGGCGCACCGTCGCGTCGAGCAACGCCATGGCGGCGATCTCGCCGCCCGTCATCACGAAGTCGCCGAGCGAGACCTCGCGGAACCGGTGCTTCTCCAGCACCCGCTCGTCGACCCCCTCGTAGCGGCCGCAAAGGATCACGCAGCCGGGTCCGGCGGCGAGCTCGCGCGCCATGGCCTGGTCGAAGGGCACGCCCCGGGGGCTCATGTAGAGCAGCGGCCGCGCATCGGCCGGCCCGCACACCGCCTCGACCGCGGCATCGATCACGTCGGCGCGCATCACCATCCCGGCCCCGCCGCCGAACGGCACGTCGTCGACGCTCCGGTGCCGGTCGGTGGCGAAGGCGCGGATGTCGGCGGCCTCGAGCGACCAGATGCCGGCCTCGAGCGCGCGGCCGAGCAGCGACTGCGCCAGGGGGCCCGGGAACATCTCGGGGAAGATGGTGAGGACGGCAGCCCGCCAGGGAGTGGTCATGGCGCCGCCGCCGCCACCGCCTCTGCGGCGACCACCAGCCGGCCGGCCGCGAGATCGACCTCGGGCACGCAGGCCCGGGTGAACGGCACCATGCCGCTCGGGCCAGCCTCGCCCTGGTACTCGAGCACCTCGCCGGCGCCGAAATCGTGCACCGCGATCACCCGGCCGAGCGGCCGGCCGGCCACGTCCTGCACGGCGAGCCCGACCAGATCCTCCCAGTAGAACGCATCGGCCTCGGGCTCGGGCAGCCGCGTGCGCGGCACGTAGAGCCTGTGGCCGCGCAACGCCTCGGCGGCGTCGCGGTCGGTGATGCCTGCAGCCCGGACGATCACCCCGCCCTTGGCCGGGCCGAGGACCTGCACCCGGAAGAGCTCGCGGCCATGCTCGTCGACCAGCGGGCCATAGGCGCCGACATTGGCCGGGTCCGCCGTGAAGCACTTGAGCTTCAGCGCACCACGCACGCCGTGCGCCGCCGCCACCGCGGCCACGCAGACGAGCTTGCGGTCAGGAGGTGCGCGCTCGGGCATGCCAGGGTCCTTAGGCCGCGGCTCAGGCGCCGGCGGCCTCGGCCTTGGCCTTCTCGGCGGCGATCGCCTGGGCCTTCTTGCCGGTGCCGCGCTGGCGCGTGGCGCCCGGCAGGATGCCGGCCTTGTCGAGGAAGCGCGCCATGCGGTCGCTGACCTGCGCGCCGTGGCCGAGATAGTGCTTCACCCGCTCCTCGTTGATGACGATGCGCTCGGGATGCTCGTCCGGCAGGAGCGGGTTGTAGTGGCCGAGCTTCTCGAGGAAGCGGCCGTCGCGGGCGTAGCGCGATTCGGCGGCGACGATGCGATAGAACGGGCGCTTCTTGGCGCCACCACGGGCGAGACGGATCTTGACGGCCATCGGGTTTCCTATGCTGCGTTGAAGGCGGTTGCGGGGTGCGGTGGAAGGGTCGGGGCAGGGGCTCAGCGCGGCGGCAACATCCCGGGCGGCATCATCCCGGGCGGCAGGTGGCGGCCGAGGAACTGCTTCGCTCCGCCGGCCTTCTTCATCCGCTTCATCATGTCCTGCATCTGGCGATGCTGCTTGAGGAGCTTGTTGACCTCCTGCACCGAGGTGCCGGAGCCCGTGGCGATCCGCTTCTTGCGCGAGGCGGCGATCACCTCGGGGTTGCGGCGCTCGTGCCGGGTCATGCTGTCGATGATCGCACTCTGCCGGACCAGGATCTTCTCGTCGATATTGGCCTCGGCGAGCTGCTTCTTGATCTTGCCGACGCCGGGCAGCATGCCGAGGATGCCGCCCATCCCGCCCATCTTGCCGACCTGCTTGAGCTGGCTCTGCATGTCCTCGAGGGTGAACCGGCCCTTGCTCATCTTGCGGGCCAGCTTCTCCGCCTCGGCCTGGTCGACGATCTCCGAGGCCTTCTCGACGAACGTGACCACGTCGCCCATGGCGAGAATGCGATTGGCCATCCGCTCGGGATGGAAGACGTCGAGGCCGGCGAGCTTCTCGCTGGTGCCGACGAACTTGATCGGCTGGCCCGTGACCTCGCGCATGCTCAAGGCCGCGCCGCCGCGGGCGTCGCCGTCCATGCGGGTGAGCACGATGCCGCTGACCCCGACCCGCTCGGCGAAGTGGCGGGCGACGTTGACCGCGTCCTGGCCGGTCAGGCTGTCGGCGACGAGCAGCGTCTCGTGGGGCCTCGCCAGGTCGCGCACCCGGATCAGCTCGTCCATGAGCGTCTCGTCGATGTGCAGCCGGCCGGCCGTGTCCAGGATCAGCACGTCGAAGGCGTTGCGCCGCGCCTGATCGAGGGCGCGGCGGGTGATCGCGAGCGGGTCCTCGCCCGGCACGATGGCGACACTCTCGACCCCGGCCTGGCCGGCCAGAACCTCGAGCTGCTGCTGCGCCGCCGGCCGCTGCACGTCGAGCGAGGCGAGCAGCACCCGCTTCCGGTCCTTCTCCTTGAGCCGATGCGCCAGCTTGCCCGAGGTCGTGGTCTTGCCCGAGCCCTGCAGACCGACCATCAGGATCACAGCCGGCGGGCCACCCAGGGTCAGCTTCTCGCTCTCGCCGCCCAAGAGCTCGACCAGCTGGTCGTGGACGATCTTGACCACCATCTGGCCGGGCGTGACCGACTTGATCACCTCCTGGCCGATCGCCCGCTCCTTGACCCGGGCGACGAAGGTCTTGACCACCGGCAGGGCGACGTCGGCCTCGAGCAGGGCGATCCGGATCTCGCGCATCGCCTCGGCGACGTCGGCCTCGGCCAGGGCCCCGCGCTTCTTCAGCCGGTCGAAGACCCCACCCAGGCGATCACTCAGGCTCTCGAACATGTCCGGCACCAGAAGGCAGCGCCCGGGCGATGCCCGATCCGCCGCGACCCATTCCTCGACGTGAATTTCGTTGCGCGACAAGGCGCGCCGCCGCCCGATGCGGCGCCGCGAACCCGTCTTCTAGGCGCGGCGGGCCCGCATCGTCAAGCCGGATCGCTGGGCCCGTCCACCCCGTCGAGGTCGAGCGGCGCGTAGAGCTCGTCGAGCGGGATCGGGCCCGTTACGATCGGCAGCTCCAGGGTCGCCGAACCGATGAAATCGCGCACCACCCATTCGTCACCCGTCCGTCGCCACAGCACCGCATGCCGCTTCGTCGTGTGCAGGACCAGGATCAGCTCGATCGACGGGATCGTGCGATAGTAGTCGAGCTTCGTCGTCAGATCGGCCCGTGCCGTGGACGGCGACAGGATCTCGCACACCAGCCGCGGTTCCTCGACCCAGTGCCGATCACTCCAGGTGCAAGAGATGGACACGTCCGGAATCCGATAGTTCCACGCATCGCCCGGACGAACAGCACCCCCTCCGGTATAGCTGCCGCAGCCGCGCGGCATTCTTGCTTCAAGGGCAGCGACCAGGCGGCTCAACAGCCGCGCATGCGCCGCCATCGGCGGGTTCATCGCCACCACCCACCCGTCGATCAGCTCGTAGCGCGTGTCGGTGCCGTCGTCCCACTCGAGGAACGTGTCCACCGTCATCCGCTGGCCGTGGCGCGCGCCCTCTGCCATCGCAAACCTCCTCAGCCCATCTTACATGGGGTCTTCAACCCGGCCAACCAATTGCACTTTCGCCCCATCCGCCCTATCCCGCAGCGCATGATCGCTTTTCTGAAGATGCACGGCCTCGGCAACGACTTCGTCGTCCTCGACGCGCGACAGCGCGCGCTCGACTTGACGCCCGAGCTGATCGCCCGGATCGCCGACCGGCATCGCGGCGTCGGCTTCGACCAGCTCGTCCTTCTGGCGCCGAGCGAGGCCGCCGACGTGCTGGTCCGCTTCTACAACCCGGACGGCGGCGAGGCCGGTGCCTGCGGCAATGCCAGTCGCTGCATCGCGGGCCTCGTCGCCGAGGAGACCGGCCGCGGGCAGGTCACGCTCGAGACCCGGGCCGGCCTGCTGCCAGCCGAGCGCCACGATGACGGCCGGGTCACCGTCCGCATGACGACGCCGAAGCTGGAATGGGACGCCATCCCCCTGGCGGAGCCCGCCGACACGCTCGCGGTGGAGCTCGGCATCGCCGGCCTGCCCCCCGCCGTCTGCGTGAGCATGGGCAACCCGCACGCCGTCTTCTTCGTCGACGACGTGGATCGCATCGAGACGCTCGGCCCCAGCCTGGTGCACCATCCGCTGTTCCCGGGCGGCGCCAATATCGGCTTCGCTCGGCTCGAGGCCGAGGGCCGCCTTCGCCTCAGGGTCTTCGAGCGCGGCGCCGGCCTGACCCTCGCCTGCGGCAGCGGCGCCTGTGCGGCCATGGTCGCCGCCGTGCGCCGGGGCCTTGCAGCCGACCGTGCGACCCTCATCCTGGATGGCGGCGCGCTCGAGCTCGCCTGGCCCGGCCACGGCCCGGTCGCCATGACCGGCCCCTGGGCCAGAAGCTTCACCGGACTCCTCGATCCAGCCGAGATCGGCCGATGAGCAGGAGCATCGACGTCATCACCTTCGGCTGCCGCCTCAACACCTTCGAGTCGGAGGTGATGCGCCGCCATGCGCAGGCCGCCGGCCTCGAGGACCTCGTCATCGTCCACACCTGCGCCGTCACCGCCGAAGCCGAGCGCCAGGCCCGCCAGGCCATTCGCCGTGCCCACCGCGAGCGCCCCGGGGCGCGGATCGTCGTGACCGGCTGCGCCGCCCAGATCAGCCCCGACAGCTACGCCGGGATCGAGGGCGTCGACCAGCTGGTCGGCAACGACCGGAAGCTCAAGCCCGAAACCTGGGCGCTGCTCGCCGCGGGTCGTCCCGAACAGGCGCTGATCGGCGACATCATGGCCGTGGCCGTGCCCGATGCCCACGAGATCGACGGCATCGAGGGCCGGACGCGCGCCTTCCTCTCGGTGCAGAACGGCTGCGACCATCGCTGCACCTTCTGCGTCATCCCCTACGGCCGCGGCAACAGCCGCTCGGTGCCGCTCGCCGACGTCGTGGCCCAGGCCCGCCGGCTGGTCGAGGCCGGCCACCGGGAGCTGGTGCTGACCGGCGTCGACCTCACCTCCTGGGGCCGGGATCTGCCCGGCCGGCCGGCTCTGGGCCGGCTGGTGGGCGCCATCCTCGAGGACATCCCGGAGCTGCCGCGCCTCCGACTCTCCTCCCTCGACCCGGCCGAGATCGACGCCGAGCTGTTCGACCATCTCACCACCGAGCCGCGGCTCATGCCGCACGTCCACCTCAGCCTGCAGGCCGGCGACGACCTCATCCTCAAGCGCATGAAGCGCCGCCACCTCAGGGGCGACGTCATCGATCTCTGCCGAGGGCTCGGAGACCAAAGGCCGGACATCGTCTTCGGCGCCGACATGATCGCCGGCTTTCCAACCGAATCGGCCGACATGTTCGAGCAGTCTCTCAACATCGTCGACGAGGCCGGCCTCACCTTCCTCCACGTCTTCCCCTACTCGCCCCGCCCCGGCACGCCGGCCGCCCGCATGCCGCAGCTGCCGAAGCCGGTGATCAGGGAACGCGCGCAACGCCTTCGCACAAAAGGTGAAGCCGCCCTCGAGCGCTTCCTGGCTGCGCAGATCGGCCAGCGCCGCCGGGTGCTCGTCGAGCGCGACAACCGCGGCCATACGCAGCACATGGCCCCGGTCCATCTCGTCACCCCGACACCCGCCGGCACCCTGGCCGACGTGGCCATCACCGGCACCAGGGCCGGCCTGCTCGAAGGCGAGATCGCGGCATGATCCCGCAACTCGGTCGCCTGAGCGCCGTCGAGCTGCGCGACGCCTGGAGCAGCGAGGCGCAGGACTTCACGCCCTGGCTGGCGCAATCGGCGAACCTCGCCCTGCTCGGCGACACGCTGGAACTGCAGCTCGAGGTGGACTCCGTCGAGAAGCCCGTCGGCCCTTACCGCGCCGACATTCTCTGTCGCGAGGCCGGCACCGACCGGCTGGTGCTGATCGAGAACCAGATCGAGGGCACCGACCACAAGCATCTGGGCCAGCTCCTGACCTACGCGGCCGGCCTCGATACCGCCGTCGTCTGCTGGTTGGCGCGCCGCTTCAGCGAGGAGCACCGCGCCGTGCTCGACTGGCTGAACGAGATCACCGACGATCGCTTCGCCTTCTTCGGCGTCGAGATCGAGCTCTGGCGCATCGGCGATTCCGCACCCGCCCCCCGCTTCAGCATCGTCGCCCGGCCGAACGAATGGCGCCGTGCGGTCGCCAAGGGTGCCAGCCGGGTCCGCGCCGACGAGCCGGCAGGCATCGACGTCAACCGCGTCGCCTACTGGGCAGCGTTCGAGCAGGCGCTGGAGGAACGCCGTGGCCCTCTGAAGCCAAGAGGCCGGGCGCCCCGTGCCGGCGCCTACAGCTTCACCATCGCGAGCAACATGTATCTCTGGGCCTATCGGGATGTCGCGAGGCGGGAGGTCGGCGTCTATCTGGGTCTCTACGGCCCGCAATCGGCTGAACGCTATCGGCTGTTGGCGGCCGATCAAATGACGATCAATGCGGAATTGCATGCAGCTGAAGGCTCTCCGCGGATCGGCCCGGTGGAGTGGCAGGAGAAGGCCGTCGGCAACAACTATCGAGTGATGCAGAAGCTCTCGGGCGTCGACGTGTTGGACGAGCTGGACTGGCCGAGGCAGCACAAGTGGCTGATCGAGCGCCTCGAGCGTTTCGAGGCGGTCTTTGCGCCACGCCTGCTGGCATCGGGCGCGGGCAAGGCGGACGAGACACCATGACCGAAGAGCGCAAAAGCGGCTGGCTCGGCCGGCTCTTCCGCCGCGACCAGCAGCAGCCGCCGGACACGCCGGACAGCCCGCCGCCCGTCGAGGAGGCGCCGGCCATCCCGCAGGCGCCGGAGCCGTCCCCCGAGGCGGCGTGGCGCCAGCTGGAGCGGCGCCGGGCGGAGCCCGAGCCCGAGCCGCACCGGCCGGAGCCCGACCCCGAGCCGGCGCCGGAGCCCGTCGCCGGGGCCGAGCCCGCTCCCGCCCCCCGGGACGAGCCCGCGGCACCCCGGCAGAGCTGGCTCACCCGCCTGCGCCAGGGCCTGTCGCGCTCGTCCAACGCGTTGACCGGCAACATCGCCGGCATCTTCACCCGGAAGAAGCTCGATGACGAGACCCTCGAGGAGCTCGAGGAGGCGCTGATCATGGCCGATCTCGGCGTCGAGACCTCGGCCCGCATGGTCCAGCGCATCCGCGACGAGCGCTTTGGCAGGGAGGTCACCGAGACCGAGATCAGGGAAGCCCTGGCCCGGCAGATCGCCGAGGTGCTGGAAGAGGTCGCCGAGCCGCTGCCGGTGCGCGACGACGCCCGCCCGCAGGTGGTGCTGATCGCCGGCGTCAACGGCGTCGGCAAGACCACCACCATCGGCAAGCTCGCCAAGCAGCAGATGCTGCAGGGCCGGAAAGTGATGATGGCCGCCTGCGACACCTTCCGCGCCGCCGCCGTCGAGCAGCTCGAGATCTGGGGCAACCGGAATGGCTGCCCGGTGATGAAGGCCAGGACCGGGGCCGATGCCGCCGGCCTCGCCTACGACGCCCTCGAGCGGGCGAGGCGCGAGGGCTACGACCTCTTGCTCATCGACACCGCCGGCCGGTTGCAGAACAAGGCCGAGCTCATGGAGGAGCTGGCGAAGATCGTCCGCGTCATCCAGAAGCTCGAGCCCGCCGCCCCGCACGACGTGCTGCTGGTGCTCGATGCCACCACCGGGCAGAACGTCTTCAACCAGGTCGACCTCTTCAACGCCATGGTCGAGCTCACCGGCTTCGTCGTGACCAAGCTCGACGGCTCGGCCAGGGGCGGGGTCGTCGTCGCCTTGGCCGAGCGGTTCGGCCTGCCGGTCCACGCGGTCGGCGTCGGCGAGGGCATCGACGACCTCAGGCCGTTCGAGCCCGAGGCCTTCGCCAGGGGCCTGCTCGGCCTCGACCAGCCCGGCAGCAGGGCCGCATGAGCCCGACCTCGATCCGAGCCGCAGCAGCAGGAGCCAGCCAGCCATGAAGCGCAACATCGTCGAGAGCGTGCTCGGCGCCATCGTCCTCCTGGTCGCCGGGAGCTTCTTCTTCTGGGCCTACGCCCGCTCGGACGTCGGCGACCCCGGCGGCTACACACTGGTCGCCCGGTTCGACCGCATCGACGGGCTCGACCCGGGCGGCCCGGTGCGGATCAGCGGCATCCGCGTCGGCCAGATCCGCTCGATGGAGCTCGACCCCGTCTCCTTCCGCGCCCTGATCCGGCTCAGCATCGCCAGCAACATCGAGCTGCCGGCCGACAGCTCGGCGCAGATCGTCAGCTCGAGCCTGCTCGGCGGCAAGTACCTGGCGATCGTGCCCGGCGGCGACGACCTCATGCTCGCCGACGGCGACGAGATCCAGTTCACCCAGTCCTCGATCAACTTCGAGGACCTGATCGGCCAGCTGATCTTCAGCCAGGGCGCCGGCGAGTGACCGTCCGGGCGACACCGCCGGGGTCGTTCCCGGCCATGGTCGCGCTCGCCGCCGTCCTCGCGCCGGCCGGGGCGGCCCTGGCCCAGCCGTCCATCCAGCATCGGGTCGCCGTGCTGCAGGGCCTCGACAAGGTGACCGCCCGCATCCGGGTGCTGGAAGCCCCGGTCGACCAGGAGATCCGCTTCGGCAGCCTCGCCATCCGCGCCCGCGCCTGCTACGAGACCCCGCCCACCGAGCCGCCGGAAAGTGCCGCCTTCCTCGAGATCGACGATCTCGGCCACGACCCCGAGAGCGGCACCGGCCGCGAATCCGCCTTCACCGGCTGGATGTTCGCCTCCACCCCCGGCATCTCCGCCCTCGAGCACCCCGTCTACGACGTCTGGGTCATCGACTGCCGCAACCCCGACCCCACCACCGCCCCCCTGACCCTCGAGCCACCCACCGGCACGGATTGACGGCCGGAAAAGAAGGGAAGGGTGGGGAGGCTGGCCTCCCCACGCCCCACCGCTACTTTGGTTTATGGGAGGGGTGTCAAGCCTCGGCCAAGGGTCGCTGCGGCAGGCGCTCCAGCGACGTGCCCAACTCGCCCCGCGCCAAGTCCAGCTCGTACATCGTCTGCAGGTTCAGCCACAACTCGGCCGACGTGCCGAAATACCGCCCGAGCCTGAGCGCCGTATCCGCCGTCACCGCCCGCCGGCCCGCCACGATCTGGCTGACCCGGTTGGCCGGGACCTCGATCAACCGCGCCAGCTCGGCCGAGCTCAATCCCGCAGCCTCCAGCTCCTCGGCCAGGATCTCACCGGGATGAATGGGCGTGCGCGTCACGGCAGGGAACTCCAGCGTTCGTTGGTCCAACCTCGATGCAGGAGCTGCCGAGCGCCTTCACCTCACCCGGGAATACCCGTCAGCAAGCGCTGAATTGATAACACGAACTCGGGGCTCCAGCCGAGTCGCGTCAAGAGCCCTGCATGGTGGGCGATCCAGAGTAGCAAGACACCAGCTCCCGCCTTGCCGAGGATCGGCTCGCCCGCCCGCCAGATACGTCCGGCGCTCTCGCCGGCAGCCCGCAACCCGGCTTCGACAGCACGTCGACCTTTCTCGACGGTGACGACCTCACCGGCAGTAGCTCCAGCGTCCTTAGCTTGCTGCCACACCCAGCCGAGTGCCGGCCGCAGCATCTCCCGGACGACATTCCGCCACGTCCCGGCGAGCCACGCCTTTGCTCGCTCTGCCGTCCGCCCGCCCATGGCCGCCGTCTGGCGTCCGACCTGCAGCTCCGCCAGGAGCGCCGGATCGGCAATGTCCAAGTCCCTGAGATCGGCCTCGGCGGCCTCGGCCTCCTCGGTCGAGATCGCGATGTCCAGCTCCGGATCGGCCAACCGCCCCTGCTGCTCGGCCAGATAGGGATCGGTCACGATGTAGAGGTTCGCCGCCGCCACCGCGTCCCGCAAGGCGGCTGCAACCCCGGCCTCTGCGGGCTCGACCAGGGGATCGGGCTCCACCCGCCGCCGCTCGTCCGCCTCCCGCAGCGACCGCAACCGCTCGATCCGGAGAATCGCCGACACCCGCACCTCGGCAGGCCCGGACCCGAGCCGCTCCCTCACGCCTTCCGCCACCTCGCGCCACTCGGCCACGACATTCGACCGGCCGGCCGCCACGATCAGCCGATCCAGGGCGGCCACCACCTCGCCGTGCAACTCCCGCCCGAGCGCATCGTCCCGCGCTGCCTCCGCGAGCGGCCGGTCGACCAGCGTCAACCGCCCGCCGGCAGCTACCCCCACCTGCGCCCCGAACCCCGCTGGCTCCCCCACGGCCAAAGAACTTGGCAGCCGTTGTCGGACGATATCCTGCCCATTATTGAACGGCCATCGTTCAAGCACCGCTAACGCGGCACTTGGGTAAAGAGCCATATCTGGCCCATTTCCTTCGTATCCAGGGTTCCCTCGCAGATCGAGCAGCCGCCGCTTTGTCGCCTGCGTCTGCTCCGCCCACAAGCTGATTAAGCTTCTGCAGCCGTCATGGCCAATTTTGTTTCTGAATAGATCGAGCGAGGTGAGACCGGAGAGGCGTGCCAGTGCCTCGGCCCCAGCGTCGCCGAGTTGGTTGCCTCTGAGATCGAGCGCGGTGAGGCTGGTGAGGCTGGCCAGGGCCTCGGCCCCCTCGTCGCCGAGTTGGTTAACCCTGAGACCGAGCGAGGTGAGGCTGGTGAGGCTGGCCAGGGCCTCGGCCCCCTCGTCGCCGAGTTGGTTGCCTCTGAGATCGAGCGCGGTGAGGCTGGTGAGGCTGGC
>CAYWSB010000087.1:0-224 GCA_964460465.1 uncultured Geminicoccaceae bacterium | reverse complement strand
CAGGGCCGCGGCACCTGCGTCGCCGATCTGGTTGACGCCGAGATGGAGCTCGGTGAGCCTAGCGAGGCGTGCCAGGGCCTCGGCCCCAGCGGCGCCGATCCTGTTGTCCCAAAGGCTTAGCGAGGTCAGCGCACTAAGGCGTGTCAGCGCTGAGGCCCCCTCATCGCCAATTTGATTGTCCCAACCCAGGGTTCAAACCTTCGTCTTCCAGACGAACCGCTTCA
>CAYWSB010000086.1:0-22291 GCA_964460465.1 uncultured Geminicoccaceae bacterium | reverse complement strand
CGCTCGGGCCCGCGCCGGCGGCGGCGGCCGGCGGCGCCCCGGCCGGGCCCAGCACCATCAGCCACTCGCCGTCCCGCCCGGCGACGAGGTCCGGCGCCGCCGCCATCGGGGGCATCCGGCGATCGGCCGGGCACGCCTGCTGCCACGCCGCGAGGAGCCGGGTCAGCACCGGCGAGCGCAGCATGGCCGGGTCGGGGCGCCAGGCGACCAGCGGCGGACGCGCCTTGGCGGCGAGAAACAGCCGCTCCAGCGCGGTCAGATCATCGTCGGCGATCGATTGTGCGAGGGCTTCGATCGTCGATCCGTTCAGCGCCATGGCCACCGAGCTGCTGTTCCCGCCTGTCCGACTCGCGGTTGCGGCACTTTGGCCGCAGCAGATCGCCGGCGCAACGCCGACGATGCGCCCGTGTTTTTGATCCCCGTCAATGCTAGAACAGCCGGCCGTACCTAGAAGTCTCGACTGCCGATCCGGGCTCGCCGCATCGGCCCCTGGTTTCGCCACCCGAAAAGGTGCTCGTCATGTCGTTGCTGCGCGGAATAGCCCTGAACTTGACCCTGTCGTTGCTCGCCGCCCTTCAGCCGGGGACGGCCGCGGCCGAGGGCGAGCCACCCGATGTCTACGTCGTCCTGACCTCGGCGGACAACCAGACCCAGGGCATGGCCCTGGTGCTGACGACCCAGATGGTCGAGCAGGGTCTGAGCGCTCGGATCCTGCTGTGCGATGCCGCCGGCGAGCTCGGCGTGGCCGCCTACGACCCGCCCAGGCTGGCGCCGCGCGACGTCAGCCCCAAGGACATGCTCATGGGCCTGCTGCAGCGCGGCGTGCCGGTCGAGGTCTGCGCGCTCTTCCTGCCGAACAGCGCCCACACGGAAGCCGATCTGGTCGAGGGGGTCACCCCGGCCCAGCCGCCCGCCGTGGCCCGCCTGATGCTCGAGGACGGGGTCCGCTGGTTCACCTTCTGAGCCGACCCGGGCCGGAACGGTGTCCCGCTTGCCCGTTCGGGCCGGGCTTTCTATGGTCCGGCGCGGCGCGGGCGTAGCTCAGCGGTAGAGCACGGCGTTTACACCGCCGGTGTCGGAGGTTCGACCCCTTCCGCCCGCACCAGTGCGTCAGGCGCGGGCGCCCTATCCCGCCACCGGCTCGCCGTGCAGCCGGTCGATCATCCGGTGCGCGATGCCGACGTCGCGGAACATGTCGTGGATCGCGGCCTCGACATCGAGGTCGCGACGCAGGAACCAGCCGACCTCCAGAAAGCCCTTCGGTCGCTCGATCTTGATCGGCCCGAGCGAGGACAGGTGCTGGCGCGACAGGGCCAGATAGAACGTGTCGCCGAGAAAGCCGGCGCTCAGGCCGGCCAGCCCATAGGCCCGCTGCGCCTCGCCCGCGTCGATGGCCAAAAGGGCGGCCATGAAGCCGGGCGTGAGGAACGCGCGGACCGCGGCCACATCAGCGGCGGTCGCGGCGTCTGCACGGACGACGAACTTCGCCGCGAAGTCGGCGTGGTCGACGGCGACCTCGGGCAGCGCGTCGTTGCCGCGGCGCTGCAGCAGGGCGAGGGCACCGGGCAGCTTCGCCAGGCGCGGCATGACGACGATCGCGATCGGCACATGCGCCGGCACCGCAATGCGGCAGAGGAGGCCCTGAAAGACCGTCGAGCTCGTCTTGTTCTTGCCGCCGCTCCGCCGGGTGAGCCGTGCCTGCACGAGGTCGAAGGCGGTGTCGCGGTGCCGGCCCGCGATGCGGTGCTCGAGCACCCGGACGTTCGACGGCCCGACCAGGCCCAGGGATTCGAACGGGTCGACATGCTCGACGGGAATCCCCTCCCGCCGGTAGTCGAGATCGCCGAGGAAGCGGCAGAAGCTCGGCATCACGGCGGCGAGCACGGCCTCGGACCAGGCCTGCTGCCGGCGCCACACCAGCCAGCCGCCGAGCCCGCCAGCCGCGACCGGCACCACCACGAGCCAGCCGCCGGGCAGCCGGCCGAGGAGCACGAGCGCAACGAGGAGCAGCATCGCCGCACCGGTGGCGCCGGCCAGGAGCTTCAGCTCGCGGAGGGTCCGCGCGCGCAGGCCCGAGCGGTCGGCCTGAAGGCCGGCGACCCGCGGCGCGATCTCCTCCCGGAACACCTGCGCGAAGCCCTGCTCGAGGGCGGTCGCCTCGGTGAACGACAACGGGGCGGGCACGTCGGCGGCGAGCTCAGACCTCGACCCAGCCGCCGCTTTCCTCGCTGGCGAAGAGCGCGTCCAGCACCCGCATGTTGTTGATCGAATCCTCCAGCGTCATGGCGAGCGGGCCCTGGCCACGCACCGCGCGGGAGAACATCTCGCCCTGCAGCCGGTACTGGTCGCAGACCGCGAGCTCGATGACCTCGGCCCCGCCGCCGACGAGATCGCGCCCGTCATCGACCACGATCCGGCACGGCCGGTCGTTGGGCGCGTTGCAGGGGATCTCGACCGTGATCCGGCCCTTCGTGCCCAGCACGGTGAAGCGCTGCACCGGGGCGAGCTGCGTCGATGTTGTCCAGGCCGCCTGGCGGCCGTCGCCGAAGTCGAACAGGGCCGAGGCCAGCCGGTCGGTGTGGAACCGGGGGTCGCGCTCGACCAGGGCCACGACCCGGCGCGGCTCCGCGCCGAGCATCCAGCGGCTCATCAGCGTCATGTAGCAGCCGATGTCCATGATCCCGCCGCCGCCGATGTCGGCCTGGTTCCTGACATTGGCGGGGTCGTCGTTGTGGTAGCAGAAGATCCCCGACGCGGCCCTGGCCTCGCCGATGCGGCCCGCCTCGATCAGCGCCCTGGCCCGCAGCCACTGCGGATGGCACTTGACCATGAACGCCTCCTGCAGCAGCCGGCCGGCCTGGTCGCGGGCCGCGAGCAGGGTGGCCGCCTCGTGCGCGTTCATGCCGAGCGGCTTCTCGCAGAGGACGTGCTTGCCCGCTGCCAGCGCCTTGGTGGTCCAGGGGACGTGGAGGTGGTTGGGCAGCGGGTTGTAGACCGCCTCGATCTCCGGATCGGCCAGGAGATCCTCGTAGGAGCCGTAGGCCTTGGCGATGCCGAGCTGCCGCCGGGCGGCCTCGGCGCGCGCCGCGTCGCGGGACGCGATGCCGACGATCTCGATGCCGTCACTGCCCTGCATGGCCGGGATGACCTTCTCCATGCCGATCCTGGCGACGCCGATGATCCCCCACTTGACGGGCTGCATGGTCCTTCTCCTTCTCGCTGGTTGCTCTGGCGCCCGCGAAACGCGGCGGTGCCGTGCCGGCCGTCCTCGGTGAAGGCGACCATCGCCGAGGCCGAGCCCGCGAGCGACAACCCGCCACCAAGCCCGGCCGGTCGAGCGTCGGGCACGCTACCGGGCCGGGGTGGTCGACGATGAGGCCGGACATGGACAACGGGGATTCCCGGACGTGGCATCGGCTGGCTGGAGGGCCCTTCTAGCCCGCCGCCCCCGAAGCTGTCGATCGGGCCGGGATAGCCCCGGCGATAGGCTTTGGCGCGGCGGTCCGGATCGGTCTATGCCGGCGGCGAGCGGGCGACGGCGGCGAGGTGGACCGTGCGGAACGACAACGGGGCCGGCGATCTGCGCCAGCGGCTCTACCGCGAGGCCGAGATCGAGGCGGAGCGGCTGCTGGCCCTGGTCCGGATCGCAATGGCGCTGCTGCTGGCGGGGACGCTGGCGGCAGCGCTCTTCGCCGTGGACATGGCGGCGCCCGCGGCGCGCCTGCAACTCCTCGTCGCCTTTCCGCTCCTGGGCGCGTATTTCTTGGTCGGGCTTTGGTCCTATCGTCTGGCGACCCGCGACCGGTTTCGCGACTGGATGCCCTGGGCGTTCACGCTGGCCGATGCCGGGCTCGTGCTCTTCAACGTGGCGACCTCGGTCATCAACCTCGGCGCCCCGGCGACGGCGCTCTGGGTGTTTCCGGCCGCCTGGCTGGCGCCGATCGTCCTGGCGTTCGGCGTGCTGCGCTACCGGCCGAGCCTGCAGGCGACGGCCGGCGTGGTGCTGGTCGGCGGGCTCGCGCTGATCCTGGTGGCACTCGGCGACGAAACGCAGGTGCTGGCCGCCCTGGTGCCGCTGCTGGAGCTGCCGCCGACCATCGTCCGGGTGGCGATGCTCACGCTCCTGGCGGTGCTGCTCACCTTTGCCGCCGTCCGGCGGCGGGCGCTGCTCGAGCGTGCGATCGACGAGACCAGCCGACGGGCCAACCTCGCCCGCTATCTGCCGCCCGAGATCGAGGCCCTGCTCGCCGCGGGCGACGTCGGGCGGCTGCGGCAGGGCTGGGAGGCCGAGGTCGCGCTCGTCATCGTCGACATTCGCGCCTTCACGGCCCGTGCGGAGGCGCTGCCGAACCCTGCCGCGGTGAGCGCCTTTCTCGGCCGGTTTCGCGCGGCGGTCGTCGCGGCGGCCGCCGCCACGGGCGGCGTGGTCGACAAGTTCGTGGGCGACAACGCGCTCATCGTCTTCGGCGTGCCCGAGACGCGACCCGACGATGCGGCGCGGGCGCTCGCCTGCGCCCGGTCGCTGATCGAGCGGATCGCACGCTGGAACCTGGAGCAGCCGCCGGGCGGGCCGGTGCGGATCGGCATCGGCGCCCATGCCGGGCGGGTGTTCGCCGGTGCGGTGGGCGATCCGAGCCGGCTCGAGTTCACCGTGCTGGGCGACCCGGTCAACGTCACCGCCCGGCTCGAGCAGTTCACCAAGGAGGTCGGTGCCGAGCTTCTGGCGTCGCGAACTCTGGTCGAGCGGGCCGGCGAGACGACGGGCTGGCGAGCCCTCCCTGCGACCACCTTGCGCGGGCGGCCGGCGCCGATCGAGGTGCGGGCGTGGGAGGGCGCCTAGCGGCTCAGGGAGCCGCCCCGGCCGGTCTTTTCAGGCGGCATCCTCGGCGGTCCTGCGGTTGCCCTTGACCAGATCCGATGCCTTCTCGCCGATCATGATCGAGGCGGCGTTGGTGTTGGAGCTGACCACCCGCGGCATGATCGAGCTGTCGCAGATCCTGAGGCGCTCGATGCCGCGGACGCGGCAGTCGGGGTCGACCACGGCGAGCTCGTCCACTCCCATCTTGCACGAGCCGACCGGGTGGTAGTCGGTCTTGCCGAGCCGCCGTGCATAGGCCTCGAGCTCGGCCCGCGAGGTCGCCGTCGCCCCGGGCAGGTGCTCCCGCTTGACGAACTTCTGCAGCGCCGGCTGCGCCATGATCTCGCGCGCCGACGCGAGGCCGCGCAACGACGCGTCCATGTCCGCGGGCTCGGCCCAGTAGTTCGGGTCGATCAGCGGCGCCTGGCGCGGGTCGGCCGAGCGCAGGGTGATCGAGCCCCGCGACTTGGGGCGGAGGTAGCAGGCATTGAGGGTGCAGCCGTAGCCCGAGGGGACCGGCGGGACGCCGGCCTCGAGCCCGGCGCCGGGCAGGAAGTGGTGCTGGATGTCGGGGCTGGGCTCGGCCGGATCGGTCAGCACGAAGGCGCCGCCCTCGGCCAGGTTCGAGGTCACCGGACCCGACTTGAAGGCCAGGAACTCGAGCCCCGCCCAGAGCATCCGGTGCGGCCGGGTGTGCTTGTCGTAGGAGTGCGGGCCGTTGAGCTCGGCGATGACGTAGACGTCGATGTGGTCGTGGAAGTTCTTGCCGACGCCCGGCAGGTCGTGAACCACCTCGACCCCGACCCGGCTGAGCTCGTCCGCCGGGCCGATGCCGGACAAGAGCAGCAGCCGCGGCGAGCCCACCGCCCCCGCGGTGACGATCACCTCGGACTCGGCCCGGGCGACATGCTGGCGGCCGAGCCGCGTGTAGGCCACGCCCACCGCCCGCCCGTTCTCGACGATCAGCCGCTCCACCTGGACGTTGGTGACGAGCTCCAGGTTCGGGCGCTGCAAGGCCGCCTTCAGGTAGCCGACCGCCGCCGAGCAGCGCCGGCCGCTACGCTGCGTCACCTGGTAGAGGCCGCACCCGGCCTGCTCCCGGCCGTTGAAGTCGGGGTTGTAGGGAATGCCCGCTTCCTGCGCCGCCCGCACGAAGGCCTTGGTCAAGGGATGCGGCGAGCGGAGGTCGGAGACGCCGAGAGGCCCGCCCGTGCCGTGCCACGCGTCGCTCAGCCGCTCGTTGTCCTCGGCCTTCCGGAAATAAGGCAGCACGTCGCGGTAGGCCCAGCCGGCGCAGCCTTCCTCCTCGGCCCAGGCGTCGTAGTCGGCGGCGTGGCCGCGGGTGTAGACCATGGCGTTGATCGAGCTGCCGCCACCCAGCACCCGGCCCTGCGGGAACACCATCTCGCGCTGGTCGGCATGCGCCAGGGGTGCGGTCTTGTAGCCCCAGGTCAACGGGCCGTCGGTCATCCGGTAGAAGCCCACCGGCAGATGAATCAGCCGAGCGGTGTCCATCGGCCCGGCCTCCAGCAGCAGGACCGTCGCATCCGGCAGCTCGGACAGTCGCGCCGCCATGACGCAACCGGCCGAGCCGCCGCCGACGATGACGTAGTCGGGCATGACCGACCCTCCCCTGTTGTTCAGGCTTCGCTGAAATGGCGGGCGGCCATCGGTGCCGGCTTGCCCTCGATGACCGGCAGGAAGCCCATGCGGCCGACGATGTCACGCTCGATGTCGACGCCGTCTGCCACCTCGACCAGGGCCACACCCTTCGCGGTCAGGCGGAAGACGGCGCGCTCGGTGACGTAGAGCACCTCCTGGCCGTTGGCCCGGGCGACGCCGCCCGCGAAGGTGATCTGGGCGACGTCCGCGACGAGCTTCCTGACCTCGCCCGGCTGCTCGATCGCGAGGCCGCCCGCGTGCGCCCGGGCCTTCAGGCCCTTGGCCTCGAAGGTGCCGCAGAAGACCACCTTCCTGGCGTTCTGGGTGATGTCGACGAAGCCGCCGGGCCCCACCA
Source organism: uncultured Geminicoccaceae bacterium (assembly GCA_964460465.1). Lineage (GTDB taxonomy): Bacteria > Pseudomonadota > Alphaproteobacteria > Geminicoccales > Geminicoccaceae > SLRI01. The sequence continues at coordinate 15,416 of CAYWSB010000086.1, read as the reverse complement.
CCTTGCCGCCGAGGTGCGAGACGTTGACGTTGCCGGCATGGTCGAGCTCGGCCATGCCGAGGCAGGCGGTGTCGATGCCGCCGCCGGAATAGAAGTCGAACTGGTCGAGCGAGCTGACCATGGCGTCGGGGTGGCGCGACGCCCCGAAGAGGTCGCCGTCCAGGAGCTGGCCGTTGTGCATGCCCTGCTCGACCGTGATCCAGACGTCCTCGAGCCGCCCCTGCCCGGCCAGGATCGCCGGGATGCCCCCCGGAATGCCGAAGCCGAAATTGACCGACTGGCCGGCCGCCACCTCGTCGGCCGCCCGGCTGGCGATGATGCGGCGCAGGCCCGCGGGTCGCGGCTCCTCCGTGCCCACCGGCCGGGCGCCGGTGACCTCGCCGGCCAGCGCCAGGTCGTAGGACCCCAAGAGATGCGTCTGCGGCTGCTCCGGGGCGAGGATGATCGAATCGACGAGGATGCCCGGGATCGTCACGGCGCGGGCCCGGAGGTCGCCGCGCGGCACCCGGCGCTGCACCTGTGCCAGCACCACCCCGCCCGAGTTGTGGGCGGCGAGCGCCACCCCCTTGACGTCGATGTCGGCGGCCTCCCTGGCCGTGGTGATGTTGCCCACGTCGTCGGCGTCGCTGCCGCGGATCACCCCCACCCGGATCGGGAAGGGCTTGTAGCGCAGCAGCTCGCGGCCGTCGAAGCGGGCGAGCTCGACCAGGGGCTCGGCGGCCCTGGCCCGGTCGTTGACCGCCCCGCCGCCGTGCCGGGGATCGGCGAAGGTGCCGAGGCCGACATGGGTGAAGAGGCCGGGCCGCCCGGCGCCGATCTCGCGCACCAGCAGCATGATCGCCCCAGCCGGCAGGGTGAAGGCCTCGATCGCATCGGCCTCGGCCAGGGCCTGCATCTGCGGTGACCAGGTCCAGTGCCCGCCGATGACGCGCCGGACCATGCCGGGATGGGCGAAGCGGCTCATGCCCCGCCGGCCCCTGGCGCCGATGCCGAGGGCATGGACGACGGTGAGATCGCGCGGGTGGCCGGTGGCGAGGAACCGCGCCTCGATCGCCTCCAGCACCGCATCGGGCTCGATCAGCCCGCCACCGGAGCCCGCCACGGCGATGGTGTCGCCGTCCTTGACCCTGGCCGCCTGCTCCTCCGGCGTCTCGAACCTTGCCCGCATGCGCTTTCCTGCCTCCCCGTCACGCCGCTCTGGTAGCGAGGCCCGGGACCAGGGGCAAGCATCAGCGGCGACCGTCGCGCTCGACCAGCCGCACGCCGTCCGTGACCCGCTCCGAGGGATAGAGGACGACGCGCACACCCGGCTCGAGGCCCGCCGTCACCATTGCGGCGTCGCGGTCACGGGCCTCGATCGCGATCTGCCACAGCCGCGCCCGGCCGGCCTCCGCGACGAACACCGCCCAGTGGTCGCCGTCGCGAAAGAGGGCCGCCAGCGGCACCCGGGTGACCGCACCGGCGGCGAAGACGGTGATCCGCACGTCCACCCGGTAGCCGTGGCCGAGCCTGGCCCAGTCGTCGAGCGGCGCGGCCGGGTCGAGGACGATGTTGACCCGCTGCTCCTCCACGCCGAGCGCCGAGACCTTGGTGAAGCCGGCGGGCTCGACCCGCCGCACGGTCGCGGCGAGGGGTGGTCCCCCCCAGCCCTCGATCGTGGCCTGCGCGCCGGGCCGCACCCGCACGGCGTCGCGCGAGAGCACGTCGACGACGATCTCGAGATCGGCCGGATCGCCCACCTCGACCAGCGGCCGGCCGGGATCGACGACGGTCTCGCTCTTCTCGAGCACGGCCAGCACCACACCCGTCACCGGTGCGGTCACCGGCACGCAGCAGCCGTCCTCGGCCGGGGTCAGCCGGCGCTCGCCGCCCGGCTGGATCAGCCGGGCCTGCGCCGTCTCGAGCTCGAACCGGCGCATCTCGCGGCGCGCCCGGGCCTCGGCCAGGGCCGCCTCGAGCGCCCGCGCCTCGCTCCGCCGGCGGTCGACCACGGCCTGCGAGACCGCATTGGTGCGCAACAGGGTCTGAGCACGGACGAGCTCGGCCCGGGCCAGCTCGAGCTCGGCCTCGACCCGAGCAATCTCGGCATCGACCAGGACGAGCGCCGCGCGCGCGGCACTGACCGCGGCCTCGGCCTCGCGCAGCGAGCGGATGTCGAGAAAGGCGGGCGCCGCCGGCTCGATCCGCGCCAGCACGGTCTGGTTGGCGGTCACCGGATCGCCCACCTCGGCGCGGATGCGCTGGAGCCGGCCGTGCATGGGGGCGGCCACCGTGTAGACCTCGCGCACCCGGGTCCGGCCCTCCTCGTCGACGGTCACCCGGATCGGCCCGGTCTCGACCAGGGCCAGGTCGACCGGCACCGGCTGCGGGCGCAGCAGCCAGGCGAGTGCCGCGGCGACCACCAGCAGCAGGCTCAGCCAGAGCAGGTAGCGCCGCGTCCCGGCGCCGATCGCCATCCGCTTCACTCCCGCGTCTTGAGCGCGCTGACGATGTCGAGCCGCCAGACGGCGCGGCCGACGAGCAGGGCCGAGGCCACCGCCGCCGCCAGCACCACAGCCCCGGCAAAGGCGAAGCTGGCGGGCTCGATCACCGGCGGAATCCGGAAGAGATCGCTCTCGATGCCGCGGGTGACGACCCGGGCGAGACCGATGCCGAAAAGCGCGCCCAGGGGCAGCGCCAGAAGGGCCAGGAGCAGCATCTCACCCAGGAGGATATAGCTCACCTCGCTGCGGCTGAACCCCAGAACGCGTAGCGACGCCAGCTCGCGGGCCCGCTCGGAGAGCCCGATCCGGGCGGCGTTGTAGACCACCCCCGCGACACAGACGCTGGCGAACAGGACGTAGAAGCCGACGACGATATGGATCGTCTCGCCCACGGTGGCCTCGAAGCTTTCGATGAAGGCCTGCCGGCGGGTCACCCCGGCCACTTGCGGCCGTCCCAAGAGCGCCTCGATCACCCGCGCCTCGGCCAGGGGATCGACCGCGAGCACCACCTGGCCCGGCCGCCGGTCCTCGCGGAGCGCTGTCGCCATGGCATCGAGGTGGATGAAGGCCGCACTGCCCAGATAGGTCTCGACGACGGCCGCCACGTGCAACTCGAGGGTCGGCCGCCGGCCCTCCAGCACCTCGACGGCCAGCCGCTCGCCGCGACCGACCCCGAGCTTGCCGGCGAGCACGTCGCTCAGCACCAGCCCGGCCTCGGGCACCCGGACCGCGGTGCCGTCGGCGTCGAGGATCCGCTCGAGCCGGGCCTCGGGCAGGATGCCGGTGAGCGCCCCCAGCTCGCGGACGGGGCCGTGCACGAAGCGCACCGCGAGCTGCCGCTGCGGCTCCGCCGCGAGCACCCCCTCGAGCCGGGCGAGCTCGGTCACGGCCCGGGCGTGCTGGGGCTCGAAGAAGGTGACGGCGAGATCGTAGCGCCTCGCGGTCGCAAACTCGTGCTCGAGCAGCGCCTCGACGGCATCGAGGAAATGCTGCGACACCAGGAGGATGCCCATGGCCGCGGCGATCCCGGCGGTCGAGAGCACGGCGCGCAACGGGAAGCGGGCGAGATGCCGGGCGATCATCAGGCTCGGCTGGTCGAGCCGGAGCCGGCCGAGCCAGGCGAGGCCGAGGTAGCCGGGCGGGGTCGGCGGCCGCATCGCCTCAGCCGGGGCCAGCCGGCTCGCGGCACGGACCGCACCGGCGGTGCCCAAAAGGGCCGCGGCGAGCGTCACGACCACCACGGCGATCAGTGGACCGGGCGCGATCACGAGCTGGATCAGGGGGAAGCGGAAGAACTGCGTGTAGAGCTCGGTCATCGCCCGCGCCAGCCAGACCCCGCCGGCCAGACCCAGCACGATCCCCGGCAGCGCCATCAGCAGCACCAGCTTGACGTAGTGCAGCCCCACCGCCCAGCCGCCGTAGCCGAACGCCTTGAGCACCCCGATCGCCTCGCGCTCGAGGGCCACCAGCCGCCCGGTCACGGTGTTGAGGAGAAAGACCGCAACGGCGAGGAAGATCACCGGCAGGAGGCCGGCGATGACGCGGAGCTGCTCGAGCTCCTGGTCGAGGAAGTAGTGCGAGAGCTGGTCGGCGCGCGGGATCGCACCCACCCCGCCGTAGGGCGCCAGGAGACGGTCGAGCCGGTCGATCACGCTCTGCGGCTCGACCCCGCGCAGGAGCGTCAGCGACACGTCGTTGAACGCCCCGTCAAGGTCGAAGGCGGCGGCCAGCGCCGGCCGCGGCAGCCACAGGATCCCGTAGCGCCGGTCGTCCGGCAAGAGGGCCCCCGGCGCCATTACGTAGACGAACTCGGGCGAGAGCGCGATGCCGGTGACGGTCAGCTCGCGGCGCTTGCCCTCCAGGTTGGCGGAGAGCCGGTCGCCCGGCCGCAGACCGTGCGCCTCGGCGAAGGCCTCGCTCGCCAGCACCTCGTCGAGCCGCGCCGGGTCCGGCATGCGGCCGATGCGAACATGCGGCAGGTTGAGCAAGGGCGGGCCGAATTCGGGCAGCGACACCAGCCGGCCCAGCACGGGCTCGGCAAAGCCCGGCACGCCCAGATCGGCCGTGGCAACGACCCGCGTCTCCACCGTCTGCACGCCCGGCAGCGCCCGGATCGCCTCGGCCAGCCGCTCGGGTGCCCGCTCGAGGCCGGCGAAGACATGGGCGAAGCGGTAGCGCTCGTAGAACGCCGCCCGGGTCGCTTCGAGCGAGGCCAGCGCCCCCACCGCCATGACGAAGACGGCGATGCCCGAGGCGGTGACCAGCGCGATCGCCAGGGTCTGCGCCCTCAGCCCCCAGAGCTCGCGCCAGAGCTTGATCGTGAGCGCCGTCACCAGACCAGCTCCGCGATCGGCCGGCGCCCGGCGTTGGCGCGCACCCCGGCCAGCCGGCCGTCGGCGAAGCGGATCACCCGGTCGGCCATGCCGGCGATGGTGGCGTTGTGGGTGATCACCGCCGTGGTGGCGCGCAGCTCGCGGTTGACGGTGTCGATGGCGCGCAGCACCTGCCCGCCGGTCTTGCTGTCGAGCGCGCCCGTGGGCTCGTCGCAGAGCAGGACCGCCGGCCGCTTGGCGATCGCCCGCGCGATCGCCACCCGCTGCTGCTCGCCGCCCGAGAGCTGGGCCGGGAAATGGTCCATCCGGCGCTCGAGCCCGACCAGCGCCAGGGCCTCGGCCGGGGTCATGGGATCGGCGGCGATCTCGGTGACCAGGGCGACGTTCTCGGCCGCGCTCAGGGACGGGATCAGGTTGTAGAACTGAAAGACGAAACCCACGTGCCGGCGGCGGTACTCGGTCAGCCCGCGCTCGTCGAGGGCACCCAGCGAGCGGCCCTCGAACCGCACCTCGCCCGCGGTCGGCTGGTCGAGCCCGCCCAGGATGTTGAGGAAGGTCGACTTGCCGCTGCCCGAGGGCCCGAGCAGGACCACGAGCTCGCCGCGGTACAGGTCGAGGTCGATCCCGTCGAGCGCGCGCACCGCCACCGCACCCGCACCGTAGACCTTTTGCAACGCCCGAATCTGGAAGACCTCTTGTCGCCCCTGCGCCATCTTGGTCCGCTCGGCCCCGCGTGCTATCTGCACTTCCGACATTCCCCACCATAGCCGGAGTCCGCGCCCGTGTCGGCCAAGCGTCCCACCGTCTTCATTCACACCAATCACAAGCAGTATATCGGTGCCTTGGTGTCGGCCCACTCGATGCGCCGCAATTCCCGCCATGCCGACAAGTTCGACGTCGAGCTGATCAAGCTCGAGGACTGGAAGGACTTCTTCATGCCCTACGAGGGCAAGGAGTATCTTCGCGACGGGGTCAGTCGCACCTGGCTCTGGGACGACCTGCAGTCCTTCACCCCGCTCCGCTTCACCCCGCCGCAGCTGATGGGCTACGAGGGTCGGGCGATCGTCGTCGACCCCGACGTCTTCGCCGTCCAGGACGTGTGGGAGCTGCTCGACCGCGACATGGGCGGCAAGGCGATCTGGTGCTGCGAAAAGAGCGGCCACCCGGCCTCCTCGGTGATGCTGCTCGATTGTGCCAGGCTCAAGCACTGGAACCTCAAGGACGACTTCGACCGGCTGTTCCGCCGCGAGCGCGAGTACAAGAAGTGGATGAACCTCGGCTACGAGGACCCGGCCTCGATCGGCATCCTCGGCGACGAGTGGAACGACTTCGACAAGCTGCGCCCGAACACCAAGATGATCCACAACACCAAGCGCAAGACCCAGCCCTGGAAGACCGGGCTGCCGGTGGACTTCGTGCCGGCCGAGGGCAACCCCTACTCGGTCATGGCCTGGGTGATGTACCTGCGGCGCCGGCTGTTCGGCCCCTACGCCTTCCTCGGCAACTACAAGGCGCACCCGGACAAGGCGCAGGAGAACCTGTTCTTCGGCCTGCTCAAGGAATGCCTGGAGAACGGGACGATCACCGAGGAGCTGGTGCGCGAGCACATGGCCGAGAACCACGTGCGCCACGACGCGTTCGAGGTGCTCGAGCAGGTGCCGGATCTGCCCAGGGCCGCCTGATCGCATACTCTCCTATGGCCCGCGGGTGGCAACCTGCCCGGTGCCCCCGCCCGGCGGCGCCCGTTAACGAATCCTAAACCGCCCGCTCCCAAGCTCCAGCCAAGGGGCAAGGGGAGTGTGACAGCATGCCGGTCTTGAGGCTCGCGAGCTTCGACACCGACGGTCTCGCGCCGGCGGCCGAGCCGGGCAGCGACGAGGAGCGGCTGATCCTGCAGGCGCTGGCGGTGGCCGAGACGGCGGCCGACGTCGTGGCCCTGCAGGGCGTGCCGGGCATGGCGGCGCTCGAGGCGCTGCGCGCGGCGATGCAGAAGGCCGTCGGCCGCGACTACCGCCATGCGCTGCTGATCGACGGCAACGATCCCGTGACGGGACATTCGGCCGTGCTCGCCAACCTGCCGATCGTCCACGCCCGCAGCCACCGCACCCTCAGCTTCGCCGAGCTCGGCTGCACCCCGCCCGCGGGTCTCGAGCCCGAAACACCGGTTTTCTCCAGCGACTGCCTCGAGGTCGCGGTCGAGCGGCAGGGCCGCCCGCTCACCCTCTTCGTCTGCCGCTTCACTGGCTCGCCGCCCCATCGCGGCTGGGTCGACGGCGCGGAACCCGGCCGCGAGCGGCGGCTGGCCGAGGCGGCGGCCGTGCGCCGGATCGTCGAGCAGCGCTTCGCCGACCCGGCCCGGGCCGAGTGGGTGGTGCTGGGCAATCTCGCCGATCAGTCCGCCGACGAGGCAGGCCTGCCCGATCCGAACCATGCCCTCGGGCCGCTGCTCGACGACGGCTTCGCCGTCGACCTCCTCGGACTGGCCCCGGGGATCGCCGGCGACCGCTGGAGCCGCTACGACATGGCGGCCGATCGCTACTCGCGCCCCGACCACCTTCTCCTCTCTCCTGCCCTCGCCCGACGCAACCGCCAGAGCCCGGTTCGTGTCGTGCGCGCCGGCCTCCCGTACCGGGCGACCCGCCACAGCGGGCAGCGCTACCCGCGCATCGGCTGGCTGGCGCCCGCGGCGAGCTGGCACTGCCCGGTCGTCGCCGACCTCACCTTCAGCGGCGATGCCGAGTCCGGAGAGCCGGCGGGCGCGCAGCGCCCTCACCGCTCCGGCGGCGGCCGCCCGGGACGGGCCTTGTAGACGGGGATGCCGAGGCGGAACCGGATGGCAGCACCCCGGGCGACCAGGGCGGCCAGGATGCCAGCCGCCTCGGCACCGACGGCGGGCAGGCCCAGCGCGAGGAGCGCCACCGTCACGCCGGCGCCGAGTGCCGCCGCCGTGGCGTAGATCTCGCGCGCCAGGATCAGCGGCTGCTCGCCGCAGACGACGTCGCGGATCAGGCCGCCCATGGTGGCGGTCATCACCCCCATCAGCACGGCGACCACGGGCCCGGTGCCGGTCAGGAGCGCGATCCGGGCACCCAGCACGCAAAAGAGGGCGAGGCCGATCGCGTCCGCCCAGAGCAGCACGGTGTAGCGCCGCTCGACCAGGTGCGCGGTGAAGTACACGAGCACGGCCGCCGCCGTCGTGACGTAGAGGTATTCCGGTGCCGCGATCCAGAACACCGGGTCGCGCCCGAGCAGGAGGTCGCGCAAGGTGCCGCCGCCGATGCCGGTGACCGAGGCGACGAAGACGAAGCCCACGATGTCGAGCTGCTTGCGCGACGCCGTGAGCGCCCCGCTGACGGCGAAGACGAACACTCCCAGGGCGTCGAGCCAGAACGGCAACAGCAGCATGATGCCTGGAACCTCCCCGTTGCCCCGCCGCTTCAGCCGACCGGGCCGGGCGGCGCCGGCGCCAGGAAGAGGCCGCCGGTGATGCCCTCGCGCGCGCAGGCCTCGCGGATCGTCGGGCGCGCCTCGAGCGCCTCGAGCAGCACGCCCAGCCCGGCCAGCGGTGCGATGCCGTCGGCCGGCAGCCCCTCGCCCGGCGGATAGAGCTGCGCCCAGCGGACACAGGCCGCGAGATAGGGATCGAGAACGGTGAGCTCGTCGCCCATCAGCCAATGGCCGCCCGCCGCGGCGATCGCCCGGTCGAGCAGCACGAGGTGCCCGTCGATCCGCGCGCGCATGCCGGCCCTGAGCGCCGGCACGCCCGCCGGATCGATGGTGTAGCGCTCGGCCTGGAACTGCACGCGGAGATCGGCATGGAGCGTGTCGGCCAGGTAGAAGAGCCACCTCAGCAGCCGGCCGCGCGCCGGCGGCGCCGGCGGCAGCAGCCGCCCCTCGCGCTCCGCCAGATGCAGGACGATGGCCGCCGTCTCGAACAGCGGCGCATCCTGGTCATGGGCGACCAGGACCGGCAGCAGGCCCTGCGGGTTCAACGCCAGGAAGTCGTGCCGGCGCAGCCCACCGGCGGCGCGATCCACCAGGACCGCCTCGTAGGGCAGACCGAGCTCGTGCAGCACCATGCGCACGACCAGATTGGCGCAGTCCGGCGACCAGTAGAGGCGATCCATGCGCTCACCCCGCTCCGCCGTGGCGGCCGCTCAGCCGATCAGGACGGCCCGGAAATCGTTGACGTTGGTCAGGGTCGGCCCGGTCACGAGCTGCTGGCTCACCGCGGCGAAGAAGCCGTGGCCGTCGTTGCGCGCGAGGCTGGCCTTGGCGCTGACACCCAGCGCCTCCGCCTTGCGCAGCGTGTCCTCGGTGATCCAGGCGCCCGCCACCTCCGTCGCGCCGTCCACGCCGTCGGTATCCGCTGCCAGCGCCGAAACTCCGGTGAGGCCGTCGAGGGCCACGGCGAGCGCCAAGAGGAACTCGACATTGCGCCCGCCAACGCCGTCGCCCCGGACCGTCACCGTGGTCTCGCCGCCAGAGAGCAGCACGCAGGGCCGGGGCACGGGCTGGCCGTGGCGGACCACCTGCTTGGCGATCCCGGCCATCACCTTGGCCACGTCGCGCGCCTCGCCCTCGAGGCTGTCGCCGAGGATCACGGGCGTGATGCCGGCCTCCCGGGCCACGGCGGCCGCGGCTTCGAGCGAGGCCTGCGGGGTCGCGACCAGCACCACCTCGCTCCGCGCGAGGCGCGGATCGCCCGGCTTGACGCTCTCGCAGGCATCGCTTTCGAGATGCGCCCGGACATGGCCCGGCAGCTCGATGCCGTACTTGGCGATCAGCGCCAGCGCGTCGTGCCGGGTGGTCGGATCGGCCACGGTCGGGCCGGACGCGATCACCGCCGGATCGTCGCCCGGGACGTCGGAGATCAGCAGCGCCACCAGCCTGGCCGGATGCGCCGCCGCCGCCAGCCGGCCTCCCTTGATCGCCGAGAGGTGCTTGCGGACACAGTTCATCTCGTCGATCGAGGCACCGGACCTGAGCAGCGCCCTGTTGACCTCCTGCTTGTCGTCGAGGGTCAGCCCCGGCGCCGGCAGCGCCAGCAGCGACGAGCCGCCGCCCGAGATCAGCGCCAGGACGAGGTCGTCGGGCCCCAGCCCGCGCACCAGCTCCAGGATGCGCCGCGCCGCCGCCTCGCCCGCCGCGTCGGGCACCGGGTGGGCCGCCTCGACGATCTCGATCCGCCGGCAGGGCACGGCGTGGTCGTAGCGGGTCACGACGAGGCCCGTGAGGTCGCCCGGCCAGTGCGCCTCGACCGCCGCGGCCATGGCAGCGCTGGCCTTGCCGGCGCCGATCACCACGGTCCGCCCGCGCGGCGGCTGCGGCAAATGCGCCGGCACGCAGCCCGCCGGCATGGCAGCGCCGACCGCGGCGTCGAACATCCGGCGCAACAGCGCCTCCGGGCTCACCTGCTGCGCGGTCGAACGCCCCATCCTCTGCCTCCAGCGGGCACCGGCGCCCCGCAGACGAAAAAGCCGGGACGGAGCCCGGCTCGCCGCGGTCGCGCGGGATGCCGCCTCAGCCCTGGCGCGCCTTGAAGCGCGGGTCCTTCTTGTTGATGATGTAGACGCGCCCCTTGCGCCGCACCAGACGGCAGTCCTTGTGGCGCAGCTTGGCCGTCTTGAGCGAGTTGCGGACCTTCATCGATCTTCTCCGAACAGCGATGCCGCCGGCCTCACGCCTTGCGGCGGAAGCTCTGGAAGCGGCGGTTGAACTTCTCGACCTGGCCCCGCTCGCGCACCTGCATCGCCCCACCGACCCAGGCCGGGTGCGACTTCGGATCGACGTCGAGCGTCAGGGTGTCGCCCGGCGAGCCGTAGGTCGACCGGGTCTTGAACGTGCTGCCGTCGGTCATCACCACGTTGATCTCGTGGTACGACGGGTGGATATCCTTTTTCACGGGAACTTTCCTCTCAGGCGGGCGGCCGGTATATAGCGGTGCGCCGCGGCGAACTCAAGCCTCGGCGGCCGCGCTCGCGCGGCCTGCGCGCACGCGACGATCGGGCCATCGAGGATCGACCAGATGCAGCAGAACGGCGACAGCACCGATCGGGTGAAGAGCCGCGACCTGCGCCAGCTGCGCCGGCTGGCCGCCTATCTCGCCGACTACAAGCTGCAGGTGGCCGGCGCCCTTTTCGCCCTGGTCGTCGCCGCCGCCTCGGTGCTCTCGCTCGGCATCGGCCTGCGCTACCTGATCGACAGCGGCTTCGCCGAGGCCCGCCCCGAGGCCCTCGACCATGCGCTGCGCGCCTCGATCGTCGTCATCCTCGCGCTCGCGGTCTCGACCTTCCTGCGCTCCTACCTCGTCGCCTGGCTCGGCGAGCGGATCGTCGCCCGCATCCGGAGTGAGGTCTACGGCCACATCATCCGCATGCCGCCCGGGTTCTTCGAGACCACGCGGACCGGCGAGGTGCTCTCCCGGCTCACCACCGACACCACCGTGGTGCAGACGGTCATCGGCTCCACCGTCACCCAGGCGCTGCGCAACATCCTGCTCACCCTGGGCGGCGTCGTCCTGCTCGTCGTCACCAACCCCAAGCTCACCGGCCTCGTGCTGCTCGTCGTACCCCTGGTGATCGTGCCCATCGTCGTCTTCGGCCGGATGGTGCGGCGGCTGTCGCGCCAGGCCCAGGACCGGCTGGCCGACGTCAGCGGCCAGGCCGAGGAGACGGTCAACGCGGTGCGCACCGTCCAGGCCTTCGCCCAGGAGGAGCGCGAGACCCGGCAGTTCGCGGCGGCGAGCCGGGCGGCCTTCGAGGCCGCCGCGGCGCGCGCCCGGGCCCGGGCGATGCTGGCCGCCATGGTCATCACGCTCGTCTTCGGGGCGATCGTCGCCGTGCTCTGGATGGGTGGCCGCGACGTGCTGGCCGGCACCATCACCGCGGGCGAGCTCTCGGCCTTCGTCTTCTTCGCCACGGTCGTCGCCACCGCCGTGGGCGGGCTCTCCGACATCCTGGGCGACCTGCAGCGCGCGGCCGGGGCCACCGAGCGCCTGTTCGAGCTGCTCGACAGCGAGCCCTCCATCAGGGCGCCGGCGCAGCCGCTCGCCCTGCCGGCCGAGACCCGGGGCGAGGTCCGCTTCGAGGCGGTGAGCTTCGCCTATCCTTCGCAGCCCGACCGGCTGATCCTCGAGGAGCTCGACCTCGTCGTCGCACCGGGCGAGAGCGTGGCCCTGGTCGGCCCGTCCGGCGCCGGCAAGACCAGCGTGTTCCAGCTCCTGATGCGCTTCTACGACCCGCTCAAGGGACGCATCCGGCTCGACGGCCAGCCGGTCGACCAGCTCGAGCCGGCGGCCTATCGCGCCCGCCTCGGCCTCGTGCCGCAGGAGCCGGTGATCTTCTCGGCCGATGCCTGGACCAACATCCGCTACGGCCGGCCCGACGCCAGCGACGCCGAGGTGCTGGCCGCGGCCGAGGCCGCCGCCGCCCGCGGCTTCATCGAGGCCCTGCCGCAGGGCTTCGCCACCTTCCTCGGCGAGAAGGGGGTGCGGCTCTCCGGCGGCCAGCGGCAGCGCATCGCCATCGCCCGCGCCATCCTCAGCGATCCCGCCGTGCTCTTGCTCGACGAGGCGACCAGCTCGCTGGATGCCGAGAGCGAGCACGCCGTGCAGCAGGCCCTCGACAACCTGATGCGCGACCGCACCAGCATCGTCATCGCCCATCGCCTCGCCACCGTCCTCAAGGCCGACCGCATCCTGGTGATGGAGGGCGGCCGGATCGTCGACGTCGGGACCCATCCGGAGCTGATCCGCCGCGGCGGCCTCTACGCCCGGCTCGCCAACCTGCAGTTCCGCCAGGGCGAGGCTGCCTGAGCAAGCCCGCCGGCCGCTGCAGGGCCCGGTATACGCCGGCCGATCGGGGAAGGGCCCTGCCGACCGCGCGGCGCCACCGGGCGAGCCCGGCGGCGGCGGCGTGAAGCGGCGGCGTGTCGGCACGGAGCCGCGCGCCCGCCCCGCCCGGGAATCGCCGAGCCCCTGCGACAGAACGGCTTTCCCGAGGGGTCGAACCCGGCGGAAAGATCGTCACGGATCAACGGGTCTGCGGGAAGGCGGCGGCTGACCCAGCGGCCGCGAACCGCCGGACCCCGGCAACGGAACGGCTGGTCATGAGGGGCAGCCCCTCCGGGACGTCGTTGCGGGTCAAACGGTTCCGGGCAGGCGGCCGGCGCCCGAGGGACGGTGCCCGAGGCCGGGCGCTTCGCCACGCTCGTGGGTCGCGCAGCAAGGCACGACGAGGGGTGCGCCGGCCGCCGCCGGCGCCCTTGACGCGGTCGACCGCGACGAGCGCGGCGCGTTGGAAGCGGTCCGTGCGGCCGGACCGGGGCCGGGCGGCGACGCATACGCGCGCGACAGGGGGGGGCGCCGCCACGAACGGCGATCAGCCGGCGCGCCGGGTGCGCATGCCCTCGACGGGCCGGTCGCCGAAGCGCTCGGGCCCGGCTCTCTCGGCGCAGGTCGACGCGCGGCCGCGGTCGCCGCGCTGGAGCCCGCGAAGGCCCGGCAGCTGCCGCCGCCGACGCCTCGCCATGCCGCTCGTCTCGGTCGCCGCCCGGCCCGGCCGCCATCGTCGCCGGCAACGCGCCCGCCGGTGTCCGGGGTGCAACCTGCCATGTTCCAGGCGGGCCGGCCATGGCGCCGGCACGGTGCCGGCGCCGGGCATCGCCCATGCAGCGCTGCGGCGGGCGACCGCAACCGCGCGGGCGGGGACAATGCGTTAACCGCCCGTCAACCCTTCCCCGGCATGCTGGGGCCAGTCCAACCGACCGTTGCCGGGTGCGCCTGCGCATGTACCGCCTGCTCCATGTCGAAGCCGATGCCTCCGCCCACGCAGCCGTCCTCGCGGCCCTCGCCGAGGGGCCGTTGCGCTTTGCCGTGACGCAGGTGGCGGACCCGGACGAGCTGGCACCACCGCTCGCCGATGCCGCGGTCGATGCCCTCCTGATCGGTGTCCGGGACCGGTCCTCGCTGACGCCGCACGTGGCCCGATGCCGGCGCAGCTTCCCGACCGAGCCGCTCATCGTGCTGACCGAGCGAAGCGATCTCGCCTTCGCCCAGGAGGCGCTGCGCGCCGGGGCCCAGGATGTGGTGCAGCGCCACGAGCGGGCCCTCGCCGTGCTCTCGCGCATCCTGCTCTACGCCATCGAGCGGGCGGGTGCGGAGGCGCGCGGCCGCCAGGCGGCGGCGGCGGCCGCGGCGCGTGACGCGGTCCTCGATGCCCTGTTCGCCGGCACGACGGAGGCCGTCCTCGAGACCGATGCCGTCGGGACCATCCGCCGTGCCAGCCCGGCGGCGGCGGCCCTCCTCGGCATCTCCCTGCCCGCCGCGCCGGGCGACCACCTCGCCGAGCGGATCGAGGCGCCGGCGCGCGGGCGCCTCGGCGCCTTCGTCGCCGCCGCGGGCGAGGCCGCGACGGCGGCCAGCTTCGGTTTCCGGCACGGGCCTGAGCAGCGCCTGCTGGAGCTGCAGCCCCTGCGCCTCGCACCGCAGGCCAGCGACGCGGCGGCCGGGGTGCGGCTTTTTCGCCTGAGCGAGCTCGCCGCCGCCTTCGCTGAGGACCCCGAGCCGGCGACGGACAGGCCGGGCGTCGCGGCGGCGCAGGCCGCGGTCACGGCCCCTGCCGGAAGCCGTCGGGCCGAGCCACCCCGGGCCCAGCCGGCCACGCCGCGGCCCAAAGCGCAGCCGGCGGCGGCGCTCGCCGGAGAGCACGATGCCGGCGGCGAGCCGGAGCCGGAGGCGACGCTGGCGGCGGCGCCGGCCGCGAGCCCCCTCGAGCAGCTGCAGGCGATCGCGGCGGTCACGCAGTGGCGCACCACGACGACGGTGGGCGGCGACGACGCCCTGGGCTTCCTCGTCGCCGATGCCGAATCGGCACAGGCGCTACAGCGGCTCGCGGCCACGGCGCGCGAGGATTTCGACTTCGCCCTCGCGCTCGACCAGGCGCGGCTGAAGGCGTGGCAGGACATGGCACGGCGCACGGGCGAGCTGCCGGCGGCGCGGCCGGTGCTGGAGATCAGCTACGGCACGGTCGCCAGCCGCCCGCATTTCGAGCGCCTCCTGGCGGAGCTGGAGGCGGCACCGGCCGGGCTCGCCGAGCGCTTCCTCCTGATGCTCCAGGGGGTGCCCAAGGGGATCTACGTGCCGACCCTGGGCAAGGCGATCCGCTCGATCGGTGTCAGCCACGGCAAGCCGGGGCTGCATGTGCCCGATCTCGACACCGACTATCGCAACCTCGTCCTCGGCCACCTGGCCATGCTCGGCATCGCCGTCGACGACCTCAAGCGCGCCCTGGCCCGCGACGGCAATCAGGTCGCCGCCTTGCTCGCCCGGGCCCGCGGCGAGGGCTGCCGCACGATCGTCCGTGGCGCCACCGGTGCCCTGGCCGAGGCGCTGCGCCAGCGGCTCGGCATCGACCTGACCGCCCCAGCCTGAGCGCCGGCCGCGCCGCGGCATGGCGGTGAGCCGTGTCGCGCGGCACCGGTCGTGTCCCTGTTGCCGCCGGCTGACCGGCGCGCGGCGCCAGCGGCCGTCGCGCCGGGCGCGACGGCCTGCCATCCCCGGCGCGACGCCGGCGGTTGAGGCGACGGCGGCGCCGGGGAT
>CAYWSB010000085.1:19128-22366 GCA_964460465.1 uncultured Geminicoccaceae bacterium | reverse complement strand
CTCGGCGATGCCGATGAAGCTGTTCATGATGCCCCAGACGGTGCCGAACAGGCCGATGAAGGGCGCGGTCGAGCCGATCGTGGCGAGGATGCCCATGCCCTTGCCGACCGCCAGCGCGGCATTGGCCTCGATCCGCTGGAAGCCCCAGGCCGTCCGCTCCTTGACGCCCTCCTTGTCGGCGAGATCGGCCGACTGCTCGAGCTCGCTCGTGGCCATGTCGACGAGCAGCCAGGACGGCCCCTGCTTGTGGCCGAGATCGCGCCTGGCGTGCTCCAGCGTGCGGGCCTTGGCGATGACGGCGGCGGCCTGCCGCGCCCGCCGCCGGGCCAGGGCGAGCTCGACCTTCTTCACCATCCAGACCGTCCAGGTGAGGACCGAGGCGAGGACGAGGCCGACCATCACCGCCTGCACGACGATGTCGGCCATCAGGAACATGCCGAGCGGCGAGAGGTCGTGGCCGCCCATCTCCGCGCCGCCGAAGGCAGCACCGAGCTCGGGATCAAAGACGGGCAGCGGGCCATCGGCCAACGGGCCGTCGGCCGTGGGGCCCTCAGCGAGCGGCCCCGCCGGCGACGGCGCCAGGTCCGGCGCCTGCGCGGCGGCGACGCGCGGCGGCAGCGCCTTGGCCGCGAGCGCCAGGAGCCCTGTCGCGATCGCCGCGCGCAGCCGGGCGGTGCCGCCAATCGTCATCCGAGGATCCGTCATCGTTGCAGGTCATTCCGTCGTGCCTTGGGGGTGCCGCCTCCTATCATAAGCATTTCGCACTTGCGAGCCCCTGTTCGGCAATATTCGCTCCAACGGTTTTTTGAACTCGTTCCAAAATTCTAGATCGGGGAGATCGATTTGAATCATTCTAAATAAAATTGTCCTAGTGCGTTTGCAGTTATACTTAGAACAATTCAAATTAAAGATAGGAATATTTCTGAATGTCGGGCGGAAGGCTGGGCCCGGCGGGTGATCATGCCTAAGACGGCCGCGTTTGCAATTTCGGATGCCAAGAGGAAAAAACAATGAAGCGCTCGCGTCAGTCGAGGGCTCCCAGCCCGAGCGCCACGCTCATGGCAGGCCTGGCCGTCTCGTTGACGGCTCACGGTCCTGCCGCACTCGCACAAGATGCCACCGACGCGCCGGTCGTCACCGCCCCGATCCAGGTCGAGGGCGAGGGGCAGGCCAGCCCGAACACCATGCGGCACGAGGCCCCGCTGCGGCGCATCCCGACGACCATCCAGGACACGCCGCAGATCGTGAGCGTCACCACGCGCGAGGCGATGGATCAGCAAAACCTCATCAACCTCAGCGATGTTATCCGGCGCACGCCCGGCATCACCATGCATGCCGGCGAGGGCGGCGGCTCGCAGCCGCCCGGCGACAGCTTCAATCTGCGCGGCTTCACCACCCAGAACGACATTTTCGTCGACGGCATTCGCGATATCGGCATTTCCAACCGCGACACCTTCAACCTCGAATCGGTCGAGGTCTTCAAAGGCCCGTCGGGCTCCTTCTTCGGCCGCGGCTCAGGTGCCGGCTCCATCAACCTGACGACCAAGCAGGCGCATGTCGGCGAGACCTTCAGCAGCGTCAATGCCGGCATCGGCACCGACGACTACTATCGTGCGACCGCCGACGTGAACGCCACGATCACCGACAGGTTCGCCGCCCGCCTCAATGTCGTGGGCATGGACCGCGAGTATGCGGAGCGCGACGAGGTCAACACGCGCCGCATCGGCATCGCGCCGACCTTGACCTTCGAGGCGACGCCGGACACCCGCTTCACGCTCGGCTATTTCTATCAGAAGGACGACAATCTCGGTGACAATGGCGTGCCCTGGTACCGGGGCGAGCCGGTGACCGAGGTCAGCCGGGTGGATCGCTCGAACTTCTACGGCTTCACCGACAATTTCGAGAAGATGACGACGCACCGGGTAACGGCCACGGTCGATCACGACTTCAGCGACAGCCTGCGGCTGGGCAACACCTTCCAGGTCGGCTTCTACGAGATCGACCGTTGGAACCTCACCGGCCCCGTGGGCGACGATTCGCTCACCGTGCTCTTCCCGGACGGCTTTACCCGGGAGAGCGCCTTTCCGACGGCGGCCGGCAGCCACCAGTCACGCGGCCAGGAGAGCTGGTCGGTCCAGAACCAGACGACGCTGGGGGCGGATTTCCGGACCGGGCCCTTCAACCATCAGCTCACCACCAGCCTCGATCTCGCGTTGGAGAATTACGACACCCAGCGCTACGACATGGAGGTGATCGGCGATCCGGATGCGCCGGTGCAGGGGCCGGACCTCAACGTCCTCAACCCGCAATTCACCGCTTCCGGCCTCAGGCGCGTCAAGGCGCGCGAGGACGAGACCGACGCCAAGAGTGCGGCCATCTCGGTCTATGACCGGGTCGAGCTCGGCTATGGCTTCTACGTGATCGGCAATCTGCGCTACGAGCGCTACGAGGCCGATACCAAGTTCACCAACCCGGACGGCAGCCAGGCGCAGCCGGACGGCCGCACGCGGCAGAACTTGTGGACCTATCAGGCGGCCCTGCAGTACCAGCCGACGCCGAACCAGACCTACTACGTCGCCCATGGGCGCTCGCAGCTCCCGCAATTCGATGCCGGTCTCGGCTATGGCGAGGTCTCCGGCATCAACGACAACCGCGATCCGCAGGAGACCACGAGCTATGAGCTCGGCGGCAAGATCAGTCTGCTCGACGGACGATTGGGGCTGGGGGCCGCCATCTTCCACATCGAGCGCGACGACGAGCAGATCCAAGACGCGCTCGGCGACGTGACCACGGCCAACTACAAGCGCAAGGTGCGCGGCATCGAGCTGCAGGTCGACGGCCGGATCACCCGGAACTGGACCGTTTCCGGCGGCTATGCCTATCTCGACAGTGAGGTGGATGCGCCGGGCGATCCGCGCGATGGCGGTGTGCTCGAGAAGACGCCCGAGCATTCCGGCTTTGTCTGGACCAGCTACCAGGTGACGCCGGCGCTGGCCGCGGGGACGGGGGTCACCTTCGCCAGCCGGCGCTATGGTTCCGACGGTGGCGACAAGACCGACGGCAACTCGGTTCCAGGCCAGTGGCAGCTCGACGCCTTCGCGAGCTACCAGCTCACCGAGCAGGTGCGGCTCCAGTTCAACGCTATCAACCTGACCAACGAGCTCACCTATGACCGCCTCCACACCGGGCGCCAAGCCTATCCCGGCACCGGGCGGACCTTCATCGTGAGCACCGGCTT
>CAYWSB010000085.1:16511-19118 GCA_964460465.1 uncultured Geminicoccaceae bacterium | reverse complement strand
GATCGCCCATCGCGGACGGCTAGAACCGCTCCAGCCAAGGTGCATCGCTGCTGGAATCCGTCTTGGACCTCGCGTCTTTAGGCGGCCGAAGACGGAGGGGGCGTCGAGGTGCTCCCGGTCCGCCCCCTTCGCCCGACCCGGCGGCCTCTTTTCGGGGTCGTCGGGTCGTTGGCGTTTTCCGAAAGGAGACAGGATCATGATGGTGCATGTGAGCGAGGTGCTCACCAAGGAGCAGGTGGCGCAGTTCCGCGCCCGGCTCGATGCCGCCGAGTGGATCGACGGCAACGTCACCGCCGGACATCAATCCTCGCTGGTCAAGCGCAACCTGCAATTGCCGGAGGAGGCGCCGGTCGCGCGCGAGCTGGGCGGTGCCCTGCTCAACGTGCTCGCGGCCAATGGCGAGTTCATGTCGGCGGCCTTGCCGGCCAAGATCTTTCCGCCGCTGTTCAACCGCTACGAGGGCGGCGGCAATTTCGGCAACCACGTCGACAACGCCATCCGCCACGTCACTGGCACGGCGCACCGGATCAGGACCGACCTCTCCTGCACGCTCTTTCTCGCCGAGCCCGATGCGTATGACGGCGGCGAGCTGCTGGTCGACGACACCTACGGCACGCACAGCGCCAAGCTGCCGGCGGGCGACCTCGTGCTCTATCCCTCGACCAGCCTGCATCGCGTGACGCCGGTGACGCGGGGCGCGCGCGTCGCCGCCTTCTTCTGGCTGCAGAGCATGGTGCGCGACGACAGCCAGCGCACGCTGCTCTTTCAGCTCGACAACGCCGTGCAGTCCTTGGCCGAGGAGCGCGGCCACACCGACCAGCGCGTGGTCGAGCTGACCGGCATCTATCACAACCTCATTCGTCAGTGGGCCGTGCTATGACTGGACCGACACCCGAGACCCTGGCGCCGCGGCGGCGCCCGATGCTGCCGGCCTGGACGCTCATCGTGGCTGAGAGCCGGCCGCTGACGCCGCGCATGCAGCGGGTGACCTTCACCGTGGGCGGCCACGACGCCTTCGTCTACCGGCCGGGACAGGCGCTGGTCTGCCAGATCCCGCTCGGCAATGGCGAGACCGGCCGGCGCGACTACACCATCCGCGGCTACGAGCCCGAGCACCGGCGCTTGGCCATCGACTTCGTCCTGCACGGCGAGACGCCCGGCCCGCGCTGGGCGCTGTCGGTGCTGCCGGGCGACCTGCTCGAGACCCGTGGCCCGCGCGGCGGCACGGTGCTGCGCCCGGATGCCGACTGGCACCTCATGACCGGCGACGAGACCTGCATCCCGGCGATCCTCCACCTGCTCGAGGCCCTGCCGGCCGGGGCCAAGGCGCACGCCTTCATCGAGGTCGCGGACGCGGCGGACGAGCAGCCGGTGGTGAGCCGCGGCGATGTCACCCTGCGCTGGCTGCATCGTGGCGGGCCCGCCGGCCCCGGCAGCTTCATGCTCGACCACCTGAAGGCCTTCGCGCTGCCGGCCGGCCGTGGCCATGCCTATCTCATCGGCGAGACCTCGAACGTCCGCGGCCAGCGCCACCACCTGCTGGCGCGCGGCATGGAGCGGCCGCAGATCGCTTCCGAGGGCTATTGGCGGCCGGGCCGCATCGGCGGCCACGATCACGTCGAGGATTGAGCGGCGGCCGAGGCGGCGTCGCGGCCGGCGAGGAGCGTTGTGCCCACGAGGCAGGCGAGGACACCAAGGGCGGCCATGCCCATGCCGATCGCCGCGACGCCGGCCTCGGCCGTGATCCAGCCGCCGAGCAGCGTGCCGAGTGCTATGCCGAGATTGCAGACGGCGATGTTGAGCGAGGCGGCGAAGGCCGGGGCGCTGCGGCCGGCGAACATCACGCGCACCTGGCAGGCGACGAAGGCCGCCATGTGGGCGGCCCCCCAGATGCCGAGCACGGCGAAGAGGACGGGCGGGGCCATGGCGGTGGCCGGCAGGATGGCGCCCACGAGGACGAGCGTCAGCGCCACCACCAGCGTCACTCGCAAGGGGCCCCGGTCGACGGCGCGCGCGGCCAGCCAGTTGCCGAGGATGCCGGCACCGCCGAAGCCCAGCAGGATCAGCGCGACGGCGCGCGTGGTGAAGCCGTGGGCGGTCTCGAGATAGGCGGCGATGTAGCTGTAGGCGGCGAACATGGCGCCAAAGAGCAGCCCTGAGAGCACGAGGTGCAGGACGAAGTCCCGGCTCGCCAGGCCTGCCGCCGGGCCCGCCGGCGGCGCGCGATCGCTGCCGCGCGCCAAGACGCCGAGCACGGCGGCGGCGGCCACGATGGCAAGCCCGCCGAGCCCGGCGAAGACCGCGCGCCAGCCGAGCTGGTCGGCGAGGGCGACGCCCGCCGGCACGGCCACGACGATGCCCAGCACGGCGCCCATGTTCACCTGCCCGATGGCCCGGCCGGCCTGGTGCTCGCCGGCCCGGGCCGCCGCGGTGGCGCTCGCCAGGCTGATGATGGGGGTGAGCAGCGCCCCCTGCACGATGCGCGCCCCGACCTGCAGGCCGAAGCCTGGTGCCGCCGCCGCCAGCAGGCTCGCGAGGCCGAAGGCGGCGAGGCCCGAGGCGAGCGCGATGCCGGGCCGCCAGCTTGCGGTCAGGAGGGTGAGCGGC
>CAYWSB010000085.1:0-16501 GCA_964460465.1 uncultured Geminicoccaceae bacterium | reverse complement strand
GCGAGGGCGAAGGCCGATATCAGCCAGCCCGCGTCCTTCAATGGCACGGCGAGATCGCGGGCCAGGACGGGCAGGAGGCCAACGACGATGAACTCGACCGTCACGATGACGGCGGTGCCGAAGACGAGGGTCGGGATCAGGGCGTCGAAGGCGAGCCCGCCGCCCGCCTGGCACGCTGTCGAGCGGCTCGCGGCCGGGCGACGGGCGGCGCTCACGCGTTGGTGCCGTTGTCGATGGTGAAGGCGGTGCCGGTGACGCTCCCCCCTTCCGGTCCGGCGAGCCAGGCGACGAGCCCCGCCACCTCGGCGGCGTCGTTGAAGCGCGGGATGGCCATGAGGGTCCGCTGGTGCTCCGCCGTCTCGCCATCCACCGGGTTCATGTCGGTATTGGTCGAGCCCGGATGGACGATGGTGACGGCGATGCCCTTGGCGCCGAGATCGCGCGCCACCCCCTTGGTGAAGCCGACGAGGGCGGCCTTGCTCAGGGCATAGAGGCTGATGCCGGGCCAGGGCACGCGCTCGGCCAGGTTGCTGCCGATCGTGATGATCCGCCCGCCTTCGGGCAGGTGCGCCGCCGCCGCGCGGGTGGCTGCGACGACCGCGCGGACGTTGATGGCGATCGTTCGGTCGAAATCCTCGAGCGTGAGCTCGCTGATGCCGCCGACCTCGAAAATGCCGGCATTGTTGACGAGGATGTCGAGCCGGCCATGGGCGGCAACGACCCTGGCGATGGCGGCCTCCACGGCCGTCGCGTCATTGTTGTCGGCGGGGATCGCCATGGCCTTGCCGCCCTCGGCCGTGATCGCGTCCACCAATGCCGAAGCCTTCTCCGCCGAGCGCGCATAAGTGATGGCGACGGCCGCCCCCTCCTGCGCCAGGCGGCGCGCGATTGCGGCACCGATGCCGCGGCTGCCGCCCGTGACCAGCGCCACCTTGCCCGTCAACGTCGACATGGGCTTTCCTCCATATATTTAGTGATCGATACATATATGGGTGACGCACTTGCGCGGGCGCGTCAAGCAATTAATATATCGAACGGTACAAAAAGGATGGCCATGGCACCACGTGGACGACCACGTCGCTTCGATCGCGACACCGCACTGGCGAAGGCGATGGAGGTGTTCTGGACGCGCGGCTACGAGGAGGCCTCGCTCGCCGAGCTGACGGCGGCGATGGGCCTCAACCCGCCCAGCCTCTATGCCGCTTTCGGCAGCAAGGAGGCGTTGTTTCGCGAGGCGCTTGACCTCTACGCGCGGACCGAGGGCGGCGGCATCTGGGATCACCTCGAGACGGCCCCCTCGGCCCGCCTGGCGCTCGAGCTGCTGCTGCGCGCGACGGCGGCGCGGTTCACGCGCGGCACGGCGCCGCGCGGCTGCATGATCGTGCTGGCGGCGCCGCAGATGCAGGGCTCGAGCCAGGCCGTCTGCGACGAGCTCAAGGCGCGGCGGCTCGAGAACGCCACCATGGTGGAGCGCCGGCTGCGGCGGACGGTGCGCGCGGGCGAGCTGCCCGAGGCGACCGATTGCGCGGCGCTGGCCGGCTATTTCGTCTGCCTGCAGCACGGCATGTCGATCCAGGCCCGCGACGGCGCCAGCCAGGCCATGCTCATGGCCGTGGCCGATGCCGCCATGGCCGGGTGGGACGCGCTCGTGCGCTGGGCGGCGCGCCCCGAGGCGGATCGCTAGCCGGTGCCGGGCGCGCTGCCGACAGCGCCGCCCTTGGCATCCGCCCATCCGGCCTTTACGACAGGTCGCCGCGGGTGCGGGTGGACGGTCGGGCGGCATGTTGCTCTTCTTCGAACAGCTCTTGAACGGCGTGCAGCTCGGCATGACGCTGTTCCTCATGGCGGCCGGGCTCACCCTGGTCTTCGGCGTCATGAACTTCATCAACCTAGCGCACGGCTCGCTCTTCATGGCGGGCGCCTATGGTGCTGCCGTCACCGTCGCCGCCACCGGCTCGTTCGCGCTGGGGCTACTCGTGGGCATCGCGGCGGCAGCGCTCCTCGGGCTCGTGATCGACCGCGTCATCGTGCGCCGGCTGGCGGGCCGCGACCATCTCGACCAGGTGCTGGCGACCTTCGCCGTGATCCTGATCGCGAACGAGACCGTGCGCATCGTCTTCGGCCGCCAGCCCTTGGCGCTCGACCCGCCCGCCTGGCTCGCCGGCACGGTGCAGATCCTGCCGGGCGCGCCCTATCCGGTCTACCGCCTGGCCGTGATCGGGGTCGGGCTGCTCGTCATGCTCCTGCTCTATTGGCTCGTGATGCGCACCAAGGTCGGGATGTGGGTGCGGGCCGGCGCCTCGAACCCTGAGATGATCCAACTCCTCGGCGTCGATATCGGCCGGCTCAACGGCCTGATCTTCGCCCTCGGGGCAGCGCTCGCCGGGCTCGCCGGGCTCGTCGCCGGCCCCTTCATCGCGATCCAGTCGGGCATGGGCGAGAGCGTGCTCATCCTGGCCTTCGTCGTGGTGGTCATCGGCGGCATCGGCTCCATCGCCGGGGCTGCCATCGGAGCACTCGTCGTCGGTATCGGCGACACGCTGGGCCGGGCCTACCTGCCGGACCTGCTGCGCGCCCTCTTCCCGCCCGGCACGGCCGACGGACTCGGCCCGGCGCTGGCGTCGATGGGCATCTACCTGCTCATGGCGCTGGTCCTGGCGCTGCGCCCTAAGGGCCTGCTCGCGCGATGAGACGCGCGCTGCCGCTCCTGCTGGCCCTGGGCGGCCTGGCGCTCGCCGCGCTTTATGTCGACCTGTCCGGCCAGCGCTACTTGTGGACCATCTTGACACTCATCGTCGTCTATGCGCTGGCGGCCTCGGCCCTCGACCTCGTGCTCGGCATGGGCGGCCTCGTGAGCTTCGGCCACGCCGCCTATCTGGGGGCCGGCGGCTATGTCGTCGGCATCCTTTCCCTGCACGCCTTCGAGGGCGATCCTCTCTTCGGCATCCTGGCGACCAACGAAGCCCTCCTGGCCTGGCCCGCAGCGCTGGTCGTCGGGGCCGGTCTCGGCCTGCTCATCGGCCTCGTCTCCTTGCGGACGGCCGGCGCCTATTTCATCATGATCACGCTCGCCTTCGCCCAGATGCTCTATTTCGGCTTCGTCTCGGCCGAGCGCTACGGCGGCGAGGACGGCCTCTCCATGTGGTGGGGCCGCAACGCGCTCGCGGGCGAGAGCCTCGCCGACCGGCGCAGCTTCTTCGTCACCGCTTGGCTGCTGCTCGCCGCCTGGAGCCTCCTCAAGCTGCGCCTCATGGCCGCCCCGCTCGGCCGCGCCATCCTGGCCTCGCGGATGAACCCCGAGCGGCTCGAGGCGCTGGGCGTCGACGTCTACCGCCTGCGGCTCCTGGCCTTCGTCCTCTCCGCCGCCGTGGCCGCCCTGGCCGGAGCGCTCCTCGCCAACCTCACGAGCTTCGTCAGCCCGGCCAACCTCGCCTGGCCGGTCTCGGGCAAGCTCATCGTCATCTGCGTGCTGGGCGGGCTCGGCACCGTGGCCGGGCCGATCTTCGGGGCCGCCGCCTTCATCCTGCTCGAGGAGACCCTGGTCGGCTACACCGAGCATTGGCAGCTCTTCGTCGGCCTGGCCCTCCTCGCCATCGTGCTCGTCTCCCGGCAAGGGGTGAGCGGCCTGCTCGGCTTCCGGCGGAACTGAACCCGTGGCCGCCCCGCTTCTCGAGGCCGCCGGCCTCGCCAAGGCCTTCGGCGGGGTGTTCGCCGTGCGCGACGTCTCGCTGACCCTCGAGCCCGGCGAGGTCCACGCGCTGATCGGCCCGAACGGCGCCGGCAAGAGCACGCTCATCGGCCTGCTGCACGGCACCATCAAGGCGGATGCAGGCACGGTCACCTTCGCCGGCCGCCCGCTCGACGGCCCTGGTCCCGCCGCCCGGGCGCGCGCCGGCCTCGGCCGCACCTTTCAGCGCACCGCGATCTTCCGGGACCTCACCGTGGCCGAGCATCTCGGCCTCGCCGTTCGCGCCGCCGAGGGACGGAGCTTCGGCTTCTGGCGCAAGGCCGCTCCGGAGGCGATCGATCTCCTTCACGACTTCGGCCTCGCCGACCTGGCCGATCGCCCGGCCGTCACCCTGGCGCACGGCCAGCAACGCCTGGTCGAGCTCGCCATGGTGGTCGCCTCGCGGCCCAGGGCCATCCTGATGGACGAGCCCTTCGCCGGCCTCGCCCCCGACGACCGCCCGGCGCTGGCCGACCGGCTGGCCGCCCTCAAGTCGGCGCACGCCATTCTCCTGGTCGAGCACGACATGGACGTCGTCTTCCGGCTCGCCGACCGCGTCTCGGTCCTGGTCACCGGCACGGTGATCGCCAGCGGCGCCCCCGGCGACGTGCGCGCCGACCCCGAGGTCCAGCGCGCCTACCTCAGGGACGACGGCTGATGCTCGAGGTGCGGGAGCTCGCCGTCGCCTACGGCCGGACCCAGGTGCTGTTCGACGTCTCGCTCGCGGTCGGCGAGGGGGAGGTGGTGGGCCTGCTCGGCCGCAACGGCATGGGCAAGACGACGCTGATCAGGAGCCTGTTCAACCTGACGGTTCGGCTCGGCGGCAGCGTCACCGTGGGCGGCCGCGACCTCGCCGCCCTGCCGCCCCACGCCGTCGCCCGGCTCGGCCTCGCCCTGGTGCCCGAGGGCCGGCAGATCTTCCCGAATCTCTCGGTCGAGGAGAACCTCGTGGCCACGGCCCGGCCCGGCGCCTGGACGCTGGCCCGCGCCTTGGAGCTGTTCCCGCGTCTCGCCGAGCGCCGCCGCAACCCCGGCGGCTCGCTCTCCGGCGGCGAGCAGCAGATGCTGGCGATCGCCCGCGCCCTGCTCACCAACCCCCGCCTCCTGATCCTCGACGAGGCCACCGAGGGCCTGGCCCCCGCCGTCCGCGCCGAGATCTGGGAGCGCATCGCCGAGCTGCGCCGCACCGGGCTCGGCATCCTCCTGGTCGACCCGCATCTCGGCAGGCTCCTGGCCCTGACCGACCACAACGTCATCCTCGAGAACGGTCGCAGCGTCTGGCACGGCCCCTCCACGGAGCTGGCAGCCGCCCCCGAGCTGCAACGCCGCCACCTCGCGGTCTGACCGCGACGGGCAGGCCGACGATCCCTCGTCATTCCCCCGCCATTGAGTTAGACCCGTTAGAGCCCGACGCTGAGGAACGGTTCCTGGATGTTCGTCAAGCTGACCCTGGAGAACTTCAAGCAGTTCCACCGCGCCGAGGTGGAACTCGGCCAGAATGTCGTGCTCGTCGGGCCCAACAACTCGGGCAAGACCACGGTTCTTCAGGCGCTGGCACTCTGGCAACTCGGCGCCCGACGCTGGCTCGAAAAGCGGGGCGACAAGAATGTTCCTGAGAAACGCTCCGGCGTCACGATCAATCGCAAGGACCTGATCGCA
Source organism: uncultured Geminicoccaceae bacterium (assembly GCA_964460465.1). Lineage (GTDB taxonomy): Bacteria > Pseudomonadota > Alphaproteobacteria > Geminicoccales > Geminicoccaceae > SLRI01. The sequence goes on along the minus strand of CAYWSB010000085.1, from coordinate 11,115 downwards.
ATACCTGTTCCCAGGGCGAGGCTCCTCTGGCGGGATCTGCACGTCAGGGAGTCCTCCCGCGTCGGAGGCCGGGCCCAGACGAAGAACATCCGTTTTGTCCTTACGGTGGAGGGCGTGACGGAGGGCAGCGAATGGGCCTGCTCGTTGGAATTCGACTACGCGAACGAGGAATCGTTCTATTGTCGACCGGCCGAGACACAAGCCGGTCATCGCGCGGCAGTTTCCCGTTTTGCGGCGCAGTCGCGAGTGGCCTTCCTGCCGCCGATGTCTGGCTTGGCAGCCGTCGAGACGCGGCTGCCCGAGGGGCGCATCGACGTCCTCATTGGCGAGGGCAGAACTGCCGAGGTGCTGCGCAACCTCTGTTGGCAGGTCTTCACCGACGATGCGGACGCGTGGCGATCGATAGTCGAGCAGCTTCGGGGGTTGTTCGGTGTCACGCTCCTAGACCCGATCTACAACGATCTGCGCGGCGAGGTTTCGCTGGCATATCGCGACCGCAGCGGCATCGAGCTCGACCTCTCGTCCTCGGGAAGAGGCCTCCAGCAGACCTTGCTCGTGCTCACCTACCTCCAGGTCAACAAGGGCGCGGTGCTGCTGCTCGACGAGCCGGATGCCCATCTCGAGTTCCTCCGCCAGCGGCAGATTTACCAGCTCCTCACCGATGCCGCTCGTAAGCACGGCAGCCAGATTATTGCCGCCAGCCATTCGGAAGTGCTTCTGAACGAGGCCGCCGATCGGGATGTCGTCGTGGCCTTTGTCGGTAAGCCGCACCGCATCGACGATCGCGGTCAGCAAGTCAGAAAATGGCTGAAGGAGATCGGCTTCGAGGCGCAGATTCAGGCGGAGCAGACCGGCTGGGTTCTTTATTTGGAGGGTTCGACGGACCTTGCCATTCTGCGGGCTTTTGCCGACGCCTTGGATCATCCGGCCCGGCAAGCATTGGAGAGTCCGTTCGTCCATTACGTGGTCAATCAGCTCTCACGAGCGCGAGAACATTTCTACGGAGTTCGGGAGGCCAAAAATGACCTCTTGGGCGTCGCAATCCTCGATCGTGATGACCGATCTCCCCAGGACACAGACCCCAACTTCACGGCGATCCGGTGGCAGCGGTGCGAGATCGAAAATTACCTGTGTCAGCCGGCGGCGCTCGAAGCTTATGCGGTGAGCTTGTCGCAGGAAGGCGAGCTGCCCCTCTTCGCCCACAATGATGCGGAGCGAGCGCGGGCAGCGATGCGGCGCGCCATTGAAGCTCGCGTACCACCAGCGGCGCTCGATGACCCCGAAGATCGATTCTGGCATGAGACGAAGGTTTCCGAGCAGCTTCTCGATCTCGTCTTCGAGGCGTTCTTCAAATCACTGGAGTTGCCCAACCTGATGCGTAAGCGCGACTATCACGAGCTCGCGCGCTTCGTGCCCAAAGTCTCGATCGATCGCGAGGTCGTCGACGTGCTCGATGCGATCGCTAATGTCGCAGAGAATGCGAAGCCGTTGCGCTGATCGTCGGATCACTCAAAACCACCTGGCGGAGGCGATTCCCCTTGAGCCTCGACCCCATCACCCTCACCGTCATCCAGTCCGGCCTCGTCCAGGTCTGCAACGAGATGGACATCGCCTTCAGCCGCGCCGCCTTCTCGCCGGTGATCGCCGAGGCCAACGACCGCTCGGACGGCATCTACGCCCGGGACGACGGGGCGCTGATCGCCCAGGGCGAGCTGGGCCTGCCGATCTTCGTCGGCACCATGCAGGACAGTGTCCGGGCGGTGATCGGGCGCATCGCCGCCGGTGCCACCGCCCCGCCGGAGCCCGACGACGTCTACATCGTCAACGACCCCTATCTCGGCGGCACGCATCTCATGGACGTCCGCTTCGTCAAGCCCTTCTTCCACCAGGGCGAGCACTGGTGCTGGCTGGCCAACACCGGCCACTGGCCGGACATCGGCGGTGCGGTCCCCGGCGGCTTCTCCGCCAGCGCCACCGAGATCGAGCAGGAGGGCCTGCGGCTGCCGCCGGTCAAGCTCTTCAAGCGCGGGACGATGGACCCCGAGATCTACGCCATCGTCATGTCGAACATCCGCGTCGCCGAGCAGCGCATCGGCGACATCAAGGCCCAGGCGGCGGCCCTCGAGGTGGGTGCCCGGCGCCTGACCGCCCTTCTCGACCGCTACGGCCGCGACACCGTCGAGACCGCCATGGCCGAGCTCCGGGCCGCCGCCGCCCGGCAGATGCGGGCGAAGATCCGCGAGCTCCCCGACGGCGTCTACCGCAGCACCGCCTGGGTCGACAGCGACGGCGTCGTCGACGCGCCGCTCGCCATCCGCTTGGCGGTGACCAAGGCCGGCGACACGCTCACCTTCGACCTCTCCGAGAGCTCGCCGCCCTGCCAGGGCCCGATGAACTCGGTCATCGCCACCACCCGGAGCTCGATCTACCTCGCCATCAAGCACATCTGGCCCGAGGTGCCCATCAATGCCGGCCTGTTCGAGCCGCTCGTCGTCCTCGAGCCCAGCGGCACCTTCCTCTACGCCGAATACCCCCGCCCCGTCTCCGGCTGTGCGGCCGAGGTCTCGCAGCGCATCGCCGAGGCCGTCTTCGCCGCCCTGGTCCAGGCCGCCCCCGACCGGGTCACCGCCGCCCCCGCCGGCACCTCCGGCAATTTCTGCCTCGGCGGCTTCGACCCGCTGAAGAACCGCGGCTACGTCATGTACCACATCACCGGCGGCGGCTACGGCGGCAACGCCCGCACCGACGGCCTGGCCTACGGCTGCTCCACCATCGGCATCTCGAAATCCGCCCCGCTCGAGGTCATGGAGCAGCAATACCCCATCCTGTTCGAGGAATACGCGCTGCGCGAAGGCTCCGGCGGCGCCGGACGGCACCGCGGCGGCCTCGGTCTCCGCTACGCCGTCACGCTCCGCCGCGGCACCGCCCACGCCAGCTTCGTCATGGACCACGGCCGCCACGGGCCCCAGGGCGCGCTCGGCGGCGAGGACGGCGCCCCCAACCGGATCGAGATCCGCTACCGGGACGGCCGCCGCGAAACCCCGCCGCACCTCTCCAAGGCGCAGAACATCCGCATCGCCGAAGGCGACACCATCCACATCGAGACCCCGGGCGGCGGCGGCTACGGCGACCCGGCCGACCGCGACCCGGCGCTGATCGAGCGCGACCGCCGCCGCGGCTATCTCGGCCGGTCGTCCTCGGCCAGATAGTCCTCGAAGCGCACCGGCACCACGTCCGCGTCCGCCACGGAAAAGCGGCTCTCCCCGGCCATGACCAGCGTCCTGCCCAGTCGCGGGAACCGGCCCACGTCCAGCCCCGACCGCTCGCCGCCCATCAGGTAGACCAGGTCCTCGGCATAGGGGTTGGTCAGGTGATGCGCCACGCCCGGTGCGGTGAACCCCATGAAGTCGCCCGGCCCAACCTCCACGACATCCTCGCCGATCTCCGCCCGGCCGCGGCCCGCGAGGATGTAGACCCACTCCTCGTCCCGCTCGTGGCTGTGATAGACGAAGCTCTCCTTGCCCGGCGGCACCCGCGCCAGGGTCAGCACCGTCCGGGTCAGCCCGGCCAGCGCCGAGAGCGGCTTGAGATGGATGTCCGAGGCCGGGTTCCAGGGGTGCCGCATGTGCACCTCCGCCATCCCCGCGATCTCCCCGGCCTTGTGCAGCGGCTTGGGCGCCGGCAGCTCCTGCATGGTCGTTCTCCCTCGTGATGGCACGACCTCATCGAGTCTAGGGCCCGGAACCGCGCCCGCCACTTCGCCGTTGACCGGCCAGCCCGCCCGGTACAAACCGACCGGGGGGAATGCCGAGCGGAGACAGGCCCATGGAATGGCGCGGCCGGCGTGGCAGCAAGAACGTCATCGACATCCGCGGCAGCGGCCAGGGCGGCATGCGCGGCGGCGGCGGCATGCGCCGGGCCGGCGGCATCGGCGGCATCGGCGCCGTGATCGTGGTGCTCATCGGCCTCTTCCTCGGCGTCGACCTCACCCCGCTCCTGGGCGGCGGTGGCGGCGCCCTCGTCGGCCCCGCACCCCAGTCCCAGAACGCCGGCCCGGTCGGCGCCGACGACCCGGCCGCCCAGTTCGTCGCCGTGGTGCTGGCCGACACCGAGGAGGTCTGGCAGCGCGAGTTCCAGGCCCGCGGCGGCCAGTACCAGCCGCCCGAGCTCGTCCTCTTCACCGGGGCGGTCAACTCCGCCTGCGGCATGGCGGATGCCGCCGTGGGCCCGTTCTACTGCCCGGGCGACCGCCGCGTTTATCTCGACCTCGACTTCTTCCACACCCTCGAGCGCCGCCTCGGGGCCGAAGGCGACTTCGCCCAGGCCTACGTCATCGCCCACGAGGTCGCCCACCACGTCCAGAACCTCATCGGCGTCATGGACCAGACCAGCCAGCTCCGCGCGCGCGCCTCCACCACCGAGGCCAACGCCATCTCCGTCATGGTCGAGCTTCAGGCCGACTGCCTCGCCGGTGTCTGGGCCCGCGCCGCCCACGAGATGTTCGGCTCCCTCGAGCCCGGCGACATCGACGAGGCCATGAACGCCGCCTCCGCCATCGGCGACGACGTCCTCCAGCAACGCAGCCAGGGCTACGTCGTCCCCGACAGCTTCACCCACGGCACCGCCGCCCAACGCCGCTCCTGGTTCCAACGCGGCCTCGAAACCGGCCAAATGGAAGCCTGCGACACGTTCTCAGCCGAGCCGTCGTAGGAGAAAAGGATTCGGGGAGGATGATCCTCCCCGCGCCCCACCGTTACTTTGGGGTTGGCGAAGCGCCGGCTTGCTTGTCACAACGATTGTTGCTACAAAATTTCCATGCAGCGGGTCGAATGGGACGAGGCCAAGCGCTTGCGGAACCTGCGCGAGCGCGGCGTCGACTTCATCGACGCCGCGCTGATCTTCGCCGGACCGGAGATCGTCGAAGCCGTCGACGCACGCAGCGACTACGGCGAACGGCGGTTTCGTGCCCTCGGGCGCGTCGACGACGACTGGTTCGTCGTGGTCTACACTTGGCGCGGCGAGGCCCGGCGAATCATCAGCGCCTGGAAGGTGGGAAACGATGGCAGAAGGCGATACCAGGAGCTACTCGCTCGACGAGCTGCGCGCGATGCGTGAGCGCGGCGAAAGCCGCACCAGCCCCGACGCCCCGGCCATCGAGCTCGACGACGCGTTCTGGCAGAACGCCCGCCTCGTCAAGCCCACCCGCAAGATCCACACCGGCATCCGCATCGACGCCGACGTTCTCGACTGGTTTCGCGCCCAGGGCAAAGGCTTCCAAAGCCACATGAACGCCGTGCTGCGCGCCTACGTCGAAACCCAGCGAGGCAAGCGGAAGGACTAGCCCCGCCCACGACCAGCGCGGTCGAGGACAAGAAGTCGGGACAGGAATAGGATGTGGGGAGGCTCGCCTCCCCGCGCCCCACCGTTCTTTTGGGTTGGGGAATGGAGGCCCGTTGTCGCTCGGACGTTGACCTGGCAAGCGATGCCCGACAAAGCTGGCCGCGACAGTTTTCACGAGGCAGCGTGACCCCTGATCAGTTCATCGCCAAATGGCAGGCCTCGACCCTCACCGAGCGCGCCGCCGCGCAGTCGCATTTCAACGACCTCTGCGCGCTCCTCGACGAGCCGACGCCGACGGACGCCGACCCCAAGGGCGAGCATTACGCCTTCGAGCGCGGCGCCTCGAAGACCGCCGGCGGCGAGGGCTGGGCCGACGTCTGGAAGCGCGGCCATTTCGCCTGGGAGTACAAGGGCAAGCGCAAGGACCTGCGCGCCGCCTACGCTCAGCTCCAGCAATACGCCGTGGCGCTCGAGAACCCGCCGCTCCTCGTCGTCTCCGACATGGCGACCTTCGAGATCCACACCAACTGGACCAACACCGTCCGCGAGATCCACAAGATCACCCTCGACGAGCTGCGCGACGCCGCCGTCCGCCGCAAGCTCAAGGCCGTCTTCACCGATCCCGACCAGCTCAAGCCAGGCCGCACCCGCCAGACCCTGACCGAGGAGGTGGCAAAGGAGTTCGCCGGCCTCGCCCAGCGTCTGCGCTCCCGCGGCCACGACCCCGAGCGTGTGGCCCATTTCGTCAACCGCCTCGTCTTCTGCATGTTCGCCGAGGACGTGGGCCTGCTGCCCAACAAGATGTTCCAGCGTATGCTGGAATTCGGCACGAAGCGCCCCGACCAGCTCACCGCCATGGCACAGCAGCTCTTCGCCGCCATGCAGAAGGGTGGACTCGTGGGATTCGAGGAGGTCGGCTGGTTCAACGGCGGCCTCTTCGACAGCGACGACGCCCTGCCGATGGAGAGCGAGGAGATCGAGCAGGCGCTCCGCGCCTCGCGCTACGACTGGGCCGAAATCGACCCCTCCATCCTCGGCACCCTCTTCGAGCGCGGCCTCGACCCCGACAAGCGCAGCCAGCTCGGCGCCCACTACACCGACCGCGACAAGATCATGCTGATCGTCAAGCCGGTCGTCGTCGAGCCCCTGGAGCGCGAGTGGGCGGCGACGAAGGCGCAGATCGAGAGCCTGCTGGCGCGCGAGCAGAAGGCCGGATCACGCGCTGCCGCGACGCGCATCAACAACGAGGCCCGCGACCTCAATTGGGGCTTCCTCGATCGCCTCGCCCGCTTCCGCGTCCTCGACCCCGCCTGCGGGTCGGGCAACTTCCTCTATCTCGCCCTCCTGTCGCTCAAGGACTTGGAGCACCGCGTCAACCTGGACGCCGAGGCTTTGGGCTTCGAACGCCGCCTGCCGCAGGTCGGCCCCGAGGCCGTGCTCGGCATCGAGATCAATCCCTACGCCGCCGAGCTCGCCCGCGTCTCGGTCTGGATCGGCGAAATCCAGTGGATGCAGCGCAATGGATTTGGCGTGTCTCGAAGCCCGATCCTCAAGCCGCTCGACAACATCGAATGCCGTGATGCCATCTTAAACCCGGACGGAACAGAAGCCGACTGGCCAACGGCTGAGGCGATCATTGGTAACCCGCCGTTTCTCGGCGACAAGCTGATGATCGGTCAATTTGGCATTGAGTACGTAAAAATGCTCCGTGACCGCTATATCGGCCGCGTGCCGGGGGGTGCTGACCTTGTTTGCTATTGGTTTGAGAAAGCGAGATTAGCTATAAAACAAGATAACACTGTAATTGCTGGCTTGGTAGCTACTAACTCGATACGAGGTGGGGCCAATCGATTTGTTCTCGATAGAATAGTTGAATCTACATCTATTAATGTGGCGTGGGCAGACGAGCCATGGGTGCTAGAGGGCGCTGCGGTGCGAGTGAGCATCATCGTCTTTGGCGATCGCAATAGTCAGTGCAGGATTTTGAATGGAAATGTCGTAGAATTAGTGCATGCAGACCTGACATCAGGCAATGTTGACCTAACGCTTGCCGCTCCGATTTTTACTAATAGGTCAACGGCTTTTATAGGGACAACAAAGAAGGGTCGTTTCGAGATACCCGGTGATGTGGCGCGAGAACTGCTCGTGGCGCCTTCCAACCCGAATGGCCGTCCAAATTCAGATGTCTTGTCGCCATGGATGAACGGAATCGACATTACCCGGCGACCGACTGACCATTGGATAGTGGACTTTGGCCCGGACATGTCTCTTCGAGATGCCGTGCTCTACGAGCAGCCATTCCGACATGTGCTGGAGAACGTGAAGCCGCAGCGCGACGTCGTGCGGAACGAAATGGAGCGACGCAATTGGTGGCTTCATGCTCGCGGCTTGCAGCAGATGCGAAGCCGCCTTGCGCCACTGGCGCGTTTCATCGGAACTTCTCGCGTTGCAAAGCATAGGTTGTTCGCCTGGATCGATGCGTCTGTGCTGCCAGATTGCCAGATAGTGGCAATCGCACGCGACGACGACACCACCTTCGGCATCCTCCATTCGCGCATTCACGAACTTTGGTCCCTGCGCATGGGCACGTCGCTGGAAGACCGACCGCGCTACACGCCGTCCACCACCTTCGAGACGTTCCCGTTCCCCGGGGGCCTGAGCCCGAACATCCCCGCTGCGGACTACGCCGACGACCCGCGCGCGCAGGCCATCGCCGAAGCGGCGGCGCGGTTGAACGAGCTGCGCGACAACTGGCTGAACCCGGCCGATCTGGTGCGCCGCGTGCCCGAGGTGGTGCCGGGCTATCCCGACCGCCTGCTGCCGGTGGACGACAAGGCCGCCGCCATCCTCAAGAAGCGCACGCTGACCAACCTCTACAACGAGCGTCCCGCCTGGCTCGCCAACGCCCATCGCGACCTCGACGCGGCGGTGGCGGCCGCCTATGGCTGGCCCGCCGACCTCACCGACGACGACATCCTCGCCCGCCTCCTCGCCCTCAACCAGGAGCGCGCCGCCGCCGAGGCAGCCGACCTTGCCCCCAAGCGCCGCAAAGCCTAGCCTCACCAGCGTGTGCCCGAGGCACGTACCGGGAACCCGGCCCTTCGGGGCCGCGGGGGCGTTCCTGGCCCCCCGGGCGCGCCACCATCGCAAAAGGGCAGGTGGGGCCGGCGGGGAGGCGAGCCTCCCCGCCATCCTCTTCCTGGGTCATAACGATCGCTTATGACCCATCATGTGTGTGCCGACAAATCGTCCGTTCGTGGCGCATATAGCGGCGCATTCCCGCTCGGGATGCGCCGCTATACGACGCATGAACCCGAGAAATGCGCCGCTATACGCGCCATTTGTCATAATCTTCGCCGCTATATGCGCCATAAGCGTTCCTTATGGCGCATATAGCGGCGCATTTCGCCCGATTCGCGACGAACGAACCCGCGAACGAACCCGGGAATCGACGAACGAACCCGGCGCCCGGGTTCGAAACCGCCCGGTTTTCGACGAACGAACCCAGGAACCCGCGAACGAGCCCGAGCGCGCGGAATGTCGCACGCCCATCCGAAAAACTAAGGGTTTCAATCCATTGCGGCCGCCGTCCCGTGCAGAAGGCGAGACCAGCCGGGCGCGAGCGAACCCGACGACACGAATCCACCGAGCGAACCCGGCCACGCCTTGAACCGGAGCCGCATTTAGGATATATTTCCGATCTCTGCCAGCACCCCGAAGTCCCGGTGGGGCGCGGGGAGGCCAGCCTCCCCGCCTCCTTTCCTTCCTCGCGACGCCTGCCCTGGCTCAGCCGAAGAGGGTGTCGATCGAGGCCTGCTGCAGCCCGCTGCCGGCGGATGCGGGGCCGTTGAGCAGGGCCGCGTCGCCGCCGGTCGGCCTGGGTGGCGGGGTGGCGGCGAAGCGGTCGCGGCCGACATGGCCGATGATGGCGACCAGGCGGGCGTCGACGTCGCGCAGCAGGGTCATCACCCGGGTGATCCGCTGCCCGGTGAGGTCCTGGAAGTTGCAGGCCTCGTAGATGCGGGTGACGGCCGCGACCACCGTCGCGGCGCCGCAGGCATCGGCGGTCGCGGGGGCGGTGGCGCCGAGGCTGGCCTCGATGGTCTCGGCGGCGGTCAGGATCTGCTCGGTCGCGAGCTCGGTGGCCGCCACGATGGCGCCGAGCTCGTCGACGGACGACTGGACGCGATCGCTGGCCATCAGCGGGTGGCGGATGGTCGCGACCTCGCGCATGGTGCGCTGGATGGTGTCGCTGAGAGCCTGGAGCTCGGCCCGCAGCCGGCCGATGTCGTCGTCGTCGGGCATCGCCGCTCCTCGGGCATTCGGGCGCCAGGGCGGCCGTGCTACGCCGGCATCGCCCGATCCGCGGCCGCCACTCTAGGGCCGGGGGCTGAACATCCCCTTAACGGCGGCCGTGCCCGGGCGGCTGGGCGGGGTCGGCGGCGGGGCGGTCAGCCGAAGCGCCGCAGCACCGCACCGGCCAAATAGAGCGAGCCGCAGATCAGGGCCACCGCCGGGGTCCCGCCGGCTGCGGCACTGGCGGCCAGGGCGTGATCGACGTCCTCGGCGACCGTGGCCGCGATGCCGACCTCCTGCGCGGTGCGGGCGATCGCCGCGGCCGGGCGCGCATTCGGCTCGTTCGGCACCGGCACGGCGTAGAGCCGGCGCACGAGGCCGCGCATCGGAGCGAGGAAGCCGTTGGAATCCTTGCTCTCCAGCATGCCGACGACGAGGTCGACCGGGCGGCCGCGGGCGAGCGTCGGCAGGCTCGCGGCGAGCGCCGCACCGGCTCCCGGGTTGTGCCCGCCGTCCAGCCAGATCTCCAGAGGTGCGCCGGCGAGTGCCGGAAAGCCGTGCGCCGGCAGCGGCTGCAGGCGGGCCGCCCAGCGTGCCTCGAGGATGCCGCGCGCCAGGGCCTCGCGCGGCAGGCCGAGCGTCTGGCCGGCCATCGCCGCCAGGGCCGCGTTCTCGATCTGGTGCGCCCCGGCGAGGCCCGGCGTCGGCAGGGCAAGCTCCCCGGTCGTCGTGGCCAGCGCGAAGCCCTCGGCCGCGCGGCGGATGTGCCACTCGCGGCCGCACGCCGCCAGCGGTGCCGCGAGGCCCGCCGCCTTGGCATCCAGCACCGCCAGCGCTGCCGCCGCCTGGGGGCCGACGATGACTGGCACGCCGGGCTTGATGATGCCGGCCTTCTCGCCGGCGATCGCCGCCAGGGTCGTGCCGAGATAGGCCTCGTGGTCCATCGAGATCGGGGTGATCAGGGTCAATGCCGGCCGCGCCACGACGTTGGTCGCATCGAGCCGGCCACCGAGGCCGGTCTCCAGCAGCAGCCAGTCGGCGGGGATCCGGGCAAAGGCCAGGAACGCGGCCGCCGTGGTGATCTCGAAGAAGGTGATGGGCGCCCCGTCGTTGACCCGCTCGCAGACATCGAGGACCTCGGCCAGGAAGGCCTCCCCGACCGGCTTGCCGTGCAGCAGGATCCGCTCGTTGAAGTGCACGAGATGGGGCGAGATGTAGCGATGCACGCGCTGGCCCGCGGCGGTCAGCATGGCGTCGAGCATCGCCAGGGTGGAGCCCTTGCCGTTGGTGCCGGCGATGTGGACCACCGGCGGGACCTGACGCTCGGGGTGGCCGAGGCGGGCGAGCAGGCGCTGCAGCCGGCCGAGCGACAGGTCGATGGCCTTGGGATGCAGCGTCTGCAGCCGGGCCAGGATCAGGTCGCTGCCGAACTCGGTCACCGCTTCGCCTCCGCCACGGGATCTGCACGGGGAAGCCCGG
>CAYWSB010000084.1:0-22610 GCA_964460465.1 uncultured Geminicoccaceae bacterium | reverse complement strand
CGGCGCGTCCGTCGGGTGGCGACGAGCCGTGCCACCTGCTGCCCCGATCGGCGCATGCCGTTGATGTCGACGAGGTCAGGAAACCGACCCGGCGCCTGACCAATCGTCCATATAAGCACCACCCTGGACCCCTGCAACCAGCGCTCCCGGCCGCCCGCCGATCGCGCCGGCCGCGACGGTGCTGTGGGCGCTGGGCATTTGGGAAAGGCCGGCGCGGCGATCAAGACCGTCCGGCTCGCCGACGACACGCCCGCGGCACCGTCCGGTGCTGCTTGCGCCGGCCCGGCGACGCGCCATCTCTTTGAATCGGTCGCACCGCTGGGGTGCTCGGCAGCACGGGAGAAGCCCTGGAATGAACATGGTTCGCACCGGCATTCTGCTCGCCGCGATGACGGCGCTGTTCCTCGCCATCGGCTTTGCGCTCGGCGGCGAAGGCGGGCTTCTGATCGCGCTGCTCCTGGCCGGCGGCATGAACTTCTGGAGCTACTGGAACTCGGGCAACATGGTGCTGCGCATGCACAACGCCAAGGTGGTGACGAGGGCGTCCGCCCCCGAGTTCCACGGCATGATCGAGGAGCTCGCCCGCAATGCCGAGCTGCCGATGCCCAAGGTTTTCATCATCGAGACCGACCAGCCGAACGCCTTCGCCACCGGCCGCAATCCCGAGAACGCTGCCGTCGCCGCCACCACGGGTTTGCTCCGCTCGCTGTCGCGCGAGGAGATCGCCGGGGTGATGGCGCACGAGCTGGCGCACGTGAAGAACCGCGACACGCTGACCATGACCGTGGCCGCCAGCATCGCCGGTGCGATCGGCTTTCTCTCCCAGTTCGCCTTCATGTTTGGCGGCCGCGGCGAGAACCGGCCGAACCCGATCGTCATGATCCTGGCGATGCTCCTGGCACCGATGGCTGCGGCCCTCGTGCAAATGGCCATCTCGCGCACGCGCGAGTACTCGGCCGATCGCGACGGCGCCCTGATCTGCGGCAATCCCGGCTGGCTCGCCTCGGCCCTGGGCAAGATCGAGCAGCTCGCCCGCGGCCGGGTCATGCAGACGGCCGAGAGCAACCCGGCCAGCGCCCACATGTTCATCATCAACCCCTTGATCAAGGGCGGGGTCGACAACCTCTTTCGCACCCACCCGCCGACCGAGGAGCGCATCCGCCGGCTGATGGCCCTGAACGCCGGGAGTGGGGGCGGCGGCCGGGGCACCGGCGGCGGCATGCGCCCGAGCCCGGCGGCAGCGCCCAGGGCCACCACCCAGCGCCGCAGCGGCAGCGTGCCGCGGGCCGGCTAGCCGCACCGCGCGAGCCGGCCCGGGCGGGGCTCTTGACGGCGCCCGCGGCCCTGCCGACATCCGCCGCGATCGGCGGCGAAATCACGGGCGGCTGATCCAGATCAAGGAGCCGGCGGCCTCGTTCGGCTAATGACCGATCATCGCGATCCGTCCGTCACGACGGAGAAGGCGGACGGGCGGACCACAGGGATGCAAGAGCTGCGGAGGAACAGCCATGGACCTGAAGTCGTTGATGCCGTTCGGTCGGTCGACCGGCCTCGGCCGGAGCGGCGAGGATGACCCGTTCAGCCTGATGCGGCGCGAGATGGACCGCCTGTTCGAGAGCTTCTCGCGCGACTGGCCGATGCCGGCGGTGGCCGGCGGGTTCCTCAGCCCCAAGGTCGACGTGGCGGAGACCGAGAAGGGGCTCGAGATCTCGGCCGAGCTGCCCGGCATCGACCAGAAGGAGATCTCGCTCGACCTCGCCGACGGGGTGCTCACCATCAAGGCCGAGCACAAGGAGGAGAAGGAGCAGAAGGACGAGAAGAAGCACTACCACTTGGTCGAGCGGAGCCACGGCAGCTATATGCGCCGCTTCGCGATCCCGTTCGAGCCGGACGCGGAGAAGGTGAGCGCCAGCTTCGAGAAGGGGGTCCTGCACATCACCGTGCCGCGCTCGAAGGCGGCCGAGAAGCAGGTCAAGAAGATCAAGATCAACGGCGGCTGACGGAGCCCTCGTGGCGCGAGCGAGCGAAAAGCCGGCGCCATCGCTGGCGCCGGCCTCGGCCGTTCGGGGCGATCGCCTCAGACCAAAAGGGCGATGACGATGATCAGGCTGAGCGGCACGCCCAGCAGCCAGAGGATCAGGAGATGCATGGGACGCGGTCCTTTGCGTGATGGCGGTGTCGGTCAGCCGAGTGGCCGCCAGAGGGGAACGAGGGTGCCGGCGTCGCGATGCCGGCCGCCGAAGCCGGCTGCGACGTAGGCACCGGCGGCGCTCACCAGCAGCGAGGCGGCGACGAGGAACGCGGCCACGACACCAGTCCGACGCGCCGCTTCCGCTGCCTCGACCGCCTCGTCGTGCAGCGTCTCGATCCGCGTCTCGACCGCGGCGATCCGGCCCTCGGTGGCGGCCGGGTCGAGGCCGGTCCGGCCGGCGACGACCGCGGCCAGGTGGGCTCGATCGTCGGGCTCGAAGCCGCCCCGGGCCAGCGCCAGCGCCACGATCCGGCCGAGCTCCGCCCGCTCGGCCGGCGTCGCCTCGGTGCCGGCAACGGCGTCGCCGCGCAGCAGCGTGTCGGCGAGATAGGTCGCGAAACCGTCCGGGGCCTCGTCACCGGTCGCAGCGGCGGCGACCGTGCCGGCCGCGGCGCCGGCGGCTTGGCCCGCGGTCTGCACGGCACCGAACAGGCCGCCCGCCAGGATCGTCGCACCGAGCAGGGTGCCGACAGCCCAGACCAACAGGCCGTGCGCGCCGTCGCGCAGGTCGACCTCGTCGGGCGTCGCGTCGCCCAGCCGCCGGCGCAGCCGGCCGGCCAGATAGCCGCCCGCCATGAAGCTCGAGACCTGCGTCCAGAGCAGCCAGAGGGCGGCCGCGACCGTGAACCAGAGCAGCGAGACCCCCTCGCCGGGCAGCGGCGAGGTGATGCCGAGCCCGATCGCCGAGCCGAAGCCCAGGAGCACGACAGAGATGGCGGCAGCCAGCGCCGCCCCGGCGAGAACGGCCGGCCAGTCGACATAGGCGCGATCGTCGGCCACGCCGACCGCAGCGACTGGACGGGCGGTGCCCGCCGTGAGTTCGGATGTGGTCATGATGGGTTCTCCTGTCGGTTGCAGCAGGCGGCCCGGATCAGCGGATCCCGAGCAGCGACAGGATGGCCATCACGACCACGACGAGCCCGACCAGATAGATGATACCGTGCATGACGCGTGCCTTCTGTTGTGCAGTGACGCCCATCAACCCGGCGCAGCGGCAAAAGTTCCCGCCGCCAGCGGCCCGCCGTCCGACGGCCTGACGCCGCGGTAGGCGCGCCCGGCGAGCCGGGTCGACCCTGCCGCGAGCACCGCGGCCGCAAGGCTCAGCGGCTGCTCAGCATCCGCCTGAGCACGTCGTCGCCGTGAACGAGATGGTGCTGCAGGGCACCGGCCACGTGCAGCGTCACCACGCCGTAGAGCGCCCATTGCGACCAGAAGTGGATCGCCTGCCAGAGCTCGGCCTGCGGCTTGCTCGTCGGGATCAGCTCGCCGAGGTCCCAGAGCATGAACAGCGGCACCGGAAAGCCGCCGAACGCCGTGTAGAGGAAGCCGCTCACCGGCAGGATGAAGATCAGCGCGTAGAGCAGGAAATGGGTCAGATGCGCCACCCGCTCCTGCCAGCCCGGGACGTCGGGGGGCAGCGCCGGGACCGGATTGGCCAGCCGCCAGGCGACCCGCACCAGGGCGAGCGCGAAAACCACCAGGCCGACGTTCTTGTGGAGGTTGAAGAGCACGTTCTGCCAGGTGCCCGGATCGAGCCGCAGCATGACGATGCCGGCCGGCACCTGGACCAGGAGGATGAGCGCCGCCACCGACCAGTGCAGCCAGATGGCCACGCTGCCCCAGCGCTCCGCGGTGTTCCATCGCATGCCGAAAGGCTCCTTCACTCGATCGTTTTGCCTCTCCGAGACATGGTCCAGAGCCGCGTCCTGCACAGTCCGACGAGCCCGGACGCGCTACCCCGGGCTGGCCAAACGGCCGCGGACGGTTCAAACCCGCGGCACGACGCGCCGGCCCCGCCGGCGCCGCGCAAGGAGGGCGGCGCATGCAGAAGAAACGCATCGGCCTGATCGGCCTCGGCATGGCGGTGGCCCCGCACGCGGCGAGCCTCTGCGAGCTGGCGGATCGGGTCGAGGTCCTGGCCTGGAGCCGCTCGGCGGGCCGGCGCCAGGCCTTCGCCGAGCGCTTCGGCCTCGCGGTCACCGACCGGCTCGAGGCGATCGTCGACGACCCGGCCATCGACGCGGTGATGCTGCTGACCCCGCCCGACGCCCGGCTCGACCTCGTCCGGCGGATCGCCGCGGCAGGCAAGCCGGTCCTGATGGAGAAACCGCTCGAGCGGACGCTCGCTGCGGCCGAGCAGGTTGTCGCCACGACCGAGGCCGCCGGCATCCCCACCGCCGTCGTCTTCCAGCACCGCTTCCGCGAGGCGGCCGAAGCGCTGCGCCGCAGGCTCGACACGGGGGCGCTCGGCCGGTTGGCCGCGGTTCACCTCGAAGTGCCCTGGTGGCGGCCACAGGGCTACTACGACGAGCCTGGCCGAGGCACGCTCGCCCGCGATGGCGGCGGTGTGCTGATCACCCAGGCCATCCACCTGCTCGACCTGATGCTCAGCCTCGCCGGCCCCGCCGCCAGCGTCCAGGCGATCGCGGGCACCTCGGCGCTGCACAGGATGGAGACCGAGGACTTCGTCGGCGCCGGGCTCACCTTCAAGAACGGCGCCCTGGGCGCGCTCATGGCTACCACGAGCTTCTATCCAGGGCGCACCGAGAAGCTGATCCTGGCTGGCACGAAGGGCACGGCGATCCTCGAGGGCGGCCAGCTCGAGCTCCATCCGCACGACGGCGCGCCCGAAATTCTGGGCGAGGCCGGCGGCATCGGCGGTGGCGCCGACCCCATGGCCTTCAGCCATGTCTGGCACAAGGGGGTGATCACCGACTTCCTCGACGCCCTCGACCAGGGCAGGCCCCCACGGGTCACCGCCCGCGAGGCGCTCCACGTTCACCGGCTGATCGACGCCCTCCTCCGCTCGGCCGCCGAGGACCGGCGCATCGCGATCGGCTGAGCCGACTCACGGGCCGATCGCATAGGTCATCGGCTGCTCCATCAGCAGCGCGATCAAGAGAAAGACGAAGGCGAGATAGACGACCGCACGCTCCACCATTGCAGGGCTCCCGACCGGACCACGGCCCGCCCGGCGAAGCCGAGACGGGTCGGGCGGCATGATGCGACCCGGATGGTTGCCGATCGGTAAAGGCTGCGCTGTGAAGCCGGCTACAGTTGCCGGAAAAACACGCCGTTCAGTGCCGGAAGTGGCGCATGCCGGTGAGCAGCATGGCGAGCCCGAGCCGGTCGCAGGCCTCGACCACCTCCTGGTCGCGCATGGAGCCCCCCGGCTGGACGACGGCCGTGACCCCCGCCTCGGCCGCCCGCTCGATCCCGTCGGCGAACGGGAAGAACGCGTCGGAGGCCAGGACCAGCGGCCCCTCGCCCCCGCCGGACGCGGCCTGCCGGGCCGCGAGCTCGACCGCCCCCACCCGGCTCGTCTGCCCGGCCCCGATCCCGCAGCTCGTCGTGCCCCGCGCCATGACGATGGCGTTGGAGCGGACATGCCGCACCACCGCCCAGGCGAAGGCCAGCCCGGCCCACTCCACGTCGTCCGGCTGCCGCCGGGTCGGGCAGGTCCACGACGCCGGGTCGCTGGTGGCCACGTCCCGCGCCTGCACCAGGAGCCCACCCGCCACCGACTTGAGGTCGAGCATGGCATCGTCCGGTCCCGGCAGCCGATCGAGCGCGATGAGCCGGAGGTTGCCCTTCCTGGCCAGCACCGCCAGCGCTGCCGCGGCGAAGCCCGGGGCCACCACCACCTCGAGGAAGAGCCCGGCCAGCCCCTCGGCCGTGGCCGCGTCGACCGCCCGGTTGAGCGCCACGATCCCGCCGAACGCACTCACCGGATCGGCCGCCAGCGCCCGCTGCCAAGCCAGGTCGAGCCGCTCCGCCACCGCCACGCCGCAAGGGTTGGTGTGCTTGATGATCGCGACGGCCGGCTCGGCGAAGGAGGCCACCAGCTCGACCGCCGCGTCGGCATCCTGCAGGTTGTTGTAGGAAAGCTCCTTGCCCTGCAGCTGGCGGCCCGAGGCCACCCCCGGCCGGCCCTGGTCGAGGCGGTAGAGACCCGCCGCCTGGTGCGGATTCTCGCCGTATCGCAGCGTCTGCACCAGCGGTGCAGCCACGAGGAGCGGGTCCGGCAGCCCCCTCTCGGCGAGCCAGTTGGCGATCGCCGCATCGTAGGCGGCGGTGTGCGCGAAGGCCTTGCGCGCCAGCTCGCGGCGGCGCTCGGCCGCGATCCCCCCGGCCGCCAGGGCCTCGACAATCCCGGCGTAATCCGCGGGGTCGGTGACAATCGCCACGTCGTCGTGGTTCTTGGCTGCGGCCCGGATCATCGCCGGCCCGCCGATGTCGATGTTCTCCACGCAGGTGTCGAAGTCGGCACCCGCCGCCACGGTGGCCCGGAACGGGTAGAGGTTGACCGCCACGAGGTCGATCGGCGCGATCCCGTGCTCGGCCAGCGTCGCCATGTGCACCGGGTCGGAGCGACGGGCCAGGATGCCGCCATGGATTCTCGGCTGCAGCGTCTTCACCCGCCCGTCCAGGATCTCCGGCTGGCCGGTGAGCGTCGCCACGTCCTGGACCTCGAGCCCGGCCGCCCGCAGCGCCTTCGCCGTGCCGCCGGTCGAGATCAGCGCGATGCCGTAGCGGGCCAGCGCTGTCGCGAGCTCGACGAGGCCGGTCTTGTCGGAGACGGACAGCAGGGCCCGGGCCGGGCGCAGCGTCGACATGGCTCAACCTCGCGAGCGATGGACCAGACGGGCAATGTAGAACCCGTCCATGCCGCCCTGGTCGGCGAGCATGGCGGGATGGGTGCGCAGGTCGCCCTCGGCCGTGGGCGCGATGCCGGTCTCGTCGGCCGCGATCGGCGCCCGGGCGAAATCGGGGCGGGCGGCCAGGAACCGCCCGACGACCGCCGGCCCCTCCTCCGGCTCCAGCGAGCAGACCGCATAGACCAGCCGCCCGCCCGGTGCGACGAATGCGGCGGCCTTCGCGAGGAGGAGCTGTTGCAGGGCCGCCATCGTGGCGACATCGGCCGGCCCCTTGGTCCACAGGATGTCCGGATGACGGCGGATGGTGCCGGTGGCCGTGCAGGGCGCGTCGAGCAGCACCGCGTCGAACGGCTCCGCTGGGACATAGTCGAGCAGGTCGGCCGCCACCACCTCGCTCGCGAGCTTCAGCCGCTGGAGATTGGCCCGCAGCCGCCGCGCCCGCGTCAGATCACGCTCGACGCTGGTGACCACCGCGCCGGCGATGAGGAGCTGGGCCGTCTTGCCGCCCGGTGCGGCACAGAGATCGAGCACCCGCTCGCCCGAGGTCGGGCGCAGCGCGGCGACCGGCAGAGTTGCCGCCAGGTCCTGCACCCACCAGGCCCCCTCAGCATAGCCCGGCAGCTCCTCGACGAGGCCGGCATCGGCGAGCCTGACGGTCGCGGGCCCCACGACCCGACCGCCGAGCCGGGCCGCCCAGGGTTCGGGGTCGTCCTTGACCGTGAGATCCAAGGGCGGCGTGTCGCCGAGCGCTTCGGCGATCGCTGTGGCCAACCCTGCGCCGTAGCTCGCGACCCAGCGCTCTGCCAGCCAGTCCGGCAGCGCCTGCAGGGGTGACAGCGCCGGCGGCGCCTGGCCCACGAGCTTGCGCAGCACCGCATTGACCAGCCCGGGCGGGGCCAGCCGGCGCCGCTTGGCCAGCTCGACGCACTCGCCCACCGCGGCGTGCGCCGGCGTCTTCAGGTAGAGAAGCTGGGCCGCCCCAAGCCGCAGCAGGTTCATGGCACTCCGTTGCCTCGGCGCCTCGCGCAGATGCGCCACGAGAGCGCTGTCGATCGCCGCCTTTCGGCGCAGCACCGTCGTATAGAGCAGCCGCGCGAACGCCCGGTCGCGGGCCGCCATCCCCGCTCCTTCGGTCTCCCGCCGGAAACGTCCCTCGGGCGGCTCCCGCTCGAGCAGCGTCGCATCGAGCACCCGCAGCGCCAGCTCGCGTGCCGTGATGGCCGCCACCCGGGCCTCAGCCGGCATGCGCCGGCCGCTCCTCCGCCAGCGCCTCGCGAATCAGCCGCCGCGTGTTCGCGACCCCATAGAGGGCGACGAACGAGCCGAAACGCGGCCCCTGCTCCTGCCCCAGCAAGACCTCGTAAAGTGCCCGGAACCAGTCCCGGAGATTGGCGAAAGCGTGGCGTTTGCCGATCTCGTAGACCTCGTTCTGAATGGCCTCGCCGGGCGTGCCCTCGGCCATGCCCGCCAGCGCCCGCTCGAGCTCCTCCATCGCCGCCCGCTCGGTCGCATCCGGGGCGCGGTGCTTCTTCTCCGGCCTGACCCGGTCCTGGTAGTAGGCGATCGCGTGATCGACCAGCCGCGCCAAGCGCGGCTGGGCCTCGGGCGTGAGGTCGGGGCTGTACTGCCGGATGAAGCCCCAGAGCACCTCCGGGTCCTCGGCATTCACGACCGACGCCAGGTTCAACAGCATGGCGAAGCCGATCGGCACCGCCTCGGCAGGCGGTGCCCCGTCATGAATGTGCCAGACCGGGTTGCCCAGCTTCTCCTTGTCCGCCTGCCCGGCAAACGCCGCGACGAACGCCTCGTACTCGTCGACATGCTTGGGGATCACGTCGAAGAAGAGCCGCTTCGCCTTCTTCGGCTCGCGATAGAGAAAGAGCATCAGGCTCTCGGGCGTTGCATAGCGCAGCCACTCGTCGATGGTGATGCCGTTGCCCCTGGACTTCGAGATCTTCTCGCCGTTCTCGTCGAGAAAGAGCTCGTAGGTGAAGCCCAATGGAGGCGTCCCGCCCATCACCTTGCAGATCTGCCCGCCCAGCTTGACCGAATCGATCAGGTCCTTGCCCGACATCTCGTAGTCGACCTCGAGCGCGGTCCAGCGCAAGGCCCAATCCGCCCGCCACTGCAGCTTGCAGTGGCCGTCGGTCACCGGCACCTCGGCCCGCGTCCCGTCCTCGTCCCGGAACACCACCGTGCCGGCGTCCACCCGGCACTCCTCGATCGCCACCTGCAGCACCCGGCCGGTCTTCGGCGAGACCGGCAGGATCGGGCTGTAGCTCGCCCGCCGCTCGGGCCCCAGATGCGGCCGCACCACGTCACAGACCGCCTCGTGCCGCTCCAGCACCCTGAGCAGCACGTCGTTGAACACCCCGGCCTTGTAAGTCTCCGTGGCGCTCTTGAACTCGTAATCGAAGCCGAACCGGTCGAGAAACGCCCTGAGCCGGGCGTTCATATGATGCCCATAGCTCTCATGAGTACGGAACGGATCGGGAATCGCGGTCAACGGCTTCTGCAAATGCGGCGCGATCAACTCCGGATGCGGGATATTGTCCGGCAGCTTCCGCAGCCCATCCATGTCGTCCGAGAACGCATAGAGCCGGGTCGGGACGTCGGACAGCCGCTGGAAAGCGTGGCGGATCAGCGTCGTGCGAAACACCTCGGCGAACGTGCCGATATGCGGCAGCCCCGACGGCCCATAGCCCGTCTCGAACAACACGAACCCCTTCGCCGGCGGCCGCTTCGCCACCCGCTCCAACAGCGCCAAGGCCTCGACGATAGGCCAGGCCTTGCTCTCGCGTAGGGTCGATCGATCCATGCTCTCGTGCCGACAATGGGGAAACGGCAGTGCTGCCAGGGCTGCGTCTCTAGCAGCCGCCTCGCCGTGAGGCCAGCACCCCCGCCGCCGCAGCCGGTCCCTACTCCGCCTTGCCTGCCGGCGCGTAGCCCTCGATCAGCAGCGCCTTGGCGAGCTCCAAGGGCTCGAGCCCCACCGCATCCGCCAGCGCCCTGAGCCGCCCGTCCGCCGCCGTCGGCAGGCCCAGCGCCGCCAGCCGCGCCTGCGCCGCCGCGAGCTCGACGCCCCCCTCCGCCGCCAGCTGCGCCACCGTCAGCCGCCCCATCCCGGCCCCGCCGAAGCGCCCCTCGACCGCAGCCGGCGTCCAGCCATCCACCGGGTCCGCTGCCGCCCGAGCCCCCCGGATCACTCGGTAGACCGCGGCCGGCGTCCGGCCATTGTCGTCGGCGATCCGCCGGATCGTCGTCGCCGTCCCCTCCGCCACCTCGAGCCCCTTGGCCTCGAGCGCCGCCAGCGCCGCCCCCGCATCGAACCGGTCCCTCGCCCCCAGCATCGCCAGCGACACCTCCTCGGCATGGCCGAACGGTGGCTCCGCATCCGCCGCCGTCGACCACATCAGCTTGGCCCGCTCGTTGAGATCGAGCAGAAAACTGATCGGCGGCACGTTGGCGAGCGTCCCCCAGACCAGCGCCACCACCGCCACCAGCGCCACCACACCCTCCGCCCGCGGCATCTCGTGGCCATGAAACCGCGCATGCAGATAATTGAAGAAGGGCTTCCGGTTCATCACCAGATGCGTGAGCCCAGCCAGCACGAACACCAGGCTCGACGAGATGTGCACCGCCGCCCACTGCTCCTTGGTCAACCAGAGCAGCGTCCAGTCCGTCCAGTTCGCCACCCGCCCGGGCGGCGCCACGTAGAGCATGATCCCCGTGACCGCCATCACCAGGAAGCCCGACGCCACCAACAGCGAGATCAACGCCCGCATGTTGAAACCGCCGCGTCTTGCCATGCCGCACCTCGTCGACCGTTGGTCATCGCCGACCGCTGGGCGGCCGCGATCCTCGTCTAGACCCACGCCCGCTCGACGCTCAACGAGACGCAACGCCACCGCGACCACGCGCCGCCACCCGCACCAAGGTCCGGAGCGGGCCGGCGGGGGAACTCAGTTCCCCCGCGTCTTCCCGTTTGCTGACCGCAGCGCGACGACTCAGGGGCGATACTGCAGGGCGATCTCGCGGGCGCGCTCGGCCGCCTCGGGATCGCCGGCGGCCTCGAACATCTGGCCGAACTTCAGCCAGTTGAGGTGGTTCTCGGGCCGGAGTGCTATCCGCTCCGAGGCCAGCGAGCGGGCCAGCGGCCAGTTGCCGGCCTGGATGGCGGCCTCGAGCAGGAGCTGGGCGAAGACGTCCCGTTGCGCCCAGCTGCCGCCGATCGGCAGGAGCGCGTGGCGGATGGGTGCGATGAGCTCGACCGTCTCCGCTGGCCGGCCGGCGTAGAGGGCGCGAATGCCCTTGGCCAGCGGCAGGATGAAGGGCTCGACCCGCCTTGCGGCGTCGTTGCGCGCCTCCTTGGCGAAGCGCTCGAGCGAGGTCACGAAGACCTCGGCCTCGGCCTGCCGTCCGGCCCGGGCAAGCGGGATCATGGTGTGCGCATCGGTGAACGCGATGACGTGGTCATCGACCCAGCCCGCCGCCCAGTCGGCGAGTTGCTCCCAGCGCTCGCCGACGTCCGCGCCCGCAAGCTCGAGGCGGGCGAGGAGCGAGGGCGCGTTCATCATATCGGTCGAGACCCGCCGCTCGCCGGGCTTGACGTGGTTGTCGTAGAGGATCAGCGCCTGGTCGAAATCGCCGCTCTCGACCGCAAACAGGGCGGCGTGCCACCAGACGTGGTTCTTGACCGGCCCGCGATCGGTCCAGCGGTCGTCCGGGTAGTCGAGCCAGGCGATCCCTTCGGCGAGCCGGCCCTGCATCTCCATGACGTGCGCCACCGCGTGGATCGCCCAGAGATCGTCCGGGTTACGCTCCACGGCTTCCCGGCCCATGGCCTCGGCACGGGCGTAGTCGCCCATCTCCTCGAAGCCGAAGGCGAGCATGCCGAGCACGAAGCCGTAGCCGGGCATGTCGTCGGTCCAGGCAGGCAGGGCACTGGCGACGCTGTTGCGCATCGCCTGCTGCTCGCCCAGCCAGAAGCTCTGGAAATGCATGTGCCGAAGGGCCAGGAGATCGAACGGCCATTCCTGGACGATGGCGTCCCAGGCCCGCCGTGCGTGGGCGAGATCGCCGGCCACCCAGTGCTTCAGCGCCTCGACATGCAGGGTCTCGCGCGGGTTCATGGGTGTGCCGGCATGCTCGATCGCCGCGAGCTCGTCGGCGAGCTGCGCGGCGACGCTGGTCGAGCCCAACAGCCGCAGCATCGAGGCCCGGAGCACGCGCGGCATGACGAAGCCCGGGTCGGCCTCGAGCGCCTGGCCGAGCAGCTCGCCCGTATCGAGCCGGTATTCGAGGAAGTGGTCGACCGCCCGGTCGAACAGGGCCACCGCGTCCTCGCTCGCGCTCGTATAGGCGAGCCCCCGCCTGTCCTCCGCCATGCATCCTCCCGCATTGCAATCCGCGGGCAGGATCGTTCAGGGTGCGGTCCCTGGCAACCCTAGTCGGCGCCCGCCTGCTCCCTGGCGAGCAGCCAGCGCTTGCGCTCGCGGCCCCAGCGATAGCCGCCGGGATCGCCGCCCGCGGCGGGCACCACCCGATGGCAGGGCACCGCCACGGCCGCCGGATTGCCGGCGCAGGCTTTGGCCACGGCTCGCGCCGCCGCGGGCTGGCCGACCGCCGCCGCAACCTCGCCATAGCTGCGCGTCTCGCCCGGTGGGATCGCGCGGAGCGCGGCCCAGACCCGCTGCTGGAAGGCGGTGCCGCGGATGTCGAGCGGGATCGCCCGGGCACCGGCCGGCTCCGCTATCGCCGCCACCACCTGCGCCAGGAGCGGCCCCAGCCCGGCCGTGTCGCGCCGCCGCTCGGCCGCCGCGAACCGGGCATCCAGCTCGGCCTCCAGCGTTCGGTCGTCGTCGCCCATGGCGATCATCGCCACCCCCTTGTCGGTCGCCGCCACCAGCAGCCGGCCGAGGGGGCAGGCGGCCGTCGCCCAGCGCAGCACCGACCCCGCACCCTTGGCGCGAAAGCGGCCGGGCGTCATGCCGAGCACCGCCTCGGCCTCGCTGTAGAACCGGCTCGAGGTTCCGTAGCCCGCCGCATAGACCGCATCCGTCACCCGCGCCTCCGTCGCCAGCGCCGCCTGCAGCCGCTCGCGCCGCCGCGCCTGGACGAACGCCTTGGGCGTCAGCCCGACCACGGCCTTGAAGGCGCGCACCAGCGTCTTCTGGCTCGCCGCGAGCTCGACCGCCAGCGCGTCGAGGGTCGGTGCGGTCTCGGCCGCGTCGATCACCGCCGTCGCTCGGGCGACAAGCACCGCCTCGGCCGGCTCGCCGTCCGGCCGGCAGCGCTTGCAGGCGCGGAACCCGGCCCGCTCGGCCTCGGCCGGCCCCGCGAAGAAGCGCACGTTGACCCGGCTCGGCCGGCGCGAAGCACAGCCCGGCCGGCAATAGACCCCGGTCGTCACCACCGCATAGACGAAGGGCTGGCCGCCGGCATCGCGGTCGACGACCCGCGCCCAGCGCGGATCGGTGGCTGTCTGAACCGTCATCGATCGACTCCCGTCAAGCGGCCGCGGTGGTGCCAGGCGAACAGCCGCCCGTCGATCACCACGAGGCCCAAGAGAATGAGCGCCATCCCGGCCAGCTCCGCGAGGCCCAACCGCTCGCCGAGAAGGACGCCACCGAGGGTGACCGCGGTCACCGGGATGAGCAGCGTGACGAGCAGCAGATTGGTCGGGCCCGCGGTCTGCAGGATGCGGTAGAAGAGGATATAGGCCAGCGCCGTGCTCAGGACGGCGAGGCCAAGGACGGCCGCCAGCGTCGTGGCCGAGAGCCCGGTCAAGGGCGGCAGGGGCTCGACCAGCGGCACCAGCACGGCCATCACGAGAGCACTCGCGGTGAGCTGCCAGGCGGCCCCGGCGATCGGCGGCAAGGCCCGGAAGCGGCGACCATAGAGCCCGCTCAGGGCATAGCAGAACGTGGCCAGCACCACCGCGAGCTGCGGCAGCACGGCACTGCCGAGCCCGAGCAGGGCAGCCGGCCCGATCATCACCAAAACCCCACTCCAGCCGATGGCGATGCCGGCGAGCTTGCCGGCCGTCGCCCGCTCGTCCGTCGTCATCAGATGCGCCAGGAGGACCACCCAGAACGGAGCGGTGGCGTTGAGGATCGCGGCGAGGCTGCTGTCGATCGCCGTCTGCGCCCAGAAGATCAGGCTGAAGGGGACGACATTGTTGAGCAGCCCCATGCCGACGAAGCTCAGGAAGAGCGGCAAGGTCATGGGCACCCGAATGCCCATGGCGAGCATGACGAGGTGCAGGACCATGGCCCCGAGCGCCACCCGGGCGAGGACCAGCCAGAAGGGCCGGAGCTGATCGAGCGCCAGCTCGACGAAGAAGAAGCTGGCCCCCCAGAGCACCGAGAGGCAGAGCAGCAAGCTCCACTCGACGAGCGACATGCGCCGCGGCTGACCGGCCATCGGCATTCCCCCGAAATCCGCCTGTGCCGCTTCTCCTAGACCCTTGCGGCCCCGGCGGCGTCCCGATTCCGGCCCGGCAATTCGCGGCTAGCGCCGGAGTCCCTCCTCGATGCCGATGTCGCGCCGGGCGGCCGAGATCGTCACCGTGAAGCCGGCGACCACGTCGATGAACGTCATCAGCGTCAGCATCAGGAAGACCGAGGTGCCGAAGCCGGGCAGGATCAGGAACTCGACGAGGCAGACAACGAACAGCAGCATCGACAGGAGATGGTCGACGATCGACGCGCTCGACGTCCGCGTCGCCTTGAAGATCTCGACATAGATCAGGACGAGGCCCGTCACCATCAGGAGATCGCCCATGGTGAAGGCGAACGTCGCTCCCGACATCAACGTCGCGTCGAACAGGACGGCCGTCAGGCTGCCGACGCCGGCGAGCACCACGGCGTGGTAGAGCCCGACAACGATCACCAGCAGCGGCAGGGCACTCAGCATCACTTTGGATCCTTGGGCAGATGGTGCCGACGCCACTACCCGAGCCGGAGCAAACCGTCTATCGACGGGTTCAACGATACGAGGGGAGTCACATCGACATGAACAAGATCGATCTCGCCGGCAGGCGCGCGGTGGTCACCGGTGGGGCGCAGGGCATCGGCCGGGCGATCGCCGAGCGGCTCCTGGAGTCCGGCGCGAGCATGGCCCTCTGGGACCGCGACACCGCCCTGACCGAGGCGACGGCGACCGAGCTCCAGAGCCGGGGCAAGACCGTGGCCGTGACCGTCGACGTGACCGACTACGCATCGGTCGAGCGGGCGGTTGCTGCAACCACGGGCGCGCTCGGCGGCATCGACATCCTGGTCTGCAATGCCGGCATCGCCGGGCCGTCCATGAAGCTCTGGGACTACCCGAACGACGAATGGCAGGCGGTGATCGACATCGACCTCACCGGCGTCTTCTACTGCCTGAAGGCCGTGGTGCCCGGCATGATCGCCCAGAACTACGGCCGGATCGTCTCGACGGCCTCGATCGCCGGCAAGGAGGGCAACCCCAACGCCAGCCCCTACAGCGCCGCCAAGGCCGGCGTGATCGCGCTCACCAAGTCGCTCGGCAAGGAGCTCGCCGGCTACGACATCGCCGTCAACTGCATCACCCCCGCCGCCGCCAAGACCCGGATCTTCGACCAGATCAGCCAGGAGCACATCGACTACATGCTGCAGAAGATCCCGCGCGGCCGGTTCCTCATGGTCGAGGAGGCAGCCGCCATGGTTGCCTGGCTGGTCTCCGCCGAGAACTCGTTCACCACCGGGGCCGTCTTCGACCTCTCGGGCGGCCGGGCCACCTACTGACCGGCGCCACGGGGTGGCCCGTCTCCGACAGGAGGCACCCGCCATGCCGTCGCCCTGGACACACGCCCCGGCCCGGCCAACATTAGCGGCATGGCGGACCGAAAGGACATCACCGAGCGCGGCGGCGACGCCGTCCAGGCCTTCGTCGAGGCACTGCGCAGCGCGCCGCCCCCGGGCACCGGCGGCGGCCGCGGCCGGCTGATCTTCGCCCTTGATGCCACGGCGAGCCGCAAGCCCACCTGGGACCGGGCCTGCAGCGTGCAGGGCGAGATGTTCCTCGAGGCCGACCGGCTGGGGGGGCTCGACGTCCAGCTCGTGTTCTATCGCGGCTTCGAGGAGTGCAAGGCGAGCCGCTGGGTCGGCCACGCCCGGGACCTCGTCAACCTGATGGTCAAGGTCGACTGCCGCGCCGGGCGGACGCAGATCCACCGGGTGCTGCGCCACGCCATCAACGAGACCGAGAAGCGCCGCGTGCATGCCCTCGTCTTCATCGGCGACGCCTGCGAGGAATCCGTCGATGCGCTGGGCGAGCTCGCGGGCCAGCTCGGCCTGCTCGGGGTCAAGGCCTTCGTCTTCCACGAAGGCAGCGATCCCACCGCGGCCTTCGCCTTTCAGGAGATCGCGCGGCTCACTGGTGGGGCCGCCTGCCGCTTCGACGCCAGCTCGCCGGCCGAGCTGCGCGCGCTCCTGCGCGCGGTGGCGGCCTACGCCTCGGGCGGACAGAAGGCGCTCGCCGACTATGCCAGACGGGAGGGCGGGGCGGTCCGGCTGCTCGAGCAGCAGACCCGCCGGAGCTGATGGCGTACTTCCTCCTCGGACTCTTCTCGCTCGGCGCGCTGCTGCTGCTCGCGCACTGGTACTCCCGGGCGAGCACGCACGACCTGGCCCAGGGTGCCCGCACCTTCCTGGCCGTGTTCTCCGGCCTCGCCAGCACCGGGCTTCTGTTCACCGGCCGCTTCGGCCTGGCCTTCATCACCATCGTGGCGACCATCATGGCGATCCGTGCCATCCGCCGCGGCGCCCGCGGCGCCGACCCCCTGGACGGCGGCCGCGGGCCGGGCGCCGAGCCGGTCGAGGTCGAGACCAGCCTCTTGCGCATGCGCCTCGATCGCGAGAGCGGCGACGTCAACGGTGCCGTCAAGACCGGCCGCTTCGCCGGACGCGAGCTGGGCAGCCTCGAGCGCCACGACCTGCTCGACCTGCTCGCCGAGGCACAGCGGGTCGACAGCCAGAGTTCCAGCCTGCTCGAGGCCTATCTCGACCGCCGGTTCCCCGACTGGCGGGAGCCCGCCGAGGACGACGCCCGCAGCGGTGCCGACTGGCGCGGCGGGCAGCACCAGGCGAAGACCGCCGGCGACGGCATGGACGAGGCCGAAGCCCTGCAGATCCTCGGCCTCGAGCCCGGAGCGCCACCCGAGGAGATTCGCCGGGCACACCGTCGGCTGATGGCCAAGCTGCACCCCGACACGGGCGGCAGCAACTTCCTCGCCATGCAGATCAACCAGGCCAAGGACCTGCTGCTCGGCAAGGTCGGGGCGAAAAAACGCTGACGAGGCCTCGGCTGACGGAACTATTCGGCCGCGAGGCTGGAATAGCCGTCCTTCAGTCACCGTTAAGGCTCACGAGCTACGCTGGAAGTCGGCGACCGGCGACGGCGCCCTTGCGGTGCAACATGCGGCGTGGCTAGAACGTTGCCGGTCATTGCCGGGGATCGAGCCCGCGAATCGAACGTTGAGCGCGCGGCGGCTCGGGCTGCCGCGAGGAGTGTGAATGAAGGGCATCAAGAAAGTCGTTTTTCCGGTGGCCGGGTTGGGCACGCGGATGCTGCCGGCGACCAAGGTGGTGCCGAAGGAGATGCTGCCGGTCGTCGACAAGCCGATCATCCAGTACGCGCTGGAGGAGGCGGCGGCCGCCGGCTGCGAGGAGTTCATCTTCGTCACCGGCCGCGGCAAGACCATCATCGAGGACCATTTCGACCGCGCCGTCGAGCTGTTCGAGGCGCTGGCAGCCAAGGACAAGCAAGCGCAGCTCGCCGCCCTCGAGGAGGAGGTGCCGGTCCCCGGCCGCGTCGTCTACACCCGCCAGCAGCAGGCCAAGGGCCTCGGCCACGCCGTCTGGTGCGCCCGGCAGTTCATCCAGGACGAGGTCTTCGCCGTCGTCCTCGTCGACGACCTGATCCACAGCGACGTCCCCTGCCTGGAGCAGATGATCCGGGCCCAGGCCGAGACCGGCGGCAATCTCGTCGCCGTCATGGAGGTGCCGCGCGAGCACACCGCGCGCTACGGCATCGTCGAGCCGGGCCGCGAGACCGGCCGGCTGGTGGAGGTCAAGAGCCTCGTCGAGAAGCCCGATCCCGCCGTGGCCCCGTCGCGCTACGCGGTGATCGGCCGGTAC
The DNA here is from genome assembly GCA_964460465.1 of uncultured Geminicoccaceae bacterium. GTDB lineage: Bacteria > Pseudomonadota > Alphaproteobacteria > Geminicoccales > Geminicoccaceae > SLRI01. The sequence continues at coordinate 4,539 of CAYWSB010000084.1, read as the reverse complement.
CTGCTCGACGCCCGAATCTTTGCGCATCTCGGCCGCCACGAGGTCGGGGCCGGCGGCGAGATCCAGCTCACCGACGCCATGCAGAAGCTGATCGGCAGCCAGCCCTTCCACGGCTACCGGTTCGAGGGCGAGCGGCACGATTGCGGCGACAAGCTCGGCTACCTCGAGGCGATCGTCGCCACCGCGCTGGCCCGCCCCGACCTGGGCCCCGACTTCGCCGCCGTGCTCAAGCGCCGGCTCGCCTGACCCAGACACCTTCGCCGGCGCCTCATCGCCGGCGCCTGACGGAGATCCACCATGCGCATCGCCATGATCGGCACCGGCTACGTCGGGCTCGTGTCCGGCGCCTGCTTTGCCGAGTTCGGCCTCGACGTCATCTGCGTCGACAAGGACCAGCGCAAGATCGACATGCTCGAGCGGGGCGAGATCCCGATCTACGAGCCCGGCCTCGACGCGCTCGTGACGCGGCACAAGGAGGCCGGTCGGCTGACCTTCACCACCGACCTCAAGGCCGCGGTGCGGGGCAGCGACGCCGTCTTCATCGCCGTCGGCACGCCGACCCGGCGCGGTGACGGCCATGCCGACCTCACCTACGTCTTCGCCGCCGCCGAGGAGATCGCCGACGCGCTCGAGAAGCCTACCCTCGTGGTCACCAAGTCCACCGTCCCGGTCGGTACCGGCAGGCGGCTGCAGCGCCTGTTCAAGGCCAAGCGGCCCGACCTCGAGATCGACGTGGCATCCAACCCCGAGTTCCTGCGCGAGGGCTCGGCGATCGAGGACTTCCTCCGCCCCGACCGGGTGGTCTGCGGCGTCGAGAGCGAGCGGGCGAAGGAGCTTCTGAGCCAAGCCTACCGGCCGCTCAACCTGATCGAGACGCCGATCATGTTCACCACGCTCGAGACGGCCGAACTCGTCAAGTACGCCACCAACAGCTTCCTCGCCACCAAGATCACCTTCATCAACGAGATGGCCGACCTCTGCGAGCGGGTGGGGGCGGACGTCCAGCAGGTGGCCAAGGGCATGGGCCTCGATGGCCGCATCGGCCGGAAGTTCCTCCATGCCGGCCCCGGCTACGGTGGCTCCTGCTTTCCCAAGGACACGCTGGCGCTGCTGCGGACAGGCGAGCAGAACGACAGCCCGCTGCGCATCGTCGAGACGGTCGTCGCCGTCAACGAGCACCGGAAGCGCCGCATGGTGAAGAAGATCGTCGATGCCATGGGCGGCCAGATCGCCGGCAAGACCGTGGGCGTGCTCGGTGTCACCTTCAAGCCCAACACCGACGACATGCGCGACAGCCCGAGCCTCGTCATCCTCCCGGCGCTGCGCGCCGAGGGTGCCCGGGTCCGCGCCTTCGACCCCGAGGGCATGAAGGAGGCGGCCAAGCTGCTGCCCGAGATCGAGTGGTGCGACGGCCCCTACGAGCCTGCCGCCGGCGCCGACGCCCTGGTCGTGCTCACCGAGTGGAACGTGTTCCGCGGTCTCGACCTCGCCCGGCTGCGCAACGCCATGCGCACGCCGCTCCTGATCGACCTCCGCAACATCTTCGATCCCGAGCAGGTGGCCGAGGCCGGCTTCGCCTACACCGGGATCGGCCGCGCCGCGACCCCGAGCGCGGCCTGAGCCGCGGCGCGCCGCCGAAAGCGATCCCCGTGCCGCAAGAGCACGTCTTCGATCCGAGCATCCTCCGCGAGTACGACATCCGCGGCATCGTCGGCCACACCCTGCACGTGGCCGACGCCACCGCCATCGGCCAAGCCTTCGGCAGCGTCGTCCGCCGCCAGGGCGGCGGCCGGGTCGCCATCGGCCGCGACGGCCGGCTGAGCTCGCCCGGCCTCGCCCGGGCCCTCGCAGGTGGCCTGGCCGCCAGCGGCGTCGACGTCCTCGATATCGGCCTCGGCCCGACGCCGATGCTCTACTACGCGGTGCACGAACTCGGCACCGACGGCGGCATCCAGCTCACCGGGTCGCACAACCCGCCGGACTACAACGGCTTCAAGCTGATGCTGGGCAAGGAGTCGTTCTTCGGCGAGCGGATCCAGGAGCTCGGTCGGCTCGCCGCCAGCGGCGACGTCGAAACCGGGACGGGCAAGGTCGAGGCGGTCGACGTGTTCGCGCGCTACATCGACCGGCTGGCCGCCGACTTCCACGGCACGCGGCCGATCGACGTCGTCTGGGATGCCGGCAACGGCGCCGCCGGCCCCGCCATGGCGGCGCTCAGCCGGCGCCTGCCCGGCCGCCACAGGCTGCTCTTCGCCGAGGTCGACGGCCACTTCCCCAACCACCACCCGGACCCGACCATTCCCGAGAACCTGGCGGAGTTGATCCGCACCGTTCGCGACGGCGGCTTCGAGATCGGCATCGGCTTCGATGGCGACGGCGACCGGATCGGCGTGGTCGACGGCCGGGGGCGGATCGTCTGGGGCGACCAGATCCTGCAGATCCTGGCCGACGACGTGCTCGAGCGGCATCCGCGCGCCACCATCGTCGCCGACGTCAAGTCGAGCCAGGCGTTCTTCGACCACATCGCGGCCAGGGGCGGCAACCCGCTGATGTGGAAGACCGGCCACTCGCTGATGAAGGCCAAGATGGTCGAGACCGGCGCCCCGCTCGCCGGCGAGATGAGCGGCCACATCTTCTACAAGGACGGCTTCTACGGCCACGACGACGCGCTCTACGTCGCCGTCCGCCTGCTCGACATCCTGGCCCGCGGCGACCGCCCCCTGGCGGCGCTGAAGGACGCGATGCCGGTCCTCCACAACACCCCGGAGCTCCGCTTCGACTGCGACGAAGCCCGGAAGTTCCCCGTCATCGCGGCGGTCAAGGCCCGCCTCGCCGCGGCCGGTGCCGAGGTCGACGCCACCGACGGCGTGCGGGTCAAGGAGGGCGACGGCTGGTGGCTCCTGCGCGCGTCGAACACCCAGGCGGTGCTGGTCGGCCGGGCCGAGGCCCGCTCGCCCAAGGGCCTCGCGGCCTGCAAGCGGTCGCTGACCCGGGCGCTGGCCGAATGCGGTGTCGAAATTGCTATCCCGGATTGAATTTATCTTCTTCGTTCTTGCTTATTAGTTGATCCACGGCGTATCGTCGCGACCTCCGGGCACGAGCTGACGGACGGGTCGGATGCAGGCTCCAGAGCTGGCAGGGGTGATGCAGGCGGGCATTGCCGCCCGGCTGCGCCGGCTCGGCATCGTCGTTCTCGACCTCCTTCTGCCGCCGCGCTGCCTCGCCTGCGGCGAGCTGGTCGAGGCGCAGGGGCGGCTCTGCGCCGAGTGCTGGGCCGGCATCGGCTTCGTCCTCGGCCGGCAGTGCCGCTGCTGCGGCGTGCCGCTGCCCGACGTCTCGGCCGAGGCGCCGATCTGCGGCCACTGCCAGGACGAGCCGCCGGTGTTCGAGCGCGCCCGCTCGGCCCTGCGCTACGACGGCGTGGCGCGGCGGCTGGTGCTGCGCTTCAAGCACGGCCAGCGCATCGACGGCACCCCGACCTATGCCGGCTGGATGCTCCGGGCCGGCAGCGAGCTGGTCGCCGCGGCAGACTTGGTCGTCCCCGTGCCGCTGCACCGCTGGCGGCTCGTGCAGCGCAGCTACAACCAGTCCGCGCTCCTGGCCCAGGCGATCGCCCGGCGGAGCGGCAAGCCGGTGCTGGTCGACGGCCTGCTCAAGCTGCGGGCCACCCGCTCGCAGCAGACCCTGGGCGCCGCCGACCGCCGCCGCAACGTCAAGGCGGACGACTTTGCGCTCGGCCGACGCGCCGGCCTGCTGGTGCCCGGTCGGCGGGTGCTGCTGATCGACGACGTGCTGACCACCGGCAGCACCGTCAACGCGTGTGCGCGCTGCCTCCTGGCCGGCGGTGCGGCGGCGGTCGACGTCCTCACCCTGGCGAGGGTGGTGCGCGATCCGGACATGCCTATATCCCTCTGACGTGTCACCGCGACGCCATTCGCCCGGGATCGTCATGCCGACCATCGAGATCTACACCAAGCCCCTCTGCCCCTACTGCATCCGGGCGAAGCGTCTCCTCAAGCAGAAGGGCGTCGAGGTCACCGAGTTCGACATCTGGCTGTCGCCGTCGCGCAAGCAGGAGATGCTGGCCCGCGCCGCGGGGCGGACCACGGTGCCGCAGATCTTCATCGACGGCCGCAGCATCGGCGGCTGCGACGACCTGATGGCTCTCGATGCCGCCGGCGGGCTGGATCCGCTGCTCAACGGTGCAGCCGCCGACCGGACCCTCGAGGGCGGGCCGGCCACGTGATCCGCTACCAGCTCCGCTGCAGTCGCGGCCACGGCTTCGAGGGCTGGTTCCGCAACAGCGACGCCTATGCCGACGAGGTGCGCCACCTCACCTGCCCGCTCTGCGACGATCCGACCATCGAGAAGGCCATCATGGCACCGGCCGTGCAACTGCGCAGCGACAAGGCCGGCGCCGCGGATGAAACTCCGCCGTCCGTCGTCCAATGCTTCCTCGACCTCGATTTCGGCCTCTACAGGCGGTCTCTCGTCCATCATCGCTTTCCTCCGTATTGAATTATCTCAGCAATTTTCTCT
>CAYWSB010000083.1:0-22649 GCA_964460465.1 uncultured Geminicoccaceae bacterium | reverse complement strand
ACACCGCAGCGGATCAACAGCTACTTCTCGCTGCCAGCTGTCCGGTATGCGGCGTGAAAAGTCAGGTATGATGTTGGGATAGTAGTAACCGCTAGACGCGCGCCGGGCGGCGGGCCGGGCTGGCGGCGGTTGCCGGCGCCCGGCAGGCGGCGAGCTCAGCCGGGGTTTCTGGCGTGTCGAGCACGGCGATCCAGTCGGCGGGCAGGTCGACGGGCAGCGCAGCGAGCAAACGGCTGCGACCGACCGATCGCTCCCGCAGGCTCGACCATGGCCAGTCCGTGGCGCGCTCGACCAACCCGGCACGCAGCGGGTTCCGCTCGATATAGCGCAGCACGGTCAGCAGCTGCACGTCGCCGTCGACCGGCCGGGAGCGGTAGCGGCCCTGGTAGAGCGTGCCGTGCCCATCCTTGCCGTGCAGCGCCTGCCAGCGGCGACAATGGGCGAGCGTCAGCCAGCGCATGAAGGCGGGCAGCGCCGCCACGTCCCGCGGCTGGACCAGCAGATGCCAGTGGTTCGGCATCAGGCACCAGCCCAGGAGCGACACCGGATGCCGCTCGAGCGCGTCGCGGAGCGCCCCCAGGAACAGCGGCCAGTCGGCCTCGGTGCAAAACAGGGTGTGGCGCAACGCACCGCGATTGACGACGTGATAGATGCCGCCGGCGACGGGGTCGACGGGCCATCGGCCGATCTCCGCTCTGAGCTGCGCTGCCGTGCAGTCTCGCACCACCCGGTTAACGGCGCCTTAAGGGTACCTGGTACCGTTTCAAGGCCGTCGCTCCGAGGCGGAAGCTGCGGTGGCCCGGGCGTTGGCGTGCACGCGCTCCAAAAAAGCGAAGAGGGTCCGGGTCTCGGCCTCGTCGAAGCCGGCGAGCAGGCGCTCGTTGACCTCGGCCCAGAAGCCGGCGAGCGGCTCGAGCGACCGGCCCTTGGCGGTGAGGCGGATGCGGATGGCGCGGCGGTCCTCGGGATCGGGATTGCGGGTGACGAGCCCCTCCTTGATCATCCGGTCGACGATCCGCGAGGTGGCCGGCAAGGCGTTGCCGGTATAGCCGGCGAGCTCGCTCACCAGCAGGCCGTCCTGCCGCCAGAGGGCGGACAGGACCACCCAGTGGCCGAGCTGCAGGCCGTGCCGGGCCAGCAGCGCCTGGCAGAGCCGGTTGCTGGCCCCGGCGGTGAAGTTCAAGAGCCGACCGAGCGATGGCGGCGGGGGTAGCCGGTCGTCGATTTCCATGATAACTATTGCCATGTAAACAAATCGATCGTACGGCGGGGCAGCGCCCGCGCCCAAAGAGGATGGGAAATGCCATGGCGAACCGCAAGCGCGTCGTGCTGATCGGGCTCGACCCCAAGGTCGTCGACTACGCCAAGTATCCGGGGCTCACGCCCGACAAGCTCGAGGGTGCGTTGCGCGGCGATGTCGCCCGGTTGGGCCAACTCGGGATAGATGCCGAGAGCTGCTTCGTCGATCACGGCGAGACCGCGATCGCCACCGTGACGGCCGCCCTGGCCGAGGCCCGGCCCGACATCGTTCTGATCGGTGCCGGGGTGCGCACCGATCCGGCCGAGTTCCTGCTCTTCGAGCGGCTGGTGAACCTCGTCCACGGGCAGGCCCCGGCGGCCAGGCTTTGCTTCAATACCGGCCCCACCGACTCGGCGGCGGCGGTGCAGCGCTGGCTCTAGCGGCGGCGCTTGACCGGCAATCGCCGAGGCCTTACCTCCCGCAACGTGCCCCTGTGGCGGAATTGGTAGACGCGGCAGACTCAAAATCTGTTGCCGGCAACGGCGTGCTGGTTCGACTCCGGCCAGGGGCACCAATCCAATCGCTTCCCGCCGCTCAGATCACCTCGTCCTGGCGTGACGTGGTCTCGCCGTAGCGGCGGAGCGCCGGCTGGCGGAGGCCGTCGTAGAGGTGGGCGGTGCGCTCGCTGACGAGGCGGCCCTGGTGCTCGAAGAGGCTTTGGCCCTTGAGGTCGCTCTCGACCAGGAACGGGCCGAAGCGCTCGACCTCGAAGACCCAGAGCGCCTGGGCGATGCCCATCTCCTCGAGCCAGTGGACGGCCCGGACCCGCTTGACGCCGCGGCCGAGCAAGGCACCGGTGCCGTAGCCGACCGTGGTGAGATAGATGGCCCCGTTGGGGACGAAATGCGCCCGGTAGTCGGCCTCGGACATGCCGCCCTTGCCGATGACGACCTTGCACCCGGAGAGCTTGAACCAGCCGGTGAGCCAGCGGCTGAAGCGAAAGCTGGCGGTGGCGGTGACCGCCCCCACCCGGTAGGTGCCGTCGGCCTCGACGCTGGCCGCGGGCGAGCAGTGGAAGTTGACGTTGGAGAGCGACGCCAGGTCGACGGGCGGCGGCACCCCGTCGTCGATCAGCCGCTTGTAGAGCCCCTCGCGGCCCGTATAGACGAGGCCGTCGAGATGGACGACGTCGCCGAGCTCGAGCCCGGCGAGATCGTCCGGGGTTACCGGGGTCTTGAGGCGGACCTCCCGCATCCCGCTCATTCGATGCCCTCCCGGCGGTGGTAGTCGGTGAACCAGCGCGGATCGGTGCGGTACTCGACGCGGCCGTCCTTGTGGATGCGGGCCGTCGCCCGCCTGGACGAGAGGCAGAAGGTGTGCACGCTCATCGGCATGCCGCCCGTGTGCGCGAAAGCGACCTCGACATGGCAGTCGACCACCATGGACGAGCCGACGAAGCCCATGGGCCCCATGCCGATGCTGTTGCCGACCTGCTTGAGCTCGTCCTCGAGCGCCGCCACCTCCGGGTCGGGGTGGCGGTCGCCGACGGGCCTCAGGCAGGCGGCCTGCTTGCCGATCACCATGGCCGTGTCCTTCGACCCGCCGAGGCCGACGCCGACGATCGCCGGCTGGCAGGCGAGGCCGCGCCTGCCGAACTGCATCAGCGTGTCGAGGAAGAACCGCTTGATCCCGTCCTTGCCGTCGCCCGGGAAGAGCATGCGGTAGTCGGTGCCGAAGAGCCCGCCCTTGTGCACCGTGGTGATGTCGAGCCAGTCGGCATCGGGCTCGAAGCTGTACTCGATCTCGGGGGCCAGGATGCCCACGTTGTTGTCGTGGTCCTTGCGGGTCAGCGGATGCACGCGGTTCGGGCGGAGCGGGATGTCGTGCGTCGCCTGGGCCGTGGCCCGGCGCAAGGCCCGCTCGAGGGCGACGAAGCCGCCCTCGATCACCGCCTCGTTGCCGGCCTTGACGTAGTAGCGGGGCAGGCCGGTATCGGCGCACATCGCCCGGCGGTCCGCCTCGGCCACCTCCCAGTTCTCGACCATGGCCTGGAGCACGAAGCGCGACAGCTCGTTCTTCTCGGTCGCCATCATCGCCCGGATGCCGTCGAGGTAGTCGCGCGGGATCTCGATCGCCGCCATCCGCATGATCTCGAGCCCGGCCTCCTCGATGGTCTCGGCCCTGGTGGCGCGGGTCTTGTCCTGAACCAGCATGACGCTACTCCGCCGCCGACCGGGCAGGCTCGATCAGGCTTTCGCCCGGCCGGACATGGGTGAAGACGACGGGGCGGGTGCCGACGGTTACGCGACCCCCGTCCAGGCGGCAGACCGTGTTGGCCGACTGCTCCAGCGCCCCCGTCGCGGGAAAATCGGTGCGGAAATGGGCACCCCGGGAGTCCTGCCGGGCGATGGCGGCGGCACAGATCGCCCGGCTGACCAGGAGCTGGCTTTCGAGGTTCAGCCAGTCCTGCCAGGTGAGGTTGAAGCGGCGGTCCGGCGTGGCGACGCCGATGCCGTCGAGCTCCGCCTCGAGGCCCCGCAGCGTTTCCGCCGCAGCCCGCAACGCGGCACCATCGCGGATGATCCCGACATCGTCCCACATCAGGCGATAGAGCCGCTCGCGGACGGCGTTGAGGTCGCCTGCCGGCCGATCCAGCGGGCGAAGGGTGCGCTCGAGGGCCGCGTCGACTGCCTCGCCATCGGGCTCGGCCAGAACGCCCTCACTGGCCACGAAAGCCGCCATGGCGTCGCCGGCAATGCCGCCGAAGACGGTCGAGTTGGCGACCCCGTTGCCGCCCAGCCGGTTGGCACCGTGCACCCCGCCGGTATCCTCGCCGGCGGCGAAGAGGCCCGGAAGGTCGGTGCGACAGTCCTCGGCGAAGCGCACGCCGCCCATCATGTAGTGCGCCGTCGGCACCACCTCGACGAGGCCCGCGACGAGGTCGAAGCCGACGTCGCGGCAGCGCTCCACCATGCCCTTGAACTCGCGCCGCACCATGGCGGCATCGAGATGCCGCATGGTGATGAACAGGCCGCCATTGGGCCCCGTCCGGCCCGCCCGCATCTCCTCGAACATGGCACGGCTGACGATGTCGCGGGTGGCGCGCTCCTCCTTGGGATCATAGCGGTGCATGAAGCGCTCGCCCGCCCCGTCCAGCAGATGCCCGCCGGCCCCCCTCAGGCCCTCCTCGATGATCGTCCCGGTCAGCCTGGTCTCGACCCCGCCCGTCAAGAGCCCCGTCGGGTGGAACTGGACCATCTCCATGTCGAGGAGCGGCAGCCCGGCCCTGAGCGCCATGGCCATGCCGTCGCAGGACTTGTCGCCGGAGGGCGTGTGGTAGAGGTACATGGTGGGGCCGCCGCCGGTCGCCAGCAGCACCGCCTTGGCCCGGACCAGGCGGAACTGGCCGGTGCGCATGTCCAGGAGCAGCACCGCAGCGAGCCGGTCGCCGCCCTTGGCCGGGATCAGCGCCACGGCCCGGTGCTCCTCGAGCCTGTCGATGCCCCTTGCCAGCACCTGCTCCATCAGCCGGTTGATGATCTCGATCCCGGTCAGGCTCCCCTTGTGCACCGTCCGGTCGAAGCTCTGCCCGGCGAAGGCCTTCTGGTGGATCGTGCCGTCGGGGTTGCGGTCGAAAAAGCAGCCGAGCTCGTTCTCGAGCTCGCGAACCCGCTCGATCGCGGTGGTCACCAGCCGCCAGGCGAGAGCCTGGTCGTTGAGCCACTTGCCGCCCTCGATCGTGTCCATGAAGTGGCGCTCGACCGAATCGGTCGGGGCCAGCGCCACGTTGTAGCCGCCCTGGACCATGCGCGTGCAGCCGCATTTTCCCAGCAGGCCCTTGACCGCCACGGTGATCCCGAGGTCCGGGGCCGACTCCCGGGCGTGCAGGGCCGCGAAGAGGCCAGCGCCGCCGGAGCCCAGGATGAGAATGTCGGTGGTGCGCTGGTCGATGGGCTCGAGCATCAGAAGGCTGCCAGGAGGAAGACGAGCCCCGCCGCCAGCGCGAAGCCGAAGGCCAGGGCGATGCGGGTCTTCTGCGCGTCCCGCCAGGGCAGGAGCTCGAGGGCGAGCAGCCTTAGCCCCCCGGCCAGATGCGCCGCGAGAAGGACCACGAGCACCGTCTCGGCGAGCTTGAGCAGCGGCTGCGCCGTCCAGCGGAAGAAGGCATCCGCACGGGCGGGCTCGAGCAGCAGCGCCAGCACCCAGAAATGCAGCGGCAGGAAGAGGGCGAGGCCGACGCCGGAGACCCGGTGGACGAGGAAGGCCCAGTACGCCGGATGGTTGCGCATGGCGATGCCACGGCGAAGGGGCAGGGTGCTCATGTGAGGATCGCCACCGCCCGGAGACCCAGGACGAGCAGCAGCAGCCCGAAGCCGGCCATGCCGATATCCACTCCTCGCCCGCGCCAACCCAGGGTCTCGGCGAGCACGGTGCGCAGGCCGATCGTGCCGTGGATGGCGGCCGCCACCACGAAGACGCCGTAGAAGCCGGCCCAGAAGAGGCTGCCCTGCGTCCGGCCGAGGATCGCCTCGGCACTCAGCCCGGCCTGCGTCGCGTAGACGATGACGCCCAGATGGACGAGCACGAGCGGCGCCATCACCAGCGCGGTGGCGCGCTGCAGGAGGTAGAGGCGGAGCGCGATGGCGCTCATAGCGCCCCCTTCAGCGCCGCCTGGACCGCCAGGCGCTTCAGCCCGGCGATGGACGCGGTCGGGTTGAGGCCGTTCGGGCACCAGCGGGCGCACGAGCCCTGGCTGTGGCAGGCGAGGCAGCCCGAGCCCTGGGCCACCGCCATCAGCCGTCCGGCATGGTCGCCGTCGCGCACGTCGTTCTGCAGCGTCCAGGCACGGTTGAGGGCTGCCGGACCCAGATAGGCAGGATCAGCCGCCACCACGTCGCAGGCGGCGGTGCACACGCCGCAGTTGATGCACTCGATCCCGGCATCGGCGGCCGCACGAGCCGGGCTTTCGGGCGGCACCACGGCGGCCGGATCGTGGCGCGTCGCGGTCGGCACGAAGCGGCCGCCGGCATCGCGCCACTTCTCGAAGAACCCCGTCATGTCGACGGCGAGGTCCTTGATCACGGGCATGTTGCGCAACGGGCGAAGCTCGAGCCGGCCGTCCTCGGCGACCCGGTCGACATGGGTCCGGCAGGTCCAGCGCGGCCTGCCGTTCACGGTCATGGCACAGGAGCCGCACATGCCGACGCGACAGGCGAAGCGATAGGAAAGCGTGGCGTCCAGCCGCCGCTGGATGAAGGTCACGACGTCGAGAACCGTCTGCTTCTCGGCCCGTGGCACGGCGTAGGCCTGCAGCGTGCCGGCGCTGTCGCCGCGCCAGACGGTGACGCTGAGCTCGCCCGTCACTGTCGCTGCATGCCCCATTTCTGCACCGTCCGGGCCTCGATCCAGCGAAAGACCACGTTCTCGATCAAGAGCCCGATCATGATCACCATGGCGAGCCCGGCGAAGACCTTGTCGATGTAGAGCTCGTTGCGGTTCTGGAAGATGTACCACCCGAGGCCGCCCGAGCCCGAGCTCGCCCCGAAGACGAGCTCGGCCGCGATCAGCGTGCGCCAGGCGAAGGCCCAGGCGATCTTGAGGCCCGCCAGGATCGAGGGGAAGGCGGCCGGGATCAGGATGTGGACGACGTAGCGGATGCCCGAGAGCCCATAGTTCCGCCCGGCCATCCTGAGCGTGTCCGAGACCGCCATGAAACCCGAGTGGGTGTTCAGGGCGAGCGGCCAGAGCACGGCGTGAATGAGGACGAAGATCAGGCTCGCTTCCCCCAGCCCGAACCAGAGCATGGCGATCGGCAGGAGGGCGATCGCCGGCAGGGGGTTGAACATCGAGGTGAGGGTGGACAGCAGGTCGTTGCCGAGTCTGGTCGAGACCGCGAGCGAGGTCAGCACCATGGCGATGACGATGCCGATGACGTAGCCCTTCAGCAGCGTGGAGATCGAGACCCAGGCCTTGAGCAGGAGCCCGTCGGATGTGAGCGAGGCGACGAGCGCCTTGGCCATCGACCAGAAGGTCGGCAGCATCAGCGGATTGTCGAGATAGCTGGCGTAGAGCTGCCAGATCAGGGCCAGCGCCACGAGGATCGCGGCCCGCCTGAGAAACGTGACGTTCTGGATCTTCTCCCAGGCAGTGAGCGGCCGGGCGACGTCGCCGACATGGCCGGCGTCGTCGACCCTGACCTCGAACTCGTCCCGGACCGGCGGCTCGATCCGGCGGCCGTCGGGAGCCCGGCCCTGGAGGTCCTCGAGCCGCGCCTCAGCCATGGCCGGCCGCCCCGTCTTCCTCGATCCGGTCGGCGAACAGCATGTCGTGGATGCGGTGCTGCGTTCTCTGGAAGGCGGCACCACCCACCGTCCGGTGGTCGAAGTCGTGGGTGTTGAGCTCCGCCTTGACCTGCCCCGGATGCGGCGAGAGGACCAGGATGCGCGTGCCCACGATCATCGCCTCCTCGATCGAGTGGGTGACGAAAAGGACGGTGAAGCGGATGTCGTCCCAAAGGCGCAGCAGTTCCTCCTGCATCTTCCGCCGGGTCAAGGCGTCGAGCGAGGCGAAGGGCTCGTCCATCAAGAGGATGGTGGGCTCCATTGCCATCGCACGGGCGATGGCGACCCGCTGCTTCATGCCGCCGGACAGCATGTGCGGGTGCGCGTCGACGAACTTCGTCAGGTTCACCTTGGCGAGAGAGGCCAGTGCCCGCTCCTCGGCCTCCCGCCTGCCGTACTTGCGGGTCACCAGGAGCGGGAACATCACGTTCTGCTTGACCGTCTTCCAGGGCGGGAGCTGGTCGAACTCCTGGAACACCATCATCCGGTCCGGCCCGGGCCCCTTCACCACCTGGCCGCGGAGGCGCATCTCGCCCTCGACCGGCGCCATGAAGCCGGCGACGCCCTTTAAGAGCGTGGACTTGCCGCAGCCCGAGGGGCCGAGCAGCACGAAGCGGTCGGCGCCATAGACCTCGAAGCTCACCCGGTAGGTGGCGGTGACCAAGTGCTCCTTGGTCTTGTACTGCAGCGTGACGCCGTCGACCTCGAGGATCGGCGAGGCGGTGGGACTCGCCTCGCTCGTGCCCGAGGGCCGATCCAGGGTCGCCTGCATGGCCAACAATCAGCTGCCGGGCAGGTCGTGGATGTCGTCGAAGTAGTAGTCCTGCCAGGATTCCGGCAGCGTGTTGAGGACGCCGATCTCGTGCATGAATTCGGCGAACTTCATCGTGCTGTTGGGCGTGGTCGTGAAGGAGATGTCCGGGTCCTCGACCATGCTCTGGATGAAGGCCGGTTCGGCGCCCGATTCGTTGACCCGGATGAAAGTTGCGGCCGCATCGGCGGGGTCGGCCGCGATCAACTCCATGGCCTCGTTCAAGGCGGCGAGGAAGGCGCCATAGGTCTGGGGATTGCTCTCGCGAAAGCTGGTCCGGGCCCAGACCGAGTTGAAGGTGTGCCGGCCGAGCACGTCGTAGGAGCTGAGGATGTTGTGGATGTTGTCGTGCTGCAGCTGCTGGTACTGGAACGGCGGGCTCGTCAGGTGCGCCGAGATGCCCGCCACGCCGGAGATCATCTGCGCCGTGGCATCCGGGTGCGGCAGCGAGACCTGGTTGGTCTCGAGCGCGTTCCAGGCACCGAGCTGCTGCTGTGCCGCCATCTGCAGCACCCGCGACTGGATCGAGACGCCGGCCGCGGGCACGGCGATCTTGTGATCGTCGGTGAAGTCCTCGAGGCTCTGCAGGCTCGGATCGTTGGAGTTCAAGAAGAGCGGCATGTCGTTGATGGCGGCGATGCCCTTCACGTCGCCATTGGTGCGGTCCCAGATCAGGAGCAGCGGGCCGACACCGCCGGAGCCCACGTCGACGCTGTCGGACAAGAGTGCTTCGTTCATCGCCTGGCCGCCCGAGAACCGCGCCCACTCGACGGTGATGTCGAGCCCGGCCTCGGCCCCGTGCTTCTCGATCAGCCCGCGGTCGCGCATCATCTGCAGCGGCAGGTAGCCGATGCCGAACTGCTCGGCGATGCGGATGGTCCCCTCGGCCGTGGCCGGGGCGGCGAAGCCGGCCGCCAGGGCGAGCCCCAGAGCCAGGGCGAGCGCCGTCCGTCGCGTGCCGCCCGAGATCGCAGCCGGTTCGTTCATCGTGCCTCTCCCGTTCGTTGCTGTGCCGCCATGAAGCGCGGCGGCCGGATGCCGGCGAGACCGGTCGTGGGAAGGTAACGGCTGGCCGAAGCGGGCGTCAAGTCGAGGTCCGCCAGGGCAAAATCCTTCCCCTAGGCCGCAGCCCGTGCCTAGAAGTCCTCCGCTGGTGCGGCCAGACGTGCGCGGGAGGAGCAGGAATGACGGACCGGGACAGCCGGGCGACACGGCCCTGGGCGGCGCTGAACAGCGGGGTGATCCGCGCGCCCATCGCCCCCCATCATCTCGGCCGGGCGGAGATCGACCCGGCCGGCGCGTTCGAGGCCGGCAGCCATGCCAGCTTCACGCTGACCTACACGGCGGGCACCTACGGCATCGACGATTCCGGCGCCCTGCGGGTCTGCTTCCGCTTCGCCACCGACCAGACACCACCCCAGTTCACCGACCCCGCGGCCCCGGGCTACACCACCGTCGAGGCGTCGAACGGGGCGGTCCTCCACTACGTCTTCGACCGCAAGGCCAACGTCCGGCCCTGGGACCGCACCCTCTACATCAAGGTGGTCAGGGGCTACCTCGAGGAGGGCGACCGGATCACCATCCGCTTCGGGGTCACCGACGGGGGCTCGCCGGGCATGCGGCTCCAGACCTTCTGCGAGGACACGTTCGAGTTCCGCGTGCTGGTCGACCCCATCGCCACCTTCAACTTCCAGGCCGTGCCCGTCCAGCCGGTGATCGCCATCGTCCCGGGCCCGCCCGAACGCTACGTCGCCGTGCTGCCGACGCTGCGCCGGGTGGGCGAGACCTTCGCCCTGAAGCTCAAGGGCGAGGACCGCTGGGGCAACCCCTCGGACCGCTGCGACGTGACGCTGCGGCTGCGCCCGAGCGCACCCGTGACGGGCCTGCCCGAGCTCGTGACGTTGACCCCTGGCCAGCGCGCCTTCGCGGTCGAGGGCCTGAGCCTGGCCGAGCCCGGCGACCTGCGGATCGACCTGCTCGACACGACTGGTGCCGTCCTGGCCGAGAGCAACCCGTTGCGTGTCGTGGCCGAGCGCCCGTACCGCCACTTCTGGGGCGACCTGCACGGGCAGAGCGAGGAGACGATCGGCACCAACAGTGCCGGGGCCTATTTCCGCTTCGCGCGCGACCTCGCGTTCGTCGACGCCTGCGCGCATCAGGGCAACGACTTCCAGATAACCGGCGACTTCTGGGCCGAGCTGAACAGGATCACGGCCGAACTCGACGAACCCGGACGCTTCGTGACGCTGCCCGGCTACGAGTGGTCCGGCAACACGGCACTCGGCGGCGATCGCAACGTCTACTTCCCGGTCGAGGGCCGCACCATCCGCCGCTCCAGCCACGCGCTGCTCGACGACCAGGGCGACCTCGACACCGACTGCACCACGGCGGCCGACCTCTTCGCCGCCTTCGCGCGCAACGAGGAGTGGGACATGGTCGGCTTCGCCCATTGCGGCGGCCGCTATGCCGACATCAAGCTCGCCCATGACGGCCGCTTCGAGCGCTCGGTGGAGGTGCACTCGGCCTGGGGCACGTTCGAGTGGCTGGTCCACGACGCCTTCGACATGGGCTACCGCGTCGGCATCGTCGGCAACTCCGACGGCCACAAGGGCCGGCCCGGCGCCAGCTATGCCGGGGCCGGCGAGTTCGGGGCGATCGGCGGGCTCACCTGCTACCTGATGCCCGAGCTGACCCGCGATGCCCTGCTCGACTGCCTGAGGAAGCGCCGCCACTACGCCACCTCGGGCGGACCCGCGGGTCGCATGGTCATCGACGTCGAAGCCCGCTTCGACCGGGACGCCACCATCTACCACGACGACCCGGCACTCGACTGGCCGGGCGGCCGGCCTGCGGGCGCAAAGGGGCGCGCGGCGCTGATGGGCGACATCGTCCACCTGCCGGCGGGCGAGGTCGAGCTCTCGGTCGACATCCTGGCCGCGGCTCCGATCGAGCGGGTCGACCTCTTCAACGGCCGGGAGCTGATCGAGACCATGCGCCCCTACGGCGACACCGATCTCGGTGCGCGCATCCGCGTGCTCTGGGAGGGGGCCGAATATCGCGGCCGCGCGCGCGAGGTCATCTGGGACGGCAGCGCCACCTTCGCGGGCGACGCCATCGTCGAGGCCACCCCGATCAACTTCTTCAACCGCGACAAGACCCTGGACCGAGTCGGCGAGAACGGCCTCGCCTGGCGCTCGCTCACCACCGGCAACTATGCCGGCTTCGACGTGCGCCTCGCCGACGGCCGGAGCGGCCGGCTGGTCCTCGACACGCCGCTGGTGAAGGCCGAGCTGCCGCTGGCCGCGATCGGCCTCGCCGACCGCCTGCTCGAGGCCAACGGCATCCTGCCCCGCTTCATCCGGGTGTTTCGGCTGCCTGGCCACGATACGGTGCGCACGCTGCGCTTCAGCCGGCAGATCGCGCTGCGGGACAAGGGCGACAACCCGCTCTGGCTGCGGCTGACCCAGGAGGACGGCACCCGCGCCTGGACCAGCCCGGTCTACGTCCATCGCTAGCCGTCGCGGCGGCACCGAGCGGCTTGCCACCGGCCCTCATGAGGCGCAGAGTCGTCCGTGCCGCGGCCTTGCCCGTCTCCGCCGGCCGGGGCCGTGCCATCGTCCGAGGGGAGGCTTGACCATGGATGCCAGGGCCAAGGCCGACATGCTGGTCGCCGAGATGGCGGCTGCCATGGGAATCCCGGAACTGGCGCTCGATGCGGAGGGCACGCTCAGCCTCGACATGGACGACCGCTTCCTCGTCACCCTGGGAGTCGATGAGGCGGCCGGAGCACTCACCCTCTTCGCTCCCATCCTCGGCACCCAGGGGCCGAAGCCCAAGGCGTTCCTCGAGGCGGCGCTGGTCGGCAACTTCATGTGGCAAGGCACGCTCGGCGCGACGCTGGCGATCGACGAGGAGACGGGAACGCTGGTGCTGCAGCGCCGGCTGCCGCTCGACGGCCTCAAGCTCCCCGACCTCGAGCAGGCGGTCGAGCAGTTCGTCAACGCGGCCGAGGCGTGGACCGATCTCGCCGAGCAGCAGCTCGGGGCGGCGGGCGGCGGCCCGGAAGCGGACTCCCCCCCGGGCGGGATGCGCCCCGACCAGTTCGCCTGAGCCGGCCAAGGGGGCCACGCCGATGGACGTCAGGGGCTTCAGATCACAGCTCTCGACCAACTTGACGAACCCCGGCGACACCCATGTCACCGAGACGCAGAACGACCGCCGGGTCTCGCTCAACCAGAACAAGGACGGGCTGGTCGCGGCCAAGAACACCTTCGGCAGCCGGGCCTGCGCCTGGCTGCGCGATGCCGGGATCATCCGTACCAAGAACCCTGCCATGGTGGCCTTCAAGGCCGCTCTCAAGCAGGAGATGGGCAACGACAAGCTGGCCAGGCAGCTCTTCGCCAAGCTCGATCTCGGCAACCACAAGCCGCTGACCGAGCGCAAGATCGAGGTCGCCGCCAAGTATGTCGAGCAGGTCGCCGCCGTGAAGAACGACCCGATGGTCGGGCTCATGGGGACGAAGAAGTTCCTCAACTGCCTGTTCGCGGTCGACAAGAACATCCAGGCCAACAACTTCAACACCCAGGGGATGACGACGATCGAGAAGGTGGCGGTCTACGGCTACACGACCAGCGACTACGGCTATTTGAACAAGGGCCTGCGGGAAGCGGGCGGGCTCGGCAACGTCCAGCACGTCGGGCTCAAGAGCTACGCCCAGCACGCGACGAACGGCCTCGCCAGGCTGCCCGATGCGGCCCCCGATCCGGGCAAGAGCTACACGACCGTGGAGCGCGGCGTGTCGGGCTTCGCCGGCATCGCCGAGCGCTACCAGGCCGGCAGGACGGTCACCGAGCACGCCTTCACCAGCACCTCGCAAGGCCGCGGCTACGACGGCGACTGGCAGTTCACGATCAAGAGCTCGCACGGCAAGGACGTCAGCGGCCTGTCGAAATACGGCAGCGAGAAGGAGATCCTCTTTCCGCCCGGCACCCAGTTCCAGGTCCTGCATGTCGGCACGACCGATGCCCGGGACCCCATCCTCGGCGTGGCGATCACCGCGCATCACGTCGTCATGAAGGATCTCTGAGATGGGCGAACCGCAAGACCCGGCCGCCCCCCGGCCACCGCGGGACGAGGCCGAGGCGAAGAAGCCGCAGCTGGCCGAGGCCGAGCTCTCCGAGGAGGATCTGGCCTTCATCCGCGACGCCGAGCAGCGCTTCGCGGAGCGCTACACCCGCCCGAAGGCATCGAAGACGATGCAGGAGAAGATGCAGTCAGGCGTCTCCGACATCGACGACTAGCCCATGCCGGCGGCCGAAGGCGTTCAGGCCGCTGGACAAAGAATCTTGTTGACGCGCCGGCAGTCTGGCAGAGGTTGACGTCCGAGCCCGCGGTCCGAACGAGACCGCAGCGCCAAGAACAGCCTTTGGGAGGCTAACGATGAAGAGCTTGACCCGAGCGGCAGTCGCCGGCGCGGTGCTGACGGTGGCCATGGCGGCGCCGCTCGCCGCCGAAACCCTGCGCATCTCGCACCAGTGGTCGACCTCGGACATCCGCCACAAGATCATCGAGATCGTGGCCGAGGAGGTGGCCGCCGCCGATGTCGGCATCGAGTTCCAGATCTTCCCGAGCGCCTCGCTGTTCAGCCCGAACGAGCAATGGACGCCGCTCACCCGCGGCCAGGTCGACGGCATCGTCTACCCGCTCGCCTACGCCGCCGGCCGCCATCCCGAGGTCAACCTGACGCTGATGCCCGGCCTCGTGAAGAACCACGAGCACGCCCGGCGGCTGAACGATTCCGAGCTGATGGCCCGGCTCGAGCAGATTCTCAACGACAACGGTGTCGTCACCCTGGTCAAGGGCTGGCTCGCCGGTGGCTTCGCCGCGCGCGACAAGTGCATCCGCCGGCCGGAGGACGTGGCCGGCCTGCAGACCCGGGCGGCGGGGCAGTCCTTCGAGGAGATGCTGGCCGGTGCCGGTGCGGCGATCTCGTCGATGCCGAGCTCCGAGGTCTACAGCGCGATGCAGACCGGCGTGCTCGACGCCTTGAACACCTCGTCCTCGTCCTTCGTCTCGTTCCGGCTCTACGAGCAGGTGGCCTGCCTGACCCCGCCCGGCGACTACGCCCTCTGGTTCATGTACCAGCCGCTCCTGCTCTCCAAGCGCACCTGGGACGGGCTCTCCGAGGCGCAGCAGGCAGCACTGCGTGCGGCGGCCGAGGTGGCCGAAGCCTACTATGCCGAGAACGCGGCCATGGAGGACGACGAGGCCGTCCGGGTGTTCGAGGAGGCGGGGGTCGAGATCGCCTACATGACGGAGGAGGACTACCGGGCCTGGCTCGATGTCGCCCAGGAGACCGCCTTCGCCTCGTTCGTCGACTCGACGCCCAACGGCAAGGAACTGCTGGACCTGGCGCTTTCGGTCGAGTGATCGGCGCCGGGCCAACCAGATGCACCGGGGCGACCGAATCTGGCCGCCCCGCCGCCAGCCGGACCCGCCATGCCCGCCCCGACATCGTCAGCGCCGCCCGGGGGCCATCGGCCGCCGCCCCTCCGACCGCGTGACCCTGCCGACTGGTTCATCCTGGTCGTCGGGCGGGTGTCGCTGGTGTGCGGGCTCCTCGCCGCCGCGGCGATCGCGGTCTCGGTGCTGATCGTCTGCCAGCTCGTCTTCATGCGCTACGTGCTCAATGCCTCCACCGTCTGGCAGACCGAGCTCGTCATCTACCTGATGATCGCCTCAACCCTGATCGGCATGCCCTACGTCCAGAGCCGGCGCGGGCACGTCAATGTCGACCTGCTGCCGCTCTATCTCGGCCGCAGGTCCCGGACCGCCCTCTACTATCTCTGCGTCGGCCTCGGCCTCGCCGTCTGCGCCCTGGTCGTCTTCTACGGCGTCGAGCTGGTCTGGGAGGCGCATGCCTACAACTGGCGCTCGCCCAGCATCTGGCGGCCGCCGCTCTGGATTCCCTATCTGGCCCTGCCCATCGGCTTCGGCCTCATGTTCCTCCAGCTCGCGGCCGACCTCGTCGCCTGCCTGACCGGCCGGGAGAAGCCCTTCGGCCTGCCCGACAAGGTCGACAACCTGCTGGCCGTGCGCGAGGTGCACTGAATGGACCCCGTGGCCCAGGGCCTGCTCGTCGCCGTCGTCACCACGCTGGTGCTCTTCAGCGGCATCGCCATCGGCATGGGCCTCCTGGTCGTCTCGATCGGCTTTCTCCTGACCTTCTCGGGTCTGCGCGACCTGTCGCTCGTGCCTGAGCTCTTCTTCGGCAAGCTCGACAGCTTCGCCCTGCTGTCCATCCCGATGTTCATCCTCATGGGCGGCGCCGTGGCCTCGAGCCGTGCCGGCCCGGACCTGTTCCTGGCGCTGGACCGCTGGATGACCCGGGTGCCGGGCGGCCTCGTCATCTCCAACCTGGGTGCCTGCGCCCTCTTCTCCGCCCTCTCGGGATCGTCGCCCGCCACCTGCGCCGCCATCGGCAAGATGGGCATCCCGGCGATGCGCGAGCGCGGCTTTCCGGATGGCGTCGCGGCGGGCTCGATCGCTGCCGGCGGGACGCTCGGCATCCTGATCCCGCCCTCCGTCACGATGATCGTCTACGGCATCTCGACCGAGACCTCGATCGGCCGCCTCTTCCTCGCCGGCCTGATCCCGGGCCTGATGCTCACCGCGCTCTTCATGGCCTGGTCGGTCTACGCCACCTGGCGGGCCGGCCGGGGTGGCACGGCCCTCGCCGCCGTGCGCTACAGCTGGAAGGAGAAGCTGGAGATCCTGCCCCGGGTCGTCCCCTTCCTGCTCATCGTGGCAGCCGTGCTCTATGCCCTCTATGGCGGTATCGCCACGCCCTCGGAGACGGCGGCCCTGGGTGCCGTCGCCTGCCTTGCCACCGCCGTCGTCATCTACCGCATGGTCCAGCCCGAGAAGCTCTGGGCCATCCTCCGCGACAGCACGCGGGAATCGGTGATGATCCTGGTGATCGTCGGCGCTGCCGGCGTCTTCAGCTACATGCTCTCCAGCCTCTACATCACCCAGTCGGTCGCCAACACGATCATCGCCATGGACGTCAATCCCTGGCTTCTGCTCTTCTACATCAACCTCTTCCTCCTGGTCTGCGGATTCTTTCTGCCGCCGGTCGCCGTCATCGTCATGGTCGCCCCGATCCTGCTCCCGGTGATCCTCGCAGCCGGCTTCGACCCCTACTGGTTCGCCGTGGTGCTGACCATCAACATGGAGATCGGCCTGATCTCGCCGCCGGTCGGGCTCAATCTCTACGTGATCAACTCGATCGCCCCCGAGATCAAGCTGCAGACCATCCTCAAGGGCTCGTTGCCTTATGTCGGCTGCATGGTCGTCGCCATCATCCTGCTCTGCTTCTTCCCGGGCATCGCCACCTGGCTGCCCGACACGCTGATGGGTGCGAGTCGATGAACGCCAATCTCTTTGCCAAGCTCGAGGAGCGCCTCGCGGGCGCGCCCGACCACCCGATCGTCGTCTGGCAGGGCCGGCCGATCACCGCCGGCGACCTGCTCGCCCGTGCCGGGCGGATGGCCGCGGCGCTCATCGCCGCCGGCCTGCGCCCCGGCGACCGGCTCGCAGTCCAGGTGGAGAAGAGCCACGAGAACGTCGCCCTCTATCTGGGAGCGCTGCGGGCAGGTGCCATCTACCTGCCGCTCAACACCGCCTACACGCTGGGCGAGCTCGAGTATTTCATCGGCGACGCCGAGCCCGCGGTCGTGGTCGTCGACCCGCGCAACGCCGACCGGCTGCGCCCGCTCGTTGAGGGTCGGGGCGCGCGGCTGCTGACGCTCGACGGGGCGGGCCATGGCAGCATGGCCGAGGCCGCCGATGCCGCCCGGCTGACGACCGACATCGCCATGGCCGGCCCCGACGACATCGCCGCCATCCTCTACACCTCGGGCACCACCGGCCGCTCCAAGGGGGCGATGCTCAGCCACGACAATCTCTGGTCGAACGCCCAGGCCCTGATCGCGGCCTGGGGCTTCACCGCGGACGACGTGCTCATCCACGCCCTGCCGCTCTACCACACTCATGGCCTGTTCGTGGCCCTCGACATGGCCTTGGCCACCGGAGCGCGCTGCATCCTCCTGCCCAAGTTCGATGCCGGCGAGGTGCTCGGGCTGATGCCGGAGGCAACCGTGCTGATGGGGGTCCCGACCTTCTACACGCGGCTGCTCGCCCATCCGGGCCTGACCCGGCACGCCGCAGCCCACATGCGCCTCTTCGTCTCGGGCTCCGCACCGCTGCTGGCCGAGACCCACGCGGCCTTCACCGCGCGCACCGGCCACGCGATCCTCGAGCGCTACGGCATGACCGAGACCTGCATGAACACCACCAACCCGCTCGATGGTGAGCGCCGGCCGGGCAGCGTCGGCCGGCCGCTGCCGGGGGTCGAGGTCCGGGTGGTGGGCGAGGATGGCAAGGCGCTCGCCCCCGGCGAGATCGGCATGATCGAGGTCAGGGGCCCCAACGTCTTCAAGGGCTACTGGCGCCAGCCGGAGAAGACGGCGGCCGAGTTCCGCCCCGACGGCTTCTTCGTCACGGGCGATCTCGGAAGCTTCGGGCAGGACGGCTATCTCACCATCGTCGGCCGCGGCAAGGACCTGATCATCTCAGGCGGCTTCAACGTCTACCCCAAGGAGGTCGAGGACGTCCTCAACGACCTGCCCGGCATCGCCGAGTCGGCGGTGATCGGCGTCCCCCACCCGGATTTCGGCGAGGCGGTGGTCGCCGTCGTGGTCCCCTCACTCGGCTCGGCGGTCGACGAGGCCGCGGTGATCGCCGCCACGAAGGAGAAGCTCGCGGCCTTCAAGCGCCCGAAGCGCGTCTTCGCCATCGACGCCCTGCCGCGCAACACCATGGGCAAGGTCCAGAAGAACCAGCTCCGCGACGCCCACCAGGGGCTGTTCGGCGGCGCCTGAACCAGCGTCAGTCGGCCACCTTCTCCGTCGCGATCGCGGTGGCATTGCCGTCGGCGTCGTAGACCACGGTCATTCGATAGGTCTCGCCCCGCAGCGCCTCCACCGGCGTCCCGATCGCCTCCCAGAGGCCGAACGTGAGGACGTCCAGCGTGCCATGGGTGATGGCGCGCTCTGGCGACGGGGCGGTCCCCAGCGCATACTCGTAAACGCACTCCCGCCCGCCGTCCGGCAGCGACCGCGCTGCAACCGGCGGGCCGAGCTGCTCCTCGATGTCGACCTCGTACGCCCCGACATGGCAGGCCTCGAGGTCGGGCTCGGGGTCGCCAGACAGCGCCATGCCGATCGAGCAGGCGCTGGTCAGGGCCACGAGCAGGGCAAGGCCAGCTCCTGTGGCAGCAGTTCTGAGAGCCCTCGCTGCAGCCATCCCGATCTCCCGATAGGCAAAAGCCCGATGCCGCAGCCAAGCATGCCCGATTGCGCCACGGGGCGGAACCCCGCGGGATTCGTTCGACGCGCTTTGGCACCGCCGCCGGGCCGCGCTATCGATGGGTGCAGGAACGCCTGCCAACCCCGAGCCCGGAGCCCCCGTCATGCTCGATGCCCGCGAGCGCTTCACCGCCGAGGAGTACAACGCGCGGCTCGCCAAGACCCGAAAGGCCATGGAACTGGCCGGCATCGACCTCCTCCTGGTCACCGACCCGTCCAACATGAACTGGCTCACCGGTTATGACGGCTGGTCCTTCTACGTCCACCAGATGGTCGTGCTGCCGCTCGACGACACGCCCCTCTGGTTCGGCCGGCTGCAGGACGCCAACGGTGCCAGGCGCACCTCCTGGCTGCCCGACGACCGCCTCATCGGCTACCCGGACCACTACGTGCAAAGCGAGGTCCGCCACCCCATGCAGTATCTCGCCCAGTGCCTGAAGGACCGGGGCTGGGGCCGCCGGCGGATCGGGGTGGAGATGGACAACTACTACTTCTCCGCCGCCGCCTGGCAGCATCTCGTCCAGGGCCTGCCCGACGCGCGCTTCCAGGACGCCACCGCGCTCGTCAACTGGCAGCGGGCGGTGAAGTCGCCGCAGGAGCTGACCTATATGCGCAACGCCGCCCGCCTGGTCGAGCGGATGCACGCCCGCATCGTCGAGCTGGTCGAGCCCGGCATCCGCAAATGCGACCTCGTGGCGGAGATCTATGCCGCCGGGCTGCGCTACAGGGACGGCATCGGCGGCGACTACCCGGCCATCGTCCCGCTCTTGCCCTCGGGCCCTGCCGCCGGCGCCCCGCACCTCACGTGGGACGACCAGCCGATGGCAAAGGGCGAGGGCACCTTCTTCGAGATCGCCGGCTGCTACCACCGCTACCACTGCCCGCTCTCCCGCACCGTCTTCCTCGGCGCCCCGCCCCAGCAGATCCTCGACGCCGAGAAGGCGGTGCTCGAGGCCATGGCGGCCGGGCTCGAGCAGGCCAGGGCCGGCAACCAGACCCAGGATATCGCCAACGCCTTCTTCCGCATCCTGGCGAAGCACGGCATCGAGAAGTCGAACCGCACGGGCTATCCCATCGGCCTCAGCTACCCGCCCGACTGGGGCGAGCGCACCTCGAGCCTCCGCCCGGGCGACGAGACGGTGCTCGAGCTCGGCATGACCTACCACTTCATGTCGGGGCTCTGGATGGAGGACTGGGGTCTCGAGATCACCGAGAGCATCGTCATCGGCGAGAGCGGCCCGGAGCTGCTCGCCGATGTCCCCCGCCACCTCGTCGTCAAGATCTGAAGGGCCGAAAGCCATGATGTCCGGCCCGCCATCCCCCGTCGTCCCGACGATCGACTTCGACGCCGCGGGCGTGCAGCACGGCTTCCTCCGCCTGCCCTGGAGCCGCGACGAGAGTGCCTGGGGCAACCTGATGATCCCGATCACCGTGGCCAGGGGCGGCGACGGCCCCACGCTCCTGGTCACCGGCGGCAATCACGGCGACGAGTACGAGGGCCCGCTCGCCATCCTCGACCTCGCCAACCGCCTGGAAAGCATGTCCCTCCGGGGGCGGGTCATCCTGCTCCCCTTCCTCAACCACCCCGCCGTGAAGGCGGCGAAGCGCACCTCGCCCGTCGACGGCCGCAACATGAACCGCATCTTCCCGGGCTCGGCCACCGGCTCCCTCTCCGAGAAGATCGCGGACTTCGTCATGCGCGGCCTCATCCCCATGGCCGACGCCGTGCTCGACTTCCACTCGGGCGGCAGGACCCTCGACTTCCTCCCCTTCGCCGCCAGCCACGTCCTCCCCGACAAGACCCAGGAGGCCCGCTGCGACGCCGCCGTCCGCGCCTTCGCCGCCCCCTGGAGCGTCAAGATGCTCGAGATCGACAGCCAGGGCATGCTGGACACCGCCGTCGAGGAAGCCGGCAAGACCTTCGTTACCACCGAGCTCAGGGGCGGCGGCACCGCCACGGCCGAAAGCGTGCGGATCGCGAGGCGCGGCATCGCCAATCTCATGTACCACCTGGGCATCCTCCCAGGCGAGCCCGAGCCTGCCCCGACCCGCTTCCTCGACATGCCCTCATCCGACTGCTTCACCTTCGCCGACACTGACGGCATGCTCGAGCTCACCCGTGACCTCGGCGAGCCGGTCAGGAAGGGCGACACCATCGCCCGCATCTGGCCCCTCGACCGCACCGGCAAGGCGCCCGCCGAGTACCGGGCCAGCCTCGACGGCCTCCTCATCGCCCGCCACTTCCCCGGCATCGCTCAGAGCGGCGACTGCCTCGCCGTCGTGGGCGTGGAGGTGGGAGGATAGGAAGGAGGGCAGGAAGGCCGGCCTCTCTGCACCCACCGGGTTCCCGCGGTCCGTTAGTCGTGGCGCGACTTACAAATATAGCACTTAGTGCTATATCTAGGACGGAGCGGGAGCAGGCACTTGATGCGCATCTTCAAGACCAAGCCATTCTCCCGGTTCGCCAGGCATGAGGACATTGAGGATGCCGTGCTGCGTGATGCCACCCGGCGTGCCGATCAAGGACTGATCGATGCCGACCTGGGCGGCGGAGTCGTCAAGCTGCGCATCGCCCGGCCAGGGCAGGGCCGTTCTGGCGGATATCGCAGCATTGTGGTCCTGCGCCGAGGCGAGCGGGCGCTCTTCGTCTACGGGTTCGCCAAGCAAGCGCAGGCCAACATCGGCCAGGACGAGCTCGCCGCGTTTCGTGCACTCGCCAGCGAGCTGCTCGGCCTCGATGACCCGGCCATCGATGTGGCGAAGGCGAACGGCGCCATCTTGGAGATCACTGGCGATGAGTAGGCGATACAAGAGCGATGCGTTGGCGGCCGTCCATGAGACGGCACAGGGCCTCACCGAGGCAGGGGTCATGTCGAAGCAGACGATGAAGTCCTTCGACGCGCTCTGCCTGACCCCCATCCAAGACCTGTCGCCCGACGAGATCCGCGCCATCCGCGAGCGTGAGAACGCGAGCCAGGCTGTCTTCGCCCTCTATCTCAACGTCACCACCAGCCTCGTCAGCCAATGGGAACGCGGCGAGAAACGCCCCCGGGGCGCCTCGCTGAAGCTTTTGAGCCTGGTCGCGCGGCACGGCCTGCAAGCAGTGAGCTGACGGCGCAGGGGGGTGGGGTCGGCGTGCATCGTCGGACCGGCAAGCGCGCCATAAGGATAGTGTATACAGGCCGAAAGAGCTTGGCTGCGGTAGGCTGCAACCCATGAGGACCAGCGCAGCGCTCGACGACGAGGACTTCTACGCCTGGACGCAGGACCAGGCCGAGGCCCTGCGCGCACTGGCGCGGCAGCGCTGGAACGGCCCGCTCGACCTCGAGCATCTGTCGGAGGAGGTCGAGGAACTGGGCCGCGCCGCCGCGCTCGAGCTCGCCGACCAGGACGGCGAAGCCGTGGCGGCGACCCTCCCGACGCAGCCCGACTACACGCTCGCCCAGCGCCTCGACGAGGACTGGTGGCCTTTGCGATGCGAGCCTCTCCAGCCCTAAGTCCGGTCGTTGAGCAAAACGACACTCCTGCCCAAGCTCCGCACGGAATGGCGGTCGGCCTGTACTAGAGTTCTCGGAGGAGCGATCCTTGTTGAGGAAATTTCTTTCAATTTTCGACTCCTTCTCCAAAATTGAGAACGCAAGAATAGCAAATGATCCAAACTTTCAGATCAGCATGGCTCGTTCGGCAACGGTTCCGCAGGAACTACCTATCCGCAACCCTCAGGCAGCTAGTGGATAGTCTTTGACATTTGAGTCCGAAACGCTAAGATGCCTTGATGCGAGGAAACCTTGGCCTTTTCGTCTCCTCGGCGGATCGTGAGCGGCTTGCAG
>CAYWSB010000082.1:0-22666 GCA_964460465.1 uncultured Geminicoccaceae bacterium | reverse complement strand
TCTCGAAAACCATCTCACCAAACCTACCGGCGTCAGCCGGTAGTCGTTTAGTTTGATTTTGATTTTGATATGATGGTCGTGACCAGAATCGTCGACGAATGCACCTCGTATCCCGTGGGCATTCCCTTCAGCGTCGAGCGTGCAAGCTTCGTTGTGGAACTCATCGCCGCCCGACGGGCTTTGCTGCAAGCGGCTTTCGGGGAATGAGATGGCGAATCTAATCGAGCGTGTCGTGGAGCCTCGCAAGCTGTTGCTGGCGTGGCAGGCGCCCGATTCGCGGGACAGCGATCGTTTTCGTTGGGTGGTCGCCATTCTCGACTGCAGCGGCAACAATTGTACCCTGCGCTATCTCCGAGACGACGCGGAATTCCGATCGCTCAATGCCGGCCGAGAGCTCGCCGACCTCCACGCGTTGGGTTACGAGGGTTTTCCGGCCTTCAACATGAAGCGCCTAGTACACGATCGTGGGGTGCTGCGGACCTTCATGCGACGTCTGCCGCCACGGAGCCGCTCGGATTTCCAGGAGTACGAGCAGCAATTCCGCTTGTCACCGAGGCTCGAGTTCAGCGATGTCGCGTTGCTCGGGCTGACCGAGGCAAAGCTGCCGAGCGATGGCTTCTCCCTGGTCGATCCACTCGATCCCGACGCCACCCATTGCGACCTGATGCTGGAGATCGCGGGCTACCGCTATCACGCCCCCGCGGAGAATGCCGGCATGCGTATCGGCATGCCGGTCGAGCTACAACCGGAGCCCGAAAACCCGCACGATACGAACGCCGTGAGGATCGACGCAGGCCGGCGCAAGCTCGGCTACGTCAACCGCTTGCAGGCGCCGACGTTCCGTCGTTGGCTGGAAACCCGCCGCGTGACGTGCGTCATTGAGCGTCTAAACGGCAGGCCTGGACACCCTCGTGCTTTCGTCTTCGTTCGCGTCCGACCGTTGGTGCTCAAGGCAGCTGCGTAGAAGCGGCCTGCAACAAGCAACGGAGGGGCGCGAGGAGGCGGTGCCTCCACGCATTTAGCTTCCCTTCAGTCAGTCGCGCTCGCGCTCGACCTGGTCGTAGATGAAGCCACCGGCACCGCCGATCGCCGCACCGGCCACCGTCTTGGCGAGGAAGCCGCCGGTCATGATGCCGACCGCGGCACCGGCGGCGGCGCCCATGGCGGCGCCGGTGGCGGCGCGCTCGCCGGTCTGCCGGTCGGTGTCCAGGGTGTCGCAACCGGTGATCGTCGTCAGGGCGAGAAGGCCGACGACGAGGCCGGCGGTTCGCTGCTTGAAGGTCATGATCGTCGCTCTTTCCGCTGGGGGTTGGTTCAGCTGCACGGCCAGGTCTCGGCGGCCGCCTGCATCATCCCGTCGATGGCCCGCGTCTCGCCGGCCTCGGGGTTCGCCGCGACCCAGTCGATGAAGGCCGTGCGCATCTCGACCAGGGTCGGCGCCGGGTCGGGGCAGGCGAGCGGCTCGATGAGCTGGGCCCGGAGAATCTCGGTGTAGAGCTGCCCGGCGCCGATCATGAAGCCGTAGCAGAAATGGCTGTCGGTGGCCGTTTCCGAGGCGCAGATGGCCGCGAGCTCGGCCGTCGTCTCCTTGTCGAAGGGACCCTCCTGGGCCGCGGCGCCGGCGCTCGCCAGCCCCACCGCGACCAGTCCCAGAAGTCCAAGACGCATGCGTTCCTCCCATGGGTGACCGCCTGCCGCCGCTGGGCGGATCGCGGTATCCCTCTATGGGCAATTTGCGCCGGCTTCGCAATCGACGCCGCCAGCTTGCCGCTGCACGGCGGGCCGCCGGCCTGCTAGGATCGGTGCCCGGAGACCACGCGAGGGGAGGGCCGCATGACCGCCTACTGGCTGGCCCGGGCACGCGTCGACGAGCCCGAGCAGTACGCCCGCTACGCGAGCCAGGTGCCCGGCATCCTGGAGCGTTACGGCGCCCGGATCCTCGCCCGCGGCGGCCGCCACGAGGTGCTCGAGGGGCCGGCCGATTTCGCCCGCTTCGTGGTGATCGAGTTCCCGGATCTCGAAGCTGCCCGCGCCTGCTTCCACTCGGCCGAGTACCAGGCTGCGGCAGCGTTCCGCCGCGACGGCGGCGGGGTCGTCGAGATCACCATTGTCGACGGCATCTGACCGGGCGACGGCCGATCGGCTCGTCGTTCGCCGTGCCGACCGCGCCGATGCCGGGGCCGTCGCCCGGCTGATCGAGCCGGCCTTCGTCCGCTTCATCGCGCCGACGCTCTCCACCGTGGGCCAGGTCGCCTTTCGCCTCTACGTCACCGAGAAGGCGCTCCGGGCGCGGCTCGGCGAGGGCGCCGTGGCCTGGTGCGCGACGCCGCGCGACGAGGCCGCGCTCCTCGGCTATGCCGAGCTGCGCGGTCGCGACGGGGCGCCGGACGGCCTCGACCACCTGACCCTCTTGTTCACCGCCGTCGAGCACCAGGGCCAAGGCATCGCCCGGCGGCTGCTCGCGGCCGTCACCGGCCACCTCGCCGGCGCCGACCCGCCGGTGACCAGCCTCACCGTCAACGCCTCGGCCTATGCCGTGCCGATCTACGAGCGGCTGGGCTTCGTCCGCAGCGCCGCGGCGACCGAGGCGGCCGGCATCGTCGCCACGCCGATGCTGCTGGCCGTCGCAGCGCCGTCGCCCTCGGCCGGCACCAGCCCACCTCTCGGGTCGCCGCATTGATCCGCCGCCATTGGACGCCACATCTCATGGGCGGGGAGCCGGCCCTGCGGCAGGCTGGACGGCTCCCCGTGCGTCGGCCGCCCGTCGGCCGAGCGGTCGCCAGCGTCGAGGAGCCCGGCCCTGCAGCGCGCCGACCGTCGCCTCCTGGCCTATCTGGCCCAGAACTGCCTCATGGGCATCGTCGCCGGCTGGCTGCTGCTCGCCCTGCTCGTCCGCGCCAACGTCGCGGGCCTGCGCGACCTCATCTTCGGCAACGGGGTCGAGCTCACCGCCCTCGTGCTGCTCGGCGGCGGCTTCGCCGTCACCTTCGGCAGCCTCGCCATGGGCACCGCCATCTTCCTCCTGCCCCGCGACTGACGGCTGCCGGGCGCCTCAGCCGCCGAGCTGCCAGCGCGAGATCGCCTCGATCGGGACGACGAGCTGGAGGATGTTGAGGGTCAGGTTGTCCCTGATCATCAGGGCCAGGTAGAGTTCCATGCCGACCACCAGCACCACCGACGTCCAGATCGGCAGGATGCGGGCCAGGGCGAAACCCAGCGCGGCCGCCAGCGTGTCGCCGAGCGAGTTGACGACGCTGTCGCCGAAATAGCCCTCGGCCAGCGCCTGCTCGCGGTAGCGCTCGATGACCATCGGCGTGTTCTCGAGGACCTCCCAGCCGGCCTCGAGCCCGAACGCCGCGAGGAAGCGCAGGCCCACCGACCAGCGCGGCGCCACCAGCCAGAAGAGCAGGTAGAAGCCGAAGCCGTGCACGACGTGGGTGAACGTGTACCAGTCGGCGAGGTGCTGCGAGGTTTCCGGCCCCGACGGGTCGCCGTGCCAGAGATCGATCCGCCCGCAGGCGCAGATCGGCGGCTGGCCCATCAGCAAGAGAACCACGGCCTGCACCGCCAGCAAGCCGGCGGCGACGAGCAGCACGGTCCTGATCGAAATGTCTCGCGCCGACGCCACGGCCGCTCTCCAGTCCCTGGTTCGGGTGGGGCGCGGGGAGGATCATCCTTCCCGCCCTTCTGTTCTTCGCTTCCTACCCCTGGAACACCCGCTGGACGATCTCCGGCCAGCGGCTCTCCGGCAGGACCGGCCGGGGCGGTGGCGCAGCGCCGAACAGCGCCCGCACGGCGGCCGTCGCGCGCTCGAGGTCGACGAGCGGCGGGGCGTCCCCCGCCGGCCGCGGCTGCCCGAGCCAGGCCGCCCGCCCGGCCGCGACCTGGCGGGTGTGGATGATGCGCACGTCCCGGGTCAGCCGGCTCGGCAAGAGGTGCATGCCCAAGGTGTACATGACCGCCTGGAAGCGGAAATCCGCCAGCCGCTCCCTGACCGTTCGCCGCGCGATGCGGCCGTCCTGGGGCCGCGGCGGCCGGTTCGAGCTCTTGCCGCGCGCGAGGTCGAAGATGTGGGTGGGCTTGCCCGAGGCGATCGCCTCGGCGAGCATCGACATGCTGTCGGCCGTCACGATCACCTCCGTCGCGAGGCCGAGAAAGGCGAAGAACGGGTTCTCGGCCGCCGGCTGGAACTTGACGAAGCGGTGCAGGACGTGCGGCACGTCGAGCTGGGCGCCGAACGCCCGGATCGCCGCCTCCGGCGTCCTGGCGCTGGTCGTGACCAGGAGGGCACCGCCCACGGCCGCGGCCATGCGGCTCGCATGGTGGCCGAGCAGCGCGCCGTTCTCGCGGTCGAAATTGTAGGGACCGGCATGGCCGCCGAGCAGCACCGCGAGGCGCGGCTCCGGCAGGTGCGCCAGCCGGGCGCGCCACAGCTCGGCCTCGCGCACGAGGCGGTCGGTGTTGACCCGCTGCAGCGGCAGCTCGTTGTGCAGGATGTGCGGCTTTCGCGGCAGGCGGTACTGCGGCGTCGTCACGATCAGGTCGAAGCACTCGTGCAGCGCCCAGGGACGGCCGACATGGACGAGCCGGACCTTGTCGCGCCCGGCCTGCGCCTGGATCCAGCGGACCAGCGGCTCGTTGCGCCGGCCGGCCGAGATGACCAGCTCCGGCCAGGGCGGCTCGAGCCGGTCGGAGCGCTCGGCGACCAGCCCCTTGGTCGTCGGCCCGGCGAAGAGATTGGTCAAAAGCTCGGTCCGCCGGTAGGCCAGACGCTTGGTCTCGAACGGCCAGCCCAGGGCCTCGGCGAGCGCCGTGATCTGGGTGTTGTCGCCGGCCTTGCCGCCGAGCATGAGCCAGGTGCGGGGAGGTGGAGGTCTGGAAGGCACGCGGGTCCGCTCTGGCTGCTGGCGTCGTCCGGCTGCTGCTAGCGCCACTCGCCGGCGCCGGCAACGGTTGCCGGCAGGGCGGGCGGACGCGCCGCAGCCGCCATCCGGCCGGGATTGTTCTCGCCCGCGTTTGCGTGCATAGCACGGCCGGGATGCGTGCGGTGTCGCGCACGGCGCAAGCACCGGGCCCCGGCCGCCGGGTCGGGCGGGGAGCAGGGAGGACGGAAGACATGCCGCGGTTCGCCGCCAATCTCAGCATGATGTTCACCGAGCGGCCGTTCCTCGAGCGCTTCGCCGCCGCCGCCGCCGCCGGGTTCGACGGTGTGGAGTACCTCTTCCCCTACGAGCACCCGCCCGAGGCGATCCGTGCCGCGCTCGACGCCAACGGCCTGGCCCAGGCGCTCTTCAACCTGCCGCCCGGCGATTTCGCCAGGGGCGAGCGCGGCATCGCCGCCCTGCCGGGGCGCGAGGTCGAGTTCCGCGACGGGCTCGACCAGGCGCTGCACTACGCCCGCGTCATCGGCGCCACGCGGCTGCACTGCATGGCCGGGCTGATCGGCGCCGACGACGACCGCCGCCACTTCGAGAGCACCTACCTCGCCAATCTCGAGCTCGCGGCCGGCCGCGCCGCCGAGCACGGCATCACCATCCTGATCGAGCCGATCAACAGCCGCTCGATCCCCGGCTACTTCCTCAACTACCAGCGCGACGGCAGGCGGATCATCGAGCGGGTGGGTGCGGCGAACCTCAAGCTCCAGCTCGACTTCTTCCACTGCCAGATCATGGAGGGCGACCTCGCCATGCATCTCAAGGAGCTGATCGGCGTGGTCGACCACGTGCAGGTGGCCGGCGTGCCCGAGCGGCACGAGCCCGATGTCGGCGAGATCAACTACCCCTACCTCTTCGCCCTGCTCGACGAGATCGGCTATGCCGGCTGGGTCGGCTGCGAGTACCTGCCCAAAGGGCGGACCGAGGACGGGCTCGGCTGGTTTGCGCCCTACCGGCGGCGCTGACCGTGGCGGCCGGCCCCAGGAACGCTTTTCAGGGAGAGCGACGATGACGAAGGTGGCGATCGTGACCGGTGCCGGCAGCGGCATCGGCAAGGCATCGGCGGTGGCCCTGGCGGCCGCCGGGCATGCCGTGGTGCTGGCCGGCCGCCGGCAGGCGGCCCTCGACGCCGTGGCGGGCATCATCGAGGGCGAGGGCGGCAAGGCGCTCGCGGTCTCGACCGACGTCGGCGACCCGGCCTCGGTCGAGGCGCTGTTCAAGGCCTGCGCCGACACGTTCGGCCGGCTCGACGTGCTGTTCAACAATGCCGGCACCGGCTCGCCCGCGGTGCCCATGGACGAGCTGCCGATCGCCGAATGGCAGAAGGTGGTCAACGCCAACCTCAACGGCTCGTTCTACTGTGCGCGCGCCGCCTTCGGCATGATGCGCCACCAGGACCCGCAGGGCGGGCGGATCATCAACAACGGCTCGATCTCCGCCTACGTGCCTCGCCCCTACTCGGCCCCCTACACCGCCACCAAGCATGCGATCACCGGGCTCACCCGGTCGATCAGCCTCGATGGCCGGCAGTTCAACATCGTCAGCAGCCAGATCGACATCGGCAATGCCGCCACCGAGATGACCGAGCGGATGACCGGCGGGGTGCTGCAGGCCGACTTCACGACCAAGACCGAGCCGAGGATGGACGTGCGCCACGTCGCCGACATGGTCGCCCACATCGCCGGCCTGCCGCTCGACGCCAATGTTCAGTTCGTCACCGTCATGGCGACCAAGATGCCGTTCATCGGCCGGGGCTGAAGCGGGGCCGGGAACCGGGGGCGTGGCGCATGCCGCCACTGCAAAAGAAACGGCCGATACACCTCTCTGGGTATCGGCCGCGCAATTGATCGTTCAGGGAGGCACGCAGCTAGAATAACATGCATCGCGCGAGGAAATGTGATGCGGATCACGTTCCGCAGCATTTCCGTATGCCGATGCAGCGATGCAACAACGAGCCGGCGGGAGCGACCGGCACTGGCGGGAGGCGGCTGTCGATCGTGGACGGGACCAGCTTTTCCGGCGGAGGTGGTGCCGCGCAGCCATGACCGGCGTCGGCCCCGAGACCCTGCGGCAGCATGAGTTCTTCCGGCGGCTGGACGACGTCGTGCTTGCCGACATCGCGCGTGCCCTGCAGCCCCAGCACCATCCGGCCGGGGCCACGGTCTTCGCCCAGAACGACGACGAGCACGACGTCTATGTCGTGCTGGCCGGGCATCTGCGCCTCACCACCTATTCGCTCGCCGGCCGCGAGGTGGTCTTCCACGACCTGCGCCCGGGCGACCTCGTGGGCGAGCTCTCGGCCATCGACGGGGCACCACGCGGCACCAACATGACGGCCGTGACCAAGGCCGAGCTCGCCCGGCTGAGCGCCGCCGAGTTCAACAAGCTGCTGCGCCGGCACCCGGATTTCGCCATGGCGATCCTGGCGCGCCTGACCCGCCTGATCCGCACCCTGAACCGGCGCCTGCACATCCTGACCGCGCCGGTGCCAACCCGGGTCTGCGCCGAGCTCTACCGTCTCGCCGGCTTCAACCGGATCGGCGCCAACACCGCCCGGCTCGCCCCGGCACCCAAGCAAACTGACATCGCCAACCGCATCAACACCCAGCGCGAGGCCGTCTCGCGGATGCTGAGCGAGCTGCAGCGCCACCGCATCATCCGCCGTGGGCAGGGCGAGCTCGTGGTGCTCGACATGGCGGCGCTCGGCCGCCTCGCCGAAGGCGGTACGCTGCCGGCCAGTGCCCGGCCGCCCGCCGCCGGCCGCCCTGGCCCCGCGGGCGCCGCCGGACCCTCGGCCGCCTGAGGGACCCTCGGCCGCCCGAGGAGTGCCGCTCCGGACGTCCCGCCCCCTGGGCATCCGGCCCGCCAGTGTTACCTTGACGTGCAGGCCAACCGTCCCGGCAGGAGGATCGCCATGCGCCTCGCCCGTCTCTTCCACGCCAGCCTGCTTGGCGCCGGCGTGGGCTTCTTCTCATCCTGCGGCAGCATGCAGATCGGCGGCACCCTGGGTGCCGAGGAGATCCTCGACCGGGTCGAGAGCGCGCAGGCGACCTTTGCCGTCGAGCGCCTCGTGGGCGGACTCGAGAACCCCTGGGGCATGGCCTTCCTGCCGGACGGCGGGATGCTGGTGACCGAACGGCCGGGCCGGCTGCGGCTGGTCAACGCCGACCTCGAGCTGGTGCCGGAGCCGCTGGCCGGCGTGCCGACCGCCTTCGCCCGCGGCCAGGGCGGCCTGCTCGACGTGGTGCTCCATCCCGACTTCGCGACCAACCGGCTGGTCTACCTGAGCTACGCCTATCTCGCCAATGGCGGCGCCGGCACGGCGGTCGCGCGCGGCCGGCTCGGCGAGGGCGGGCTCGAGGGCACCGAGGTGATCTTCGAGTCCAATGGGCTCGGCAGCGGTGGCCGCCACTTCGGCTCGCGGCTGCTGTTCGACGCCGACGGCTATCTCTACGTCACCCACGGCGATCGCGGCGAGCGCGACCAGGCCCAGAACCTCGCCAGCCACACCGGCAGCCTGATCCGCCTGCACGACGACGGCCGCATCCCCGACGACAATCCCTTCGTCGGCCGGGACGGCGCGATGCCCGAGATCTTCTCCTACGGCCACCGCAACGCCCAGGGCATCGCCCTTCATCCCGAGACCGGCGTCGTCTGGCAGCACGAGCACGGGCCCCGCGGCGGCGACGAGCTGAACATCATCCGCCCCGGCGGGCTCAACTACGGCTGGCCCGAGGTGACGCAGGGGGTGGAGTACGCCACCGGCATGTCGATCGGCCTCGACGAGGCCCCGGAAGGCATCGAGGCGCCGGTCCATGTCTGGACGCCGTCGATCGCGCCGTCCGGGATGGCGTTCTACACCGGCGACGCCTTCCCCGCGTGGCAGGGCGATCTCCTGGTTGGCGCCCTGGCCTACCAGCTCCTGGCCCGGCTCGAGCTCGAGGACGATCGCGTGGTGCACGAGGAGCGGCTGCTCGAGGGCGAGATCGGGCGCATCCGCGACGTCCGGGTCGGCACCGACGGCCTCGTCTATCTGCTCACCGACGCCGCCGACGGCGGCATCTACCGGCTGAGCCCGGTCGAGGAGGCCTCCTGAGGCCCACGGCCCGGCCGAAGTGGCGGTGGCCCCCCGGGCCTAGAGGTCGGAGCTCTTTGAGGAAGCCTTGCCAGGCTGAGGCTTAGAAAAACGGCGCCGCCCGCGACGGGCGAGGCGGTCGTTCAGACGCCGCTCTCGACCTTGCCCCGGGCCCACTTGGCCAGCGCCGGATCGGTGGTCGCCGGCAGCTCGATCTCGAGCCGGACGAGCTGGTCGCCGCGGTGGCCGCCGCGCTGGATGCCGCGGCCCTTGAGGCGGAGCACCCTGCCGGAGCTGGTCCAGGCCGGCACGGTGACGGCGACGTTGCCGTCGATCGTCGGCACGGTCACCTTGCCGCCGGCGATCGCCAGGGCCAGCGGGATCGGCTGGTCGAGATGGATGTCGAGGCCGTCGCGGTGAAAGCCCTCGTGTGGCGAGACCTGCACCTCGACCAGCGCGTCGCCGCCGGCGATGCCCTGGCCCTTGAGCCTGAGCACCTGGCCCGCCTCGACCCCGGCCGGGATGGTGACGTCGAGATGTCGACCATCCGGCAGGCCGAGCCGGCGCTTGGTGCCCTTGGCGGCGTCGAGGAAATCGATGGTCACCGCGAGCTTGAGGTCCTCGCCACCGCGGCCGCTCCTGGACCGGCCGCCGCGAGCGGCGCCGCCGAACAGGTCGCTCAAGATGTCGTCGAACCCGGCAAAGCCACCGCCGGCCCCACCGCCCATCCCGGCAGCGTCGCCAGGGCCGCCGCGCGAGGTGTAGTGCCAGGTTCGCCCGCCACCTTGCGCGCCGAACGGACCGGCACCACCGGCGCCGAACGGGAAGCCCTGCGGGCCGCGCTCGTTGCCGTCGGCGTCGATCTGGCCCTTGTCGTAGCGCTTGCGCTTGGCCGGATCACCGAGGATCGCGTAGGCGCGGGAGATCGCCTTGAAGCGCTCCTCGGCGGCCTTGTCGCCGGGCTTGGTGTCGGGATGGCAGGTCTTCGCCAGCTTCCGATAGGCCTTGCGGATCTCGTCGTCGGAGGCCGACTGCGACACCCCGAGCGTCTGGTAGAGGTTCTCGGTCATGCGCATCTTCCTCGGGCCGGTGACGGCCTCGATGCAAGCCGAAAATGAGCCTGGCGGGACGTCCGGCCCGCCAGGCTTCCATGGCTATGCCTGAAGGTCAGGCGGTGGCCGACGGTCGGCCGTCAGGCCACCTGCTCGGCGGCCTCGACCGCGGGACGGGTCGCCTGCGGCGCCGCGATCTGGATGCTGCGCGGCTTCATCGCCTCGGGCACGCGCCGCTCGAGCTCGACCGTGAGGATGCCCTTGTCGAGCGACGCCCCGGCGATCTCGATGTGCTCGCCGAGCGTGAAGCTGCGCTGGAAGGCGCCCCGGGCGATGCCGCGGCGGACGTAGTTCGCACGGGCCTCGGCCTTGGGCTCGCCCTTGACCAAAAGCTCGCGGTCCTTGACCGTGATCTCGAGCTCGTCGAGGCCGAAGCCCGGAACGGCCAGCGCCACCGCGAACCGGTCCTCGCCATGCTCGACGATGTCGTACTCCGGCACGTAGCCGGCGCGGCTGCCCAGCAGCTCGCCGGTCATCCGGTCGAGGTCGCGAACGGTGCGGAAGAAGGGATCGAAACGGACAATGCTCATGGTATCCTCCAGTTGAGCGATACGAGACAGGGCGGGCGCTCCATTCGGACACACCCTGGACGGTACTTGCCGGATTCGCCTCGCGACCTCCGGCCACTCAGAAGTAGGCAGTGGAAAAGCGCCGTTCAAGAGGCGGGCGAGCGGCTTGGCGCGGCTCGGCGGATGACCTATGACCCCTGCCATGACCCGGCCCGCCCCGCCCGCCGACTGCCCGCTCTGCCCGCGCCTCGCCGGGTTTCGCGCCGCCGCCCGCGACCGGCAGCCGCGCTGGCACAACGCCCCGGTCCCCACCTTCGGTGATCCCGCCGCCCGGCTCCTCATCGTCGGCTTGGCACCGGGGCTCTCGGGTGCCAACCGCACCGGCCGGCCGTTCACCGGCGACGGGGCGGGCAACACCCTCTACCCGGCGCTCGCCCGCTTCGGCTGGAGCCGCGGCAGCTTCGCCGCCCGGCCCGACGACGGGCTCGAGCTGGTCGACTGCCGGATCACCAACGCCGTGCGCTGCGTGCCGCCCGAGAACAAGCCCACCGGGGCGGAGATCAGGGCGTGCCGCCGCTTCCTCGCGGCCGAGCTCGAGGGGCCGCGCGCCATCCTCGTCCTCGGCCGGATCGCCCACGAATCGACCCTGCGCGCCCTCGGCCTGCGGCCCGCGGCCCATCCCTTCGCCCACGCCGCCTGGCACGAGGTCGGGCCGGGCCGGGTCCTGGCCTCGAGCTACCACTGCTCGCGCTACAACATGAACACCGGCCGGCTGACCGAGGCGATGCTCGATGCCGTGCTCGCACGCTTGCGCCGGCATCTCGACGGTCACTAGACTGCCGGCAACGACGACGGGGAGAGCGACCTTGGCCATCCTGCTCGGCTGCATCGCCGACGACTTCACCGGCGCCACCGACCTCTGCAACACCCTGGTCAAGGGCGGGATGCGCGCGGTCCAGCTCATCGGCGTGCCGCGGCCCGGCCTCGCCGTCCCCGACGCCGACGTCGTCACCATCGCCCTCAAGTCGCGCACCGCCCCCGTCCGGGACGCGGTCGACCAGTCGCTCGAGGCGCTGGCCTGGCTGCAGCAGGCCGGGGCCGCGCAAATCCTCTTCAAGTACTGCTCGACCTTCGATTCCACGCCCGCGGGCAATATCGGCCCCGTCGCCGACGCGCTCATGGAGGCCCTCGGCACCGACCTCGCCGTCGTCTGCCCGGCCTTCCCGGAGACCGGCCGGACCCTCTACCAGGGCCACCTCTTCGTCGGCGAGCGGCTGCTCGCCGACACCCACATGCGCCACCACCCGCTCACACCCATGACCGAGAGCGACCTCGTCAAGGTGATGGCGGCGCAGGCGACGAAGCCTGTCGGGCTCGTCCCCTATGCCGTGGTCGATGCCGGCCGCGACGCCATCGCCGACCGCTTCGCCGCCCTCCGCCGCCAGGGCGTCGCCTACGCCGTGGCCGACGCCGTCGCCGACCGCCACCTGCTGCATCTGGGCGAGGCGATGGCCGGCCACGCGCTGATCACCGGCGGCTCCGGCATCGCCCTCGGCCTGCCGGAGAACTTCCGCCGTGCCGGCCGGCTCGAGGCCCGCGACGCCACCGCCCTGCCTGCCGTCGACGGCTACGAGGCGGTGCTCGCCGGCTCCTGCTCGGCCGCCACGCTCGGCCAGATCGAGCACATGGCGGAAGGCCACCCGGCCCTGAAGCTCGACCCCTTCGCGCTCGCCGACGGATACGCCGCCGAGCTCGCCGT
Source organism: uncultured Geminicoccaceae bacterium (assembly GCA_964460465.1). Taxonomy (GTDB): domain Bacteria; phylum Pseudomonadota; class Alphaproteobacteria; order Geminicoccales; family Geminicoccaceae; genus SLRI01. The sequence goes on along the minus strand of CAYWSB010000082.1, from coordinate 10,277 downwards.
CGACTGGGCCAGGGAGCATCTCGGGCAGGGACCCGTGCTGGTCTACGCCTCCGCACCGCCCGAGGACGTCGCCGAGGCGCAGCAGCTGCTCGGCCGCGACCGCGCCGGCACGCTGATCGAGGACGCCATGGCCGCCATCGCCAAGGGCCTCGTCGCCGCCGGCGTCCGCCGCCTCGTCGTCGCCGGGGGCGAGACCTCTGGTGCCGTGGTCAAGGCGCTGGGCATCGAGGGCTTGGCCATCGGCCCGCAGATCGACCCCGGCGTGCCCGCCTGCGTGAGCCTCGGCGACCGGCCACTGGCCCTGGCGCTGAAGTCCGGCAATTTCGGTGCGCCCGACTTCCTCACCAAGGCCTTCGCGCACATGCCGGGCGCCCACATGCCGGGGGAGCGGCTGCGGCCGTGAGCGAGACGCAGCTCAGGGATGCCATCTGCCGCTTCGGCCGGTCGATCTTCGACCGCGGCCTGACCTTCGGCAGCTCCGGCAACATCTCCGTGCGCCTCGAGGACGGCTGGCTGATGACGCCCACCGGCGCCACGCTGGGCAGCCTCGACCCCGCCCGCCTGGCGAAGCTGGACCCGGACGGCCGCCACGTCAGCGGCGACAAGCCGACCAAGGAGACCTTCCTCCACCAGGGCATGTACCGGCACCGCACCGACGCCACCGCCGTGGTCCACCTGCATTCGACCCATTCGGTGGCGGTGAGCTGCCTCGCCGACATCGACCCGCACGACTGCATCCCGCCGATCACCGCCTACTACGTGATGCGCGTCGGCACCTTGCCGCTCGTCCCCTACTACCGCCCGGGCGACCCGGCGCTCGGCCCCGCGGTCGAGCAGCTCGCCGGCAGGCACCATGCCGTGCTGCTCGCCAATCACGGCCCGGTGGTCGCCGGCACCACGCTCGAGAACGCCGTCTTCGCCACGGAGGAGCTCGAGGAGACGGCGAAGCTCTTCCTCATGCTCCGCCACGAGAGGATCCGGCCGCTGACGCCCGAGCAGGTGGCCGAGCTGCGGGCGCATTTCCCGAGCTGAAGGTGCGCCGGCACCCCGGGCGCAGGGGCAGCGGCCTGGCGATCGAGCGCTCGGTCTCAGGGAGCCGCGATACCGGCCGCATGCAGCAGCGCCGTCCGCGCCGTCGCGGTCGGCATGAACAGCCGTCTCGGGTGCAGCGGGAAAGGCATGAAGCCAAAGGACTGGTAGAACGCGGCCGCTCGAGCATCCTTGGCGTCGACCACGATGGCGTAGACCGCCAAGGTCTCTGCCGCGGACAGGATGCGGCGAAGGGCGTCGGCCAAGAGCAGCGCGCCTAGCCCCTTGCCCTTGGCGGTCGCGTCACGCGCCAGGCGGCCGATCAAGGCGGCCGGGATGGCATCGTAGCGTGGCAGCTTCCGCGCTGCCTCGTCCGGCAGATCGTCGATGGCAATGGTATAGGCCCCGAGGCTGTAGAAGCCGAGAACGCGGAACGGTGCATCGGGATCGACGGCCACGAAGACCCGGGCCACGTTGCGGCGGGCATCCTGGCCCGCCCGCCGCGCCAGCCAATCGTCCATCGCGGCAGCGCCCGAGCGGAACGACGCCCGATCGTGCGCCTTGCCGAGCGGCTCGATCCGCAAGCGCAAGAGGGGTTCAGCCGATCACGTCACGATGATGGCGGAAGGCGTCCACCAGAGTCGCGGTCGGTGCCGGCGGGTCCATGAGCGCGGCGAGAAACGCCTCGCGATCGGCCCCGGTCAGAACCATCCGCTCGTGCTCCTCGAGCACCCGCCGGGCGCCCTCATAGGCGAGATCACCGGCGGAAAGGCCACTGACCGCCATCGCTCGACGAATCACCGCCTTGGCCGAGCTCGCGACACGCAGCTCGAGACGCTCCTTCTTGCGCTCGGCGGTGGCATCGGCGGTACGCTGCGTGGCTGGCATCAGCTTTTCCCTTCGGCCCACATGTACGGCGCTGGCCCGTGCATCGCAAGGGCGTTCCATCCGACCCACCGCCCCTTTCCCCTTGCGCCACCCCCACCCGCCGGGCGAGGAGAACGGGGCAACCAGCAGGGGCAGGCGATGAACGGCGCGGAACGGATCATCCAGACGGCGGCAGGGCTCGGCCTCGAGGTCTGCTTCGCCAATCCCGGCACCACCGAGATGCCGCTGGTCAACGCCCTCGACAGCGTGGGCGGCATCCAGGCCGTTCTCGGGCTGCACGAGAACGTCTGCACCGGTGCGGCCGACGGCTACGCCCGGATCACCGGCAAGCCCGCCCTCACGCTGCTCCATCTCGGCCCCGGCTTCGCCAACGGCCTGGCCAACCTGCACAACGCCAGGCGCGCCTTCTCGCCGGTCGTCAACCTGATCGGCGAGCACGCCGCCTGGCACCTGCCCGCCGACCCGCCGCTCGCCAGCGAGATCGAGCTCTTGACCCAATGGGCCGGCCGCTGGACCCGCCGCTCGACGGCAGCCGGCAACCTCGCCCGCGACCTCACCGAGGCCCTGGCGGCCGCCACCGCCAGGCGGGGCGGGGTCGCGAGCCTGATCGTTCCGCACGACCTGCAGCTCGCCCGGGCCCCCCAGGGTCCCGATCTGCCGCTCCGCCGCGAGCGCTTCGCCGCGCCGGACCCCGATCTGGTCGAGGCCGCCGCCCGCCTGCTCGCCGGGGCGGAGCGCCCGGCCCTCTTCCTCGGCGGCAACGCGCTCTTCGGCGCCGGGCTCGAGGCCGCCGGGCGTCTCGCTGCCCGCACCGGCGCGGCACTCTACGGCGAGGTCGGCTTCGCCCGCCTGGAGACCGGCCGCGGCCGCCCGCGGGTCCAGCGCCTGCCCTACTTTCCCGAGCAGGCCGCCGACCTCCTGACCGGCTTCGATGCGGTGATCGTGGCCGGCACGAAGCTGCCGGTCTCCTTCTTCGGCTACCACGACAAGCCCGCCCGCTACCTCGAGGGGCGGGACGACGTCTGCCACCTGGCCGCCATCGAGGAGGACGCGGCGGCCGCGCTCGTGGCTCTCCTCGAGGCGCTGCCGGCAGGGCCGGCACGCGCGGCGCCCGCCCCGCCGGCCCCGCCGCTGCCCGGCGGCACCGGCCTCGATGCCGCCGGCATCGGCCGCGCCCTGGCCGCGGCCCAGCCCGAGGACGCGATCGTGGTCCTCACCGCCGTCAGCAGTGCTGCCCCCTACGGCCTGCAGGCCCTGGACGCCCCGCCGCACACCCAGCTGGCGCTCACCGGCGGGGCGATCGGCGAGGGCATGGCCCTGGCCCTGGGGGCCGCGGTGGCGGCGCCCGACCGCCGGGTGATCAATCTCGAGGCCGACGGCAGCGGCGCCTACATGCTCCAGGCGCTCTGGTCGCAGGCCCGGCTGGGGGCGCGGATCACCACCATCATCTGCAGCAATCGCCGCTACCGCATCCTCGAGCTGGAGCAGGAGCGCGCCGGCATCCGGCCCGGCCCGGTGGCGGCCGACCTCACCCGGCTCGACGACCCGCCGCTCGACTGGGTCGGCATCGCGCGCGGCCTGGGCGTGCCGGGCGAGGCGGTCGATGCCGAGGCGGGCCTCGCCCACGCGCTGCAGCGGGCCCTGGCCGCCGACGGCCCCTATCTGATCGAGGCGAGGATCTAGGCGCGGGCAGCGTCGGGCAGGGCGGCGGGCCTGCCCGATGAAACTATAGCGGGAAGGTGTGTCCATGTTGAACGCTATATTGGTTCTCAAGGCGGGTCGCCTGCTCTAGTCTGGAGGCACGCGACAGGGTGTGCTCCAGGGAGTGGGACGGCAGCGGCGGTGACCGGGTCGCAAGACACGCCAGCGGACGAGCCGGCGCGGCTCGGCGGTCTCGCCGAGGCGGCCGCACCGTTCGCCGCCGCGCAGCCCGAGCCGGCCGCAGCCGGGCCGGCACCCGCCCCGATCGTCGCCATCGGCGCCTCCGCCGGGGGGCTCGAGGCGATCGAGCAGTTCTTCGCCGCGGTCGAGGTGCCCAGCCGCTTCGCCTTCGTCATCGTCCAGCACCTCTCGCCCGACTTCAAAAGCCTCATGGTCGAGCTCCTGGCCAAGCGCACCAGCCTCGCGGTCCGCGCCGTCGAGGACGGCATGCGCCCGCGCGCCGACGCCATCCACCTGATCCCGCCCGGCAAGACCATGACCCTCGAGGCCGGCCTCCTCCGCCTCGCCGAGCGCGACCCGCGCGACTTCGCCCACCACCCCATCGACGAGTTCTTCGTCTCGCTCGCCGCCGATCGCGGCCCCGACGCCATCGGCATCGTGCTCTCCGGCAGCGGCAGCGACGGCAGCCGCGGCGCGCGCGCCATCCGCGCCGCCGGCGGCCGGGTCCTGGTCCAGCTGCCCGCCACCGCCCGCTTCTCCAGCATGCCCCAGGCCGCGGTCGAGGCCGGCTGCACCGCCGAGGTGATGCCGCCCGCCGCCATGGCCCCGGCGCTCCTGGCAGCGCGCCCGCAGCGACCCGGCGATCGCGACCCGGCCCGCTCCGCCAGCCTCGCACCGCGCATCGCCGACTGCCTCGCCCAGAGCTTCGGCCTCGACGTCGGCGCCTACCGCCCGGCCGCCTTGCAGCGCCGGCTGCAGCGCCGCATGATGCTGCGCGGCTTCGACGAGCTCGACGCCTACGCCGCCCTGCTCGTCGACGACCCGGCCGAGCAGGAGGCCCTCTACCAGGACCTGCTGATCGGCCCGACCGGCTTCCTCGCCGACCGCCCGGGCTTCGACGCCCTCGAGCGCCTCGTCGCCCCGGCCCTGGCCGCCCGGCTCGACGCCGGCGAGCCGGTCCGCGTCTGGGTCGCCGGCTGCGCCACCGGCGAGGAGGCCTACAGCATCGCCATCCTGCTGACCGCGCGCTGCCGCCGGCCGCTCGACGACCTGCCGCTCGAGATCACCGCCACCGACCTGCACCACCGCTCGCTCGCCGTCGCCGCGGCCGGCTCCTACAGCGAGGAGGCGGTGCGCCAGCTGCCCGAGGCCTGGCGCCGGCGCTACCTCACCCCGCGCGGCAGCCTACAGCAGGTGGTGGCACCGCTCCGCCGCATGCTCACCCTCGCCGCACACGACCTCCTGCACGACCCGCCGCTCGCCGACCGGCACCTCGTCAGCTGCCGCAACCTCCTGACCTGCCTCGAGATCAGCGCCCAGGCCCGGGTCACCGCCAGCCTCGCCGACGCCCTCCTGCCCGGCGGCCACCTGCTGCTCGGCCCGGACGAGACACCCACCGGCCGCGCCGAGCGCTTCGCCCCCCTCGACGCCCGGGCCCGGCTCTATCGCTGCAGCGCCGCCGCCACCGGCGCCACCGGGCGAACCCTGCCGGCCGGCCCCGCGACGGCACCCGCCAGGAGCCCCGGCCTCGCCGTCGCCGCCGCCGGGCCCGCCCGCAGCGAGCGCCGCGACCAGCGCCTGACCATGGCCCAGGAGCTGCTCCTCGACCGCTACGTCCCGCCCAGCCTGCTCGTCGACGACGCGGGCCAGATCATCCACAGCTTCGGCGACGCCGGGCCCTGGCTGAAGCCGCCGCGCGGCCGCGCCAGCCTCGCCCTGCTCGACATGGTCGTCGCCGCCCTCGAGGCGCCGCTCGCCGACGCCGTGGCCGAGGCCAGGCGCACCGGCCGCCCCGTCCACCGCACCGACCTGCCGCTCGCCGCCCCGGCCGCCGACACCGCCGCCGCCCCGGTCCTGCGCCGGCTGAGCGTCGAGGCACCGCTGGTCCGCCCCGACGGCCAGCGCTGCCTCCTCGTCAGCTTCGACGACCGCCCCGACACCGGCCGCACCGACGCGGACGCCGCCGCCCGCAGCGCCACCCTCGCGACCGCGCTCGAGGCCCTCCTCGCCGCCCTGCCCGAGCCCCTGGCCCTGGCCCTGGCACCGCCCGGCGGCCCGCTCCGCCTCGTCGCCGCCAACCCGCCGATGCGCGCCGCCCTCGGCCTCGCCCCCGGCAACCCGCCCGACACGCCACCCGACACCGCCCTCGCCGCCGCGCTCGCCGCCCGCCGCCTCGCCGTCCAGCCGCTGCCCGGCACCACCCCGCCCCTGGCCCTGCTGCGCCCGGCCCTTCCCGGCGGCGAGCCGGTGCCCTAACTACCCGACGCGACCCCACCGCCGGGCCACCCCGGCGCCCACGCGAAGGAACCCCCATGCCGCGGCGGCTCATCGTCGGCATCTCCGGCGCCTCCGGCGTCGTCTACGGCGCCCGCCTGCTCCAGGTGCTGCGGGACCAGGACATCGAGACCCACCTCGTCCTGACCAGATCCGCCGCTCTCACCATCGCCTACGAGCTCGACCAGCCCGTCGACGCCATCAAGGCCCTGGCCAGCAAGGTCCACCCCGTCGCCGACGTCGGCGCGTCCATCGCGTCGGGCTCGTTCCGCACCGACGGCATGATCATCGCCCCCTGCTCGATGCGCACGCTCGCCGCCATCGCGACGGGCGTCACCGACAACCTCCTCACCCGCGCCGCCGACGTCACCCTCAAGGAACGCCGCCGCCTCGTCCTCCTGGTCCGCGAAACCCCCCTCCACCTCGGCCACCTCCGCAACATGACCGCCGTCACCGAGATGGGGGCCATCGTCTGCCCCCCCGTCCCCGCCTTCTACGGCAAGCCCAGGACCATCGACGACCTCGTCGACCACACCATCGGCCGAACCCTCGACCTCTTCGCCATCGACACGCACGCCGTCACCCGCTGGCGCGAAAACGACGAGCCGAGCCGCGAGGAAGATTAGAAAAGGAGGAAGGCAAGGGGAGGCAGCGCCTCCCCTTGGACCCCACCAGTATTTCGGGGTGTGGCTAAGCGAAAGGCTATGGCGTCAGGCCGCGAACTGCCCGCCGCCCTGGCCTCGCCGAATGCCACCAGCGTCTCCAGCACCTGCTGCACGTCCTGCCGTGGCCCCCTTGAACGCCTTGGCCGCGAGCTTGACCTTGCCCGCGAATGATGCCTCCCTCGATGCATGGATGAGCAGGACGAGCGGCGCCGAATAAGCGCTCACATGCGGCGCATTCGCAAGCGGGACACGAAGCCCGAGATGCTGGTCAGGCGCCTTGCGCACGCGCTTGGCTATCGCTTTCGCTTGCACCGGCGCGACCTGCCCGGAACGCCGGATCTCGTCTTTCCGGGGCGCCGCAAGGTTGTGCTGGTGCATGGTTGCTTCTGGCACCAGCACGACTGTTCCCTTGGCAGGAAGCGGCCCCGCTCGAACACGAGCTATTGGCATCCGAAGCTCGCGCGGAATGTCGAGCGTGACCGGCTTGATCGCACGCGTCTCAGCGAGCTCGGCTGGGAGGTCCTGGTGCTCTGGGAGTGCGAGACCAAGGATCGAGCGGCGCTCCAAGCAAAGCTCACCGCTTTTCTCGATGCTGACGATGGTCACGCTCGCGCAGGAGCTTGTCGAGCTGCTGCTGGACCGCTCGGCCAATTTTGAACGGATACTTTCGCCAGTAGGCCAGGAAGGCTTCGCGGCTCTCGAACTCTCCCCTGCCGGAGCGCAAGTCGTCGATCCGCTGGACGGCGCCGATATACTCGCGTGTGGTCGACGAGCGATTTCGCGACGCCACCCGCCAGGATTCCGTAGGGATCAGCTCCAGGTTCTCGATCCGCGACAGGGAGTCTTTGTTGAGCGTGTAGACGGCGATGATGATCAAATGGGAGGCATAGTCATCGAACGGTCGGAATGTGCCGCGCCAGTGGAGAGACGGATAGCGGAAGTACGTGTTGCCCGTGTAGAGCGAGATCGCGCTCTCGGTGCGGCGGCCGCTTGGCGCCCGGCGCGCGACCTTGATGTCGAGCGCGTGCGGCCGGCCACCGAACGCGGGACCCGCGATCTCAAGGTCGGGATAGCCGCGCTCGGTGCCTCGCTGCACCTCGGCACCGGGCTTGTCGCGCAAACCATGGATCAGAAAGTCGACCAGCGAGACCTCGATCACGTTGGCCAGCGACGCCGGCTCTTGCGGCAGCGGCAGGAAATGACCGCCCGCCTCGAGCTTGGCCCGCAGGTCGTGCTCGTCCTCGGCGATCAGTGGCCACTCGTGCCGGCCACCGGCACGAAAAACCGCGATGGGCTCGAGCTGATAGGCGGCGCAGGCTCGGGCGAGCCAAGCGAGCAGCGCTTGGCGACCGAGGGCGCCGTCGGACCCGGGCTCACGATCGGTCATCGTCTCGACCCGTCTCGCATTGCCGTGCGAGCAGATCGCTCAGCTCGCACTGCAAGGCCGTGCACAGCTTGTCGATGCTCGCGAGGCTCGCATTGTAGCCGCGGCGACTCGCCATCGATTCGAGGGTCGCGCGAGCAAGGCCGGTGCGCATCGCCAGATCATGGTAGGTCAGTCGCTCCCCGGTGCGTCGACGAAAGGCTTCCATCGCTTCGCGCAGACGGATCTCGATCATGGGACGGCCGGCATCATTTTTGTATGGAAGATACAAGCCTGATGTGGATATACTCAACATCTGGTAGCAGATGCCGATACTCCCTACAAACCTTGTCGTCGAGACGAGTGAAAGGTTCGCTATGCTCCGCTTGATCAGCCTCTTCACGGGCGTCGGCGGCCTGGATTTCGGCTTCGAGGCAGCGGGCTACGAGACCGCCGTCGCCCTCGACAGCGATCCGGTCGCCTGCCGAATGGTTCGCCTGAACCGATGCTGGCCAGTCCTCGAAGGCAAGATCGACGAGATCAGCTCGGCGCAAATCCTCGAAGCAGCTGGGCTGGGTGCCGGCGAGGCGGACGTGCTCATTGGCGGGCCGCCTTGCCAGCCCTTCTCGAAGGCCGGCTATTGGGCCAACGGCGATGCCAGGCGCCTCGACGATCCCCGTGCCGGCACGCTGGCCGCCTATCTCAGGGTGCTTCGCGACACGCGTCCACGGGCGTTCCTGATCGAGAACGTCCACGGCCTCGTCTACCAGGGCAAGGACGAGGCATTGCGGCATCTCAAGGAGGGCCTCGACCTGGTGAACCGGGAGGCGGGCACTTGCTACCGGATGGACTGGGCCAAGCTCAATGCTGCCTCCTATGGCGTGCCGCAGCTGCGTGAGCGGGTGTTCCTGATCGGCAGCCGCGACGGCAGGCCCTTCCGCTTCCCGCCCTTCACGCATGGCCCGGCCGATAGCGGCAGCGTCCAGGCGGGCTGGCTCGAGCCCTTCCGCACGGCCTGGGACGCGATCGGCGACTTGCCGCAGCGGCCCAACGATCCGTCCCTGGCGCTCAGCGGCAAATGGGCCGGTCTCCTGCCGTCGATCCCCGAGGGCCAGAACTACCTTTGGCACACCAGCCGTGGCGGGGGGGAGAAGCTGTTCGGCTGGCGGACGCGATTTTGGAGCTTTCTCTTGAAGCTGAAGAAGGACCTCCCCTCCTGGACGATCCAGGCGCAGCCGGGGCCGGCGATCGGGCCGTTTCACTGGTGCAACCGCAAGCTGAGCGCCAGAGAGCTCTGCCGCTTGCAGACGTTTCCAGACGACCTCAGCCTGGACTGCAGCCGCTCGGAGACTCAGCGCCTGCTCGGCAACGCGGTGCCATCCCTCATGGCCGAGGTCCTGGCTCGGGAGATTCGACGGCAGCTGCTCGATGCTCCGGCGGTCAATTCTGCCCTTCAGCTCTTGCCGCCGCGCCGATCACCAGTGCCGGAGCCTGAGGCGGTCGAAGCGGTGGCTCCGGCCTTCCTCGAGTATGCTGGCGATCATGAGGATCATCCGGGTGAGGGTCGAGGGGCGCGTGCCCGCGCCCGCTCGGCGCGGCACGCCGACAAGGGCTCGGCGCTTCTGGTCTGACCACAGCCAGCGGATCGAGGTACTCAGGCTGCAAGGGCGGTGGTCCTTGCGCGCATCATATAGGTGTCGCTGTCGTCCCGGGTCGGCTCCGACGGAGGTAGCTCCAGGAGCGCAAGGCTCGGTCGGGAACATCACAAAATTGGCGCGCTCGTTGGCACCGGACTCGCGCCACCGCTTGATAAACTCGGCCATCCCGTCCGTCACCGCCGCTCTCAACGCCGTGGCTGCCAACCCCGCACGACGACGACTCTAGCCGCCCCGTGCTTCGAGGCAATGCGCCAACCGTCCCGACCCGCCACCACCCCAAAAGACCGGAGGGGCACGGGGAGGCCAGCCTCCCCGTTCCTGGTCCATAAGCAACGCTTATGACAACTCGTGTGCCTGCACACGATCGGCCGAAAAATGCGCCGCTCCGTGCGCCATCGGCCCTCGGGTTGCGCCGCTATGTGCGCCATGAACCCGAGCGCTGCGCCGGTATATGCGCCATTTGTCATAATCTTCGCCGCTATATGCGCCATAAGCGTTCCTTATGGCGCATATAGCGGC
>CAYWSB010000081.1:0-22721 GCA_964460465.1 uncultured Geminicoccaceae bacterium | reverse complement strand
AAAACTACATCGACAATGCAGGATATGTACGGTCAGCGTGAAAATGCTCTAGACCGTCACCATTGCGACGTCGGTCGCGGCGAAGTCGCCGCCCTTGAACAGGAGCGGCAGGGCCAGCCGCCGGGCCAGCGCGTAGGCGAAGAGATCGCCGAAATTCAGCACCGCCGGCGGCTTGCGCCGGCCACGGGCGAAACGGCGCACCGCCTCGCGCAGGATTGTCCGGTCCTCGGCCAGGACGGGCTCGAAGCGAACCTCGTAGAGGCCCAAGAGACGGTCGAGATAGGCGAGCTCGCCGGGGCCGCGCCGCGACTGCAGCACCATGACGAGCTCGGCGTAGGAGGCGACCGAAAGATGCACCTCGGCACGCAGCAGTATCTGGTGGAAGGCAGCCCGCTCGGGCTCGCCGAATCGGATGGCCGCGAGGGCTGAGGTATCGACGACGAGCCTCAACGAGGCAGCCCGTCCTGGTCGTACATCTCGGCATCGCCGAAGACGCGGTCAGGCGGGTTCGCGTCGAACTCTCGGAACAGCTCCTGCAACGCCCGATCGCGTGACTGGCGCTCCTGCTCGCTCTCGGCAAGCAGCCGTTCGAGTGCCTCGCGCACCGCCTCGGTGATGGTGGTGTGGCGTGCCTCGGCGGCTCGGCGGGCCAGCGCCTTGACGGCTTCGTCGCGGATGTAGAGCGGCATGGGCGGCGTCCGTATAGGCAGATCCTCGATTGCATATACCGGATGCCGCCCCGTCGATCAACGAGCGCGCCCGACGATCGGGCGCCGCCCGCAAGGTGCGCCGGCTAGTCGGCCTTCTGCAGCCACTTCGAGGCGATGCCGGCGAGCGCGGCGCCGATCATCGGCGCCAGCCAGAAGAGCCAGAGCTGGACGATGAAGCCGCCGCCGGCGAAGAGCGCCTGGCTGGTGCTGCGCGCCGGGTTGACCGAGGTGTTGGTCACCGGGATGCTGACCAGGTGGATCAGGGTCAGCGCCAGGCCGATGGCGATCGGGGCGAAGCCGGCCGGCGCCTTGGGGCTGGTCGCACCGATGATGATGACGAGGAAGAAGAACGTCATCACCACCTCCATCAGGAAGGCGGAGCCGACGTTGAAGCCGCCGGGCGAAAGCTGGCCAAAGCCGTTGGCGGCGAAGCCGCCGGCGCCTGTGAAGTCGGCCTTGCCGGCGAGGATCAGGTAGAGGACCAGGGCCGCCGCCACCGCACCCACGAGCTGCGCCGCGATGTAGGGCACCAGCTTCGCCGCCTCGAACCGGCCGGCCATGACGAGACCGACGGAGACGGCGGGATTGAAATGGCCGCCGGAGATGTGGCCCACGGTATAGGCCATCGTCAGCACGGTGAGGCCGAAGGCGAGCGAGACGCCCAGGAGGCCGATGCCGACCTCCGGGAAGGCGGCGGCGAAGATCGCCGAGCCGCAGCCGCCGAAGACGAGCCAGAACGTGCCGAAGCCTTCGGCCGCCAGTGCTTTTTGCATGCTTTGGAGCTCCACGACACCATGTTGCGGGCGGCCGGCGGCCGCGCGATCGATCGACGGAATAGCGGCGCAGCGGATAAGCTCCGCCCCGAGGACTGGCAATACCCAAGATGGCGATAGTGGCGAGGGATTTTCTACTTTAGAGAGATAAAGTCGCCGAGAAATCGCCGCAAGCGAATCCCGCCGGACAAGCGGGAAACGCCGCCTTTCTTCAGAACCGCCACTTCGCTGCCAGGGTGACGATGTCGATGGCGTTGCGATAGTCCGCGTCGAGGTCGCCGCGCAGCGCGTTGCCGGGGTCGGTGCCGCGCTGGCGGACCCGGGCGTCGGCGAAGAAGACATGGGTGTACGCGAGGTCGAGCGAGAAGCGCTCGTTGACCTCGTAGCCGATGCCTGCGGCGAGCCAGTAGCGGTCGCTGTCCGGGATCCGCGGTGTGCGGTAGCGGTTGCGCGTTGGCGACTCGTCGTAGGCGGCACCGAGCCGGAAGGTCAGCCGCTCGGTCGGCCGCCAGGTGCCGCCGACGGCGAAGAACCAGGCGTCCTGCCACTCGAACTCGGTCACGTTGTCGGGCTGGGCCGGGTTGTCGAAATCGATCGCCAGCTCGTCGAACGTGCTCCAGCCGGTCCACTGCGCCTCGGCCATCACCGCCCAGCGCTCGCCCAGGTCCTGGTGGATGCCGAAGCTCAGCATCGGCGGCACGTTCAGGTCGGCGTCGGCATCGACGTCGCGGAAGGCGCCGGTGCCGGCGCGGATCGCCTGGCCGACGCCGGCATTGTCGAGCCTGAAGCGGGCGTCGCCCGCGAGCTTGGTCTCGATCTTCGAGCGGAAGGCCGCCCCCAGCCGCGTGCCGGGGCGCGGCTCGGCCAGCACGCCGAGATTGTAGCCGTAGCCCCAGCCGTCGCCCTTGACCTTCGCACTGCCGTCCTGCTGCGTCGGCGCGGCCCCGGGGATCCCGGCCCCGGCGCCGAGCGTGCCGAAGTCGATCGCGTTCTCGAGCTCCGCCTCGCTCCACTGCAATTGCAGCCCGGCCGCCAGCGTGAGCCAGTCGGTGGCCTTGTACGCCATTGCGGGATTGATGTTGACCGAAAGCAGGTTCGATTTCTGCGTATGGTAGCGGCCGACCCAGCCGCTCGGATACTCGGTGCCGAGACCGAACGGCACGTTGATGCCGAGCCCGAAGCGGAAGTCGCTCTCCGCCGGCGCCAGCACGCCGTAGAACGCCGGCACCACCGCATCGTCCGAGACGTCGTTCTTGCGTCGCGCGCCGCCGATCGGCACCCCGGCCGTGGTCTCGGCCTCGGCGTCGCGCAGCTTGAGCGCGGTGAAGATCGCACTCGCCTCGAGCTGCACGCTCGATTCGTCGAAGCGGCCGAGGGCGGCCGGATTGAAGAACATGTAGGACGGGCTCTCCGCCCCGGCGGTGGCCCCGGCGAAGGCGTTGCCCTGGGCGGTCGCCGACTGCTGCTTGATGGCGAAGCCGGCCGCCTGGGCGGTCAGCGGGGCGATCGCGATGCCGGTGATCGCCACGACCGAGACGAGTCGCATGCCACCCTCCCGTTGCACCGGCCGCAGGCCCATGCACCGTTGATTGTTCGTTGCTGAGAACGAAACAACCGCAAGGCAAACGGAACGACAAGAGACGCCGGAATCGGGCGAGATCGGGCGCGCGGCTTTCGGCCCGGACTGTGGCGCGCCGGCGACGGTCCCGTGACCGCTCAGGCGTCGACGGCGAGAATCGCGCGCAACACCTCGGGGTCGACCCCGCCGGTGAGGAAGGCATCGCCGATCGTGCGCCAGAGCACGAAGCGCAACGCCCCGGCCTCGGCCTTCTTGTCGCGGGTCATGGCGTCGATCACCGCCTCGACCGGAAAGCCCTGGTTCAGCAGGCGCCGGGGGTCGGTGGCGATGCCGAGCCGGGTAAGGTGTGCCTCGAGCCGCTCGGCATCGGCCACGGGCGCGAGGCCCAGGGCCGCCGAGAGCCGGGCCGCCTTGACCATGCCCAGCGCGACCGCCTCGCCGTGCAGCAGCCGGTCGCCATAGCCGGTCAGCGCCTCGTAGGCATGGCCGAACGTGTGGCCGAAATTGAGCAGGGCCCGCCGGCCGGTGGTCTCCCGCTCGTCCTCGGCCACCACCGCCGCCTTGATCGCCACCGACCAGCGGATCGCCTCCATCCTGAGCGCCGGGTCGCCCGCCAGCATCGCCGCGGCATGCGCCTCGAGCCAGGCGAAGTAGTCGGCATCGGCGAGGCAGGCGTGCTTGATCACCTCGGCATAGCCGGCCCTGAGCTCGCGCGACGGCAGGTCGTCGAGCACGTCGACGTCGATCAGCACCGCCAGCGGCTGGTGGAAGGCCCCGATCAGGTTCTTGCCGTGCGCCGAGTTGATCCCGGTCTTGCCGCCCACCGAGCTGTCGACCTGGGCGAGCAGGGTCGTCGGCACCTGGACGAAGGGCAGGCCCCTGAGCGCCGTGGCGGCGGCGAAGCCGGCGAGATCGCCGACCACGCCGCCGCCCATGGCGAGCACGGTGGTCTTGCGGTCGATGCCGCCCGCCAGCATCGCCTCGACCAGCCGGCCATAGGACTCGAGGCTCTTGCTGCTCTCGCCGGGTACGACGACGTGCCGCCGGACGGCGATGCCGGCCCGGTCGAGCGACGCCTCGAGGCGGTCCGGATGCGGGGTCAGGGCCACATTCGTGTCGGTGACGACCAGCACCAGCGGGCGGGGCAGGAGCGGTGCCAGGAGCTCGCCGGCGCGGTCCAGAAGGCCGCTCGCGACATGGATCGGGTAGCGCCGCTCGCCGAGCTGCACCAGCAGCGGCTCCGACGAGCGGGCGAGCGCGCGGGCGGAGACCGGCACGTCAGGCGACATCGCGCAGCACCCCCACTTCGCGCAGCAGCGCTTCGAGCTGCTCGACGACCTCCTCGAGCGGCTGGTCGCCGGTGACCACGGTGTGGTCGGCCAGGGCATAGACCGGGTAGCGCCGGGCCATCAGCTCGGCCAGGATCTCACGCGGCTCGCCCTCGCGCAGCAGCGGCCGCGAGCTGCGCTTGCGCGCGGTCCGCGCCACCAGGGTGTCGAGATCGGCCTTGAGCCAGATCGTCACCGTGCGGCCGGCTAGCCGCTCGCGGGTGCGGGGATCGATGTAGGCGCCACCGCCCAGCGCCAGGACGCCCGGCGTCTCGTCGACCAGCCGGGCGATCACCCGCCGCTCGAGGTCGCGGAAGGCCTGCTCGCCATAGAGCTCGAAGATGTCGGGGATGCTCATGCTCGCCGCCTCGACGATCGCCTCGTCGGCATCGACGAAGCCGACGCCGAGGACGGCCGCGAGCCGTCGGCCGACCGCGGTCTTGCCGGCGCCCATCAGGCCGACCAGCACGACTGGCCGGGCGAGCTGCTGACCGCCGCGGCGGACAGGTGTGTCGCCGACGACGCTCAGGTGCCGGGAAGTGTCCTTGGGACGGGATGGCGACATGATATGGGGAGCCCGACGTTGAAACCCGGAGTTGCAAGGGATATAGAGACGTGCCGATGCGGCCGTGCGGGGTCAAGCTAGGCGACGCGGTCCCGGGGCGGCAAGCCCGCTCGTCGCCGACCGTGCCGGATTGCTTGGCGCCGTGGCGGCTTCGGCCCACCGCCGGCTCGCCGCGGGCGGACCCTCGTCAGTCTCGCCGTTCGGTCGCTCACGCCAGAAAGCCGCTATCGCCGCATGTCCACTGCCCGCCGCATCCTTTTCCTGCTGCTCCTCGTCGTCGTTCTCGGCGGGGTGATCTTCCTCGCCACCTGGGATCGCCCGCCGCCCGTCCAGCAGATCGAGGTGGAGGTCCCGGACGAGCAGCTGCCGCGCTGACCGGCGGCCGGCGTTGCCCGCCGTGACCCGGTGCCGGGCCGGGCCAACCGACCAGGGTCGTTCAACCCATGCGCGAACCGTTCCTCGAGATGCTCGCGGTCGAGCGGGGGGCCAGCCGGCACACCCTGGCCGCCTATGCCCGTGATCTCGCCGACGCCGACGCCTTCATGGCGCGGCACGGCCGGACCCTCGAGGCCGCGACCGCGGACGACCTCAGGGGCTGGCTCGCCGCTCTCGACGGCCAGGGGCTGAAGAGCGCCACCATCGCCCGCAAGCTCTCCGCGCTGCGCCAGTATTGCCGCTTTCTCTACCTCGAGCGGGTGCGGCCCGACGATCCGTCGCTGCATCTCGACCGGCCGCGGCCCGGGCGGCGGCTGCCCCGCTATCTGAGCGAGGCCGAGGTCACCCGCCTGATCGAGGCGGCCCAGGCAAGGCCCGGCGCCGACGGCCTGCGGCTCCTGGCACTGCTCGAGCTGCTCTATGCCACCGGGCTCCGGATCAGCGAGCTCGTCGGCCTGCCGATGGCGGCCCTTGCCGCCGACCGGCAGAGCCTTCGGGTGCGCGGCAAGGGCGACAAGGAGCGGCTGGTGCCGATCGGCGGTCATGCCCAGGACGCCGTCGGCGGCTGGCTGGCCCACCGCGCGACGCTCGACCTGGCACCCGCCCAGCGCCCCTGGCTGTTCCCGTCGCGCGGCCGGCAGGGCCACCTGACCCGCCAGCGGGTCTCCCAGCTGCTGCACGATCTCGCGATCGAGGCCGGCATCGACCCGTTGCGCCTGTCGCCGCATGTGCTAAGGCACGCGTTCGCCAGCCATCTCCTGGCCAACGGCGCCGATCTCAGGACCGTCCAGGCGATGCTCGGCCATGCCGACATCGCGACGACGCAGATCTATACCCACCTGCAGCCCGGCCGCCTGGCGGAGGTGGTCGCGACACACCATCCCCTTGCCCGGACCGGCGATCCGGGGCAAACCATGCTGCGCCGCAGCAAGGCCCGCAAGCGGACGGATGGGGCCGGAACGAGAGGACCGTCATGAGCTTCACCATCGTCGAGCAGGCTACCCCGAGGCTCAACCGCTCCGAGCTCGCCGTGCCGGGCTCGAGCCCGCATATGTTCGCCAAGGCGGCGGCCTCGAAGGCCGACGTGGTCTTTCTCGACCTCGAGGACGCCGTGGCCCCGGACCAGAAGGTCCAGGCGAGGAAGAACGTCGTCCAGGCGCTGCACGACGTCGACTGGGGCACGAAAACCGTCTCGGTGCGGATCAACGGCCTGGATGCCCCCTACATGTATCGCGACGTCGTCGACGTGCTCGAGCAGGGCGGCGAGCGGCTCGACCTGATCATGATCCCCAAGGTCGGAACGGCCGCCGACGTCTACGCCGTCGACATGCTGGTGACCCAGATCGAGACCGCGATCGGCCGCACCAAGCGTATCGGCTTCGAGCTGATCATCGAGAGTGCGCTGGGCATGGCCAATGTCGACGCCATCGCCGCGGCCAGCCGGCGCAACGAGTCGCTGCATTTCGGCGTCGCCGACTACGCCGCCTCGATTAGGGCGCGCACCACCATGATCGGCGGCCCGAGTCCCGGCTACGGCGTGCTGACCGGCGGCCCCGAGGATTCGGCACGAGCGTTCCACTGGGGCGACATGTGGCACTATGCCATCGCCCGGATGGTGGTGGCCGCCCGGGCCAACGGGCTGAGGCCCCTCGACGGCCCGTTCGGCGACTTCTCCGACCCCGAGGGCTTCAAGGCCCAGGCGCACCGGGCGGCGGCGCTGGGCTGCGAGGGCAAGTGGGCGATCCACCCCAAGCAGATCGAGCTGGCCAACGAGGTCATGGGCCCGTCGCCGACGGATGTCGAGAAGGCCAAGCGCATCCTCGAGGCGATGGCGCAGGCGACGCGCGAGGGCAAGGGGGCCGTCTCGCTCGACGGCCGGCTGATCGACATCGCCTCGATCAAGCAGGCCGAGGGCCTGGTGAAGAAGGCCGAGCAGATCGCGGCCGCGGCCTGAGCGGCAGGGCAGGGAGGGGAAACGGATGAGCAGCCTCTTGGATTTCGAGAAGCCGATCGCCGAGCTCGAGGGCAAGGTGAAGGAGCTCAGGCACCTGGCCGACGGCAGCGAGCTCGACCTCGGCGACGAGATCGCCCGGCTCGAGGGGCGGGCCGCCAAGCTGCTCTCCAGCACCTACGGCAAGCTGACGCCCTGGCAGAAGACCCAGGTCGCCCGCCACGCCGACCGGCCGCACTTCACCGACTACGTCAAGCAGCTCGTCACCGACTACACGCCCCTGGCGGGCGACCGCTGCTTCGGTGACGACCATGCCATCCTCGGCGGCCTCGGCCGGTTCCGCGGCCGCGCCGTGGTCGTCATGGGCCACGAGAAGGGCCGCGAGACCGAGGACCGCGTCCACCACAATTTCGGCATGGCCCGGCCCGAGGGCTACAGGAAGGCGGCCCGGCTGATGGAGCTGGCCGACCGGTTCAAGCTGCCCGTCGTCACCCTGGTCGACACGCCCGGGGCGCATCCCGGCATCCGTGCCGAGGAGCGCGGCCAGGCCGAGGCCATCGCCCGCTCGATCGAGACCTGCCTCAAGCTCACCGTGCCCATCGTCTCGGTCATTGTCGGCGAGGGCGGCTCCGGCGGCGCCATCGCGCTGGCCACCGCCGACCGGGTGCTGATGCTCGAGCACTCGATCTACTCGGTCATCTCGCCCGAGGGTTGTGCCGCGATCCTCTGGCGCAACGCCGCCCAGGCCGAGACCGCGGCCGAGGCGCTCAAGCTGACCGCCCAGGACCTCCTGGCGCTCGGCCTGATCGACGAGATCATCGCCGAGCCGCTCGGCGGGGCGCATCGCGGCCGGACGACGACGATCGAGAGCGTTGGCGATGCCATCGAGCGGCACCTCGCGGCCTTCGACGGCATCGCCCCCGCCGACATCCGCCACCGCCGCCGCGAGAAATACCTGCACATGGGCCGCGAGCTCGAATAGCGGTCGGGGGTTGGCTCCGTCTCAGCCGCGCACGCTTCGGGCCCGCCATTTCTTGTAGGCGACGGGCAGGAGCGCGAGCGCGGCCAGCCCGAGGATCGGCCCCAGCACCGCCGGCTGCAGGATCAGGCCGAGATCGGGCTCGTCGCCGCTCCTGAGCACCGCATCGAGGCCGTTGCCGACGCTCGAATAGACGAGGCTGCCCGGAATGATGCCGAAGAATGTGGCGAGCACATAGTCGCGCGGCCGCATGCCGAGAAAGGCGGGCACCACGTTGACGATCCAGAACGGGAAAATCGGGATCAGGCGCAGGACCAGAAGGTAATTGATCGCATTGTCGTTGAAGCCGTCCTGCATGCGCCTGAGCCAGGGGCCGGCGCTCGCTTTGAGGCTGTCGCCGAGCGAGGTCTTGGCGACGAAGAAAACGGCGACGGCACCGATGGTTGCACCCGTCACGGCGAGCAGGCTGCCGAGCCAGATGCCAAACAGGAAGCCGCCGGCGATGGTCAGGAACACCGCACCGGGCAGCGACACCGCCACCGAGCCCGCGTAGACCGCGACGAAGGCCAGAGCCGTCGCCACCGGCCGCTCGTCGACGAACGCCCGCAACGCCTGGTGATGGGCCTCGATGGTCGAGAAGCTCAGATAGTGGTGTAGATCGAAGCCAAAGGCGAGGGCTGCAGCCGCGAGCAGCATGCCCAGGGGCAGGACCCGCTGCCAGAGTGGATTCCGCGTTGGCAAAGCTGTCGCACCGTTCTCGTTCGTCTTCGTCATCCGAACCATCGCAAGATGCGCACGAGTTGCCGCGTCCTCGAGCTGAACAGGCGCGGCGTGAAATAGGCGCCGGCAGCGCGCTTGCCCGCTTCCCCGAGCGTCGGATACGGGGCGATCAGCCCCGCCATGGTCGAAACCTTGGCGCGCTCCTGAACGGCCATGACCCAGGGCATGATCAGCTCGCCGGCATGCGCCCCGGCGATCGCGGCCCCGAGCACCCGCCCCCTGCTAATGACGAGCTTGACCAGGCCTTCGGTGGCTCGCTCGGTGCGCGCGCGGTCGTTCTCGGCAAAGGTCCATCGGGCCACCTCGTGCGTGACCCCCCGCTCCTGCGCCGCGGCCTCGCTGAGCCCCACGCTCGCGAGTTCAGGATCGGTGTAGGTGACCCAAGGCACCGTCTCGGGTTTTGCCTTCACCGGCAAGCGGAAGAGCGCGTTTCGGATCACCAGGCCCGCGTGGTAGCCTGCCACATGGGTGAACTGCAGGCCACCGGCCACGTCGCCGATGGCGTAGACCCGACGGTTGGTGGTCCGGAGGCCGGCATCGACGGTGATGCCGGCCTTGTCGTGGCCGATCCCGGCGGCGTCCAGGCCCAGGTCCTCGACATTGGGCTTGCGCCCGGCGGCGACCAGGAGATGCGACCCCGCGATGCGGCGCTCCTCGCCCCCGACCCGCACGACCAGCGCCGGTCCCGGCTCCGCGCGCAGCACCTCGACACGGTCGAGGATCGCGACCCCGTCCGCCTCGAGGCCCTGCCGCACGACGGCGGCGAGCTCCGGATCGTCCTTCGGCAGCAGGGGGCCGATGTCGAGGATCGTCACCCGGGCACCGAGCCGGCGATAGGCCTGGGCCAGCTCGCAGCCGATCGGCCCGCCGCCCAGGATGAGGAGATGCTCGGGCAGGACCTCGTTCGTGAAGATCGTCTCGTTGGTGAAGAACGCCACACTATCCAGGCCGTCGATCGGCGGCACCGCCGGGCGGCTGCCGGTGGCGACGACGAAGCGCCGCGCCCTGACCCGCTGGCCGCCCGCCTCGACCTCCTCGGGGCCGGTGAACCGGGCCCTGGCCTGGATCACCCGCACGCCCAGCCTCTCGAACCGTTCGACGCTGTCGTGCGGGGCGATGCCGGCGATGACCCCCTCGATGTGCTGCCTGACCGCTGCCATGTCGACCGCAGGCTCGACCGGGGCGATGCCGAAGGGCGCACCTTGGCGCATCTGATGGGCGTGCCGGGCGGCGGCGATCAGGCTCTTCGACGGCACGCAGCCGACGTTGAGGCAGTCGCCTCCCATCCGGTCGGCCTCGATCAGCATCGTGGGGGCGCCGAGCTGGGCCGCACCCGCCGCCACCGAGAGGCCGCCGGAGCCGCCGCCGATGACGCAGATGTCCGCTTCGATCAAGTTGCTCATCAAGCCCCAGAACCGCAATCTGCCACCGCCCTGCACCTAGGGCCCAGACCCGGCCCCGGCAAACCACGATGGCGTGACGCCGCCCCCTTGTCACCCGCCGGGCAGGTTGGTACCTGCCGAGCCATGCCCAAAACGCGCGCCGAGCTCTTCGCCTATCTCGACAGCCTCGACATCGCCCACGCGACGATCGAGCATCCACCGGTCTTCACCGTCGAGGAGGCGCAGCAGCACACCCGCCACCTGCCAGGCGGCCACACCAAGAACCTCTTTCTCGAGGACAAGGCGGGCGGCCTCTGGCTGGTCACCTGCCTCGACGAGCAACCGGTCAAGGTCAATGCTCTGGCCCGGCTGCTCGATGCACCGCGCTTCTCCTTCGGCAAGCCCGACCGGCTGATGGAGGCCTTGGGGGTGCTGCCGGGCTCGGTCACGGCCTTGGCCCTGATCAACGACACTGGGCGCCGCGTCCGCCCCGTCCTGGACACCAAGCTCTTGGCGCACGAACTCGTCAACTGCCACCCGCTCTCGAACGAGGCGACGACGACCCTCAAGGCGGTAGACCTCGTCCGCTTCATGACCGCCCAGGGCTACGCGCCGATCCGGATCGACCTCGACCGTACGCTCGACGGCTGACGGCGGCCAAAGGGCCCGGCTTTTCCGTTGCCGCACAAGGATGTGCGGGATAGGCTTGAGGGCATCGCCGTTGTCGTCGAGCCTTACGACGTCGACCCGTGCCCGTCACGGCGGGGTGAGGGCCAGGGCTGAGCAGCATTGCCGGGGAGTGGCCTCATCATGGAAAACACTGCGACGCTTTCTGGAGAAGCGCCAGAGCGCCGTCTGGGCCAACGCTTTCGTCGGGTCGGCTGGCTGGGCTTCTGGCTGCAGATGGTGCTGGGCATCGTGCCGGTGGCGCTGGGTGCGCTGTTCTACTTCACCAGCCCGACCGTCGCCATGCCGGGCGGACGGTTCCCGCTGGTCTCGATCCTCGCCACCTGCGTCTTGGCCATCCTGGTCTTCACCACCATCCTCTTCTTCTACTACGCCCGGGTCGGCGGCCGGCTGGAGCAGGGCACCAGCCGCTGGACCCGGCCGCGGCTCAAGGGGCTGGTGCGCTTCGGCCTCGCCGCCAGCGGCATCAGCGTGTTCTTCTCGGCTGTCGTCATGCTCGGCGAGATCACCCACATGCTGGTCACCTTCCTCGAGTTCCCGCAGGGCGGCGTGCCGGTGATCCAGACGACCATGCAGGACTCGACCTGGATCTCGGCCCTCGACGTGCTGAGCCTCCTGGCTCTGGCTCTGTCGGTCATCGCCGAGATCCTGATCCTCGGCCTCGGGCTTTGGCTGATGTACTGGTTGATGCGCCCTGCCACCGCGGTGTCCAGGGCCGCCGAGGCGCCGATGGGGGCGATGCCCGAACCCGCCACCTGAGGCAGCCAGCCGACCGTCGCGCGTGCGCGCAACCCCTTTCGTCCCCTAGCCTGCGCCCGTCGTCCCTCAGCGTTTCGTCCCGCGGATCAACAAGCACGTGCCCGATCGCCGGCCAGCGGCGCCCGATCATCCCGTCTGCCTCACTGGGGCCGGCATGTTGCGCGGTGCCCGGGCGATGCTCTTCGCCCTTGTCTCGGTCATCCTCTTCGGCATGGCCTTCGGGGTCGCCGCCCGCGAGGCGGGCCTCGACGGCTGGGCCGCGGTGCTGCTGAGCGGCGCAGTTTTCGCCGGCTCATCGCAGTTCGCCTCACTCGAGCTTCTGGGCTCGCCCGTCCCCTGGCTGCCGCTCCTGCTCCTGGTCTTCGCCGTCAATGCCCGGCACATACTGATGGGGGCCGCGATGTACGGCTGGTTCGGCCGGCTGCCCTTCGCCCAGCGCTTCCTGCCCGCCGCGCTCATGACCGACCTGAACTGGGCCCAGGCCATCCAGGCCTATGACCGCGGCGAGCGCGACATGGGCTACATGGTGGGCAGCGGCCTGACGCTCTGGGTCACCTGGCTCGCGGGCACCGCAGCCGGGGCAGCGCTCGTCGACACCATGGCCTTTCCGGCAGAGGCCCTGGCCATCGATCTCGTCTTCGTCGTGTTCTTCGTCTGCATCCTGGTCAGCCTCCGCCGCGGCCGAATCGACGACGTGGCATGGCTCGCGGCCGGCGTGGCAGCCCTTCTCTCCTACTGGCTCCTCCCGGCCAATTGGCACGTGCTGGTCGGCGCCCTCGCCGGCGGAGTCACCGGCATGCTCGTCCAGGACCGCCAACGCCGCCGCGGGCCTGGCCCGTGAGCCCGCTCGAGGCGACCCTCGCCATCCTGGCCATGGGCTTGGTCACCTATGCCACCAGGATCGGTGGCATCCTCCTGATGGCGCGGGTCACCTTCTCGCCCCGGGTCGAGGCCTTTCTGCGCTACCTCTCGGGCTCGGTCCTGGTCGCGGTCGTCGTGCCACCCGTCATCCAGACCGGCCCCGCCGCCTGGCTCGCCGTGGGAGCCGCCCTGGCCGCGATGCTGACCACCAGGCACACCCTCCTGTCGCTCGTCGTCGGCATGGCGACCGCCGCGCTCTATCGAGCGGCGGTGGGCTAAGGCGGTAGCACGATCTGGCCTTCACGATCGGCCGGCCAACAGCTGTCCGGCTACCCCGCCGACGGCCGGACGGTGTCCTCATGCGCCAGCTCCCAGCGCTCGGGCGAGCGCCAGAGCCGCGAGCGCAGGAGCTCGCGCTCGAAGATGAACTCCTTGGGCAGCCGGTCGAAGAACTGCTCGAACTGATCCTCGTGGGCATGCGCCTCCGAGGTGCCCTCGGCCCGGCCCACGGCCATCAGGTCGTAGAAGCTGTCGGCCGGGAACTCGAGGCCGTGCCAGTGCATGTCCTCGTAGCGCGGCATCCAGCCGATCGGGCTCTCGACCGCGAAGCCGCGGCCGTGGACGCGCTCGACGATCCACTTGAGCACTCGCATGTTCTCGCCGAAGCCGGGCCAGATGAACCGGCCCTCCTCGTCCCGGCGGAACCAGTTGACCCGGAAGATGCGCGGCGGGTTGGCCACCTTGCGGCCGAAGTTCAGCCAGTGGGTGAAGTAGTCGGCCATGTTGTAGCCGCAGAACGGCAGCATCGCCATGGGATCTCGGCGCATCGCCGCCTGGCCGATGGCGGCGGCCGTGCCCTCCGAGCCCATCGTCGCCCCCAGATAGACGCCGTGGCCCCAGTTGAACGCCTGGAACACCAGGGGCAGGCTCTTGCTCATCCGGCCGCCGAAGACGAAGGCGCTCACCGGCACGCCGTCCGGGTTCTCCCATTCGGGGTCGATCGACGGGCACTGGCCGGCCGGGGCGGTGAAGCGGGCGTTGGGATGGGCGGCCGGCCGGCCGCAGCCGGGCGTCCAGTCCTCGCCCTTCCAGTCGATCAGATGCGCCGGCGGCGTCTCGGTCATGCCCTCCCACCAGACGTCGCCGTCGTCGGTCAGGCCGCAGTTGGTGAAGATGCAGTTGGCGTATATCGTCGCCATGGCATTGGGGTTGGTCTTCATGTTGGTCCCGGGGGCCACGCCGAAGAAGCCGGCCTCGGGGTTGATCGCGCGCAGGTCGCCGTCCGGGCCCTTCTTGATCCAGGCGATGTCGTCGCCCACCGTGGTGACCGTCCAGCCCTCGAAGCCCTCCGGCGGGACCAGCATGGCGAGGTTGGTCTTGCCGCAGGCGCTGGGGAAGGCGGCGCACAGATAGGTCTTCTCGCCCTCGGGCGACTTGAGGCCCATGATCAGCATGTGCTCGGCAAGCCAGCCCTCGTCGCGCGCCATCACCGAGGCGATGCGCAAGGCCAGGCACTTCTTGCCGAGCAGCGCGTTGCCGCCGTAGCCGGAACCATAGGACCAGATCTCGTAGGTTTGCGGGAAGTGGACGATGTACTTGCGCTTGATGTCGGATTCGCAGGGCCAGGCGACGTCCGCCTGGCCGGGCTCGAGCGGTGCGCCCACCGAATGCATGCAGGGGATGAACCAGCCGTGCTCGCCCAGCACGTCCAGGACCTCCCGGCCCATCCGCGTCATGATCCGCATGTTGGTGACGACGTAGGGACTGTCGGTGAGCTGCACGCCGATCTTGGCGATCGGCGAGCCGAGCGGCCCCATGCTGAACGGCACGACGTACATCGTCCGGCCCCGCATGCAGCCGTCGAACAGGCCGAGCAGGGTGGCACGCATCTCGGCCGGCGGCGCCCAGTTGTTGGTCGGCCCGGCGTCCTCGCGGCTGGTGGAGCAGATGAAGGTCCGGTCCTCGACCCGGCCGACATCCGAAGGGTGCGAGCGGGCGAGATAGGAGTTCGGCCGCTTCTCCGGATTGAGGCGGACATAGGTGCCGGCGTCGACCATCAACTGGCAGAGCCGGTCGTACTCCTCCTGCGAGCCGTCGGCCCAGACGACCCGGTCCGGCCGGCAAAGGGCCGCCATCTCGTCGACCCAGGCCAGCAGCTTCGGGTTGGTGGTCGGCTTCGACGCAGCATCCATCGGCGTTCTCTCCCGCGGTGGCAGACGGTCCTCGACGCCTTGTCTACCGCGGTGCAGCGAAGCTGTCAGCCCGATGCGGCAGAAGGGTCGCCGATGATCTGCGTCAACTCGTCACCCGCCGCTGCCGGCCATAGGCCAGCAGCATCAGGATGATGACGAGGCCGTAGATGATCTGCCGGCCGGCCTCGGGCATCTGCATGATCGAGAGGACCGAGGTGAGCAGCACGATGAGGATGGTGCCCACCACCGTGCCGAGATAGCGTCCTTGGCCGCCCAGGATGTTGGTGCCGCCGATGACCACGGCGGCGATCGCCGGCAGCAGATAGGCGTCGCCCATGCCCTGGTAGGCCTTGGTCGAGTAGCCGGCGAGCAGAACGCCGGCGAGCGCCGCGCAGCTGCTGCAGAGCACGAAGGCCGCGACCAGCACGAGCCGCGTGTTGACGCCCGAGAGATAGGCCGCGGCCTCGCGGTTGCCGACGGCGTAGATGTAGCGGCCGAGCGGGGTGCGCTGCAGGATCAGGATGAGGAGGACCGAGACGGCGATCCAGACGACGAGCGCCATCGGGATGCCCATGACCCGGCCGACGGCCAGGTACTCCATCAGCGGGGTCGAGTGGGACTGCGGCGCGAACCCGCCGGTATGCATCACCATGAGGCCGCGCAGCACCGCGTTGACGCCGAGCGTGAAGATCATCGACGGGACCCGCAGATAGGCGGCACCCAGGCCGTTGACGAGGCCGACCAGCACACCGATGGCGAGGCCCACCGGCAGCGCCCAGGGGCCGCCGATGGCGGTCGCCATCATCGCGGCGGTGGCGATCGTCCAGGGCACCGAGAGGTCGATATGGCCCATCAGGATGACCAGCATCATGCCGGCCGCGACGATGCCGAGAAAGGCCCCGACCTGGAGCTGCTGGAGCAGGTAGCGGGGCGAGAGGAAGCTGGCGGTGCCCTGGGTGTAGAGCGTGTAGGCGGTGCCGACGAGCAGGATCAGCACGATGCAGGCGCCGGCGATGAGGATCGGCCGGTTCTCGTTGCTGGCCAAGGCGGTGGCGAGCGCCCCGTTGGCGGCCGGGGGCGAGGCGGCGCTCATCGGAAGAGCTCCAGCTTGTTCTTGACCTGGAAGACCCGGGCGGCCCCGATCGAGACGGCGGCGAGCAGCACGATGCCCTCGATCAGCGGCTGGAGCAGCGGGTCGACGTCGAAAATGCGGAAGTTGAACGAGATCGAGCGGATCACGAGCGCGCCGAAGATCGAGCCGATGCAGCCGCCGACCCCACCCAGCAGCGAGGTGCCGCCGATCACCACGGCGGCGATCGAGTTCAGCGTGTAGGCCGCGGCCTGCGGCACGTCGGCATTGCCGGAGGAGGTCTGCAGCGTCAGGTAGACCCCGGCGAAGCCGGCGAACAGGCCGGCCAGCGTGAAGGCCGCGATCTTCGCCCGGTCGACCCTGAGCCCGGACATGTAGGCCGCCCCCTCGGCCGAGCCCACGGCATAGAGGCTGCGGCCGGTGACCGAATTGCGGAACGGCAGCCAGACGAGCAGCACGATCAGCACGAGGAAGATGATCGGCAGCGGCACCCAGGCGATCGGCTGCAGCCAGGCGGCCTCTCCGTCGTCGGCGAAGCCGTAGGTGGCGGCCAATTCGTAGAGGTCGTTGGTGAGTGCCCAGGAGATGTCGCCGTCGATCCGCCCGCCCGGGGTCGGCCGCAGGAAGAGGGCGATGCCCATGTAGACCGCACCCGTCGCCAGCGTGGCGATGATCGGCTGGATCCGGCCGTAGACCACCACGCAGCCGTTGACGAAACCAGCGAGCGCACCGACCAGGATGCAGACCACCATGCCGCCCACGATCTGCGCAGGCGAGCCGACGAGCAGGTAGCTCGCCAGCGTGTTGACCATGGTCATCGTCGCCCCGACCGAGAGGTCGAGCCCGCCCACCAGCGCCGGCAGGGTCTGCGCCATGGCGACCATCACCAGGACGAAGCTCTCGTTGGCGTTCTGCACCAGGATCTGGCCGGTGAAGCCGCGCGGATGGTAGCTGTTGTAGAGGAGGTAGAAGGCGAGGAAGAGGCCGAGGGCCAAAAGCGGCCCGAGATTCTGCTCGAGGCGGATGCGCAGGTCGTTCATAGCCCGGCTGCCGCCTTCTCGGTCGAGATGTTCAGCGCACTCGCCACGATGTTGGTCTCGTTGATGGCCTCGCCCTCGAGCACGCTGGTCACCGCCCCGTCGTAGAGGATCAGCACCCGGTCGCAGCAGCCGATCAGCTCGTCGTAGTCGGTGGTGTAGAAGAGGATCGCCGCCCCCTCGCCCGCGAGATCGCGCAGGAGCTGGTAGAGCTCCTGTTTGGTGCCGACGTCGATGCCGCGGGTGGGGTCATTTAACAGGATGATCCTCGGGTGGGTCATCAGCCACTTGCCGATCACCACCTTCTGCTGGTTGCCGCCGGAGAGCGTGGCGACCGGGTCGTCGACGCTGCCGATCTTGATCCGGAGCTTGTCCACCATGTCGCGCACGGCCGCCGCCTCGCGGCCGCGGTCGATCAGCGGCCCGCTGGTCAGGCTGCCCAGCGCCGCCATGCTGAGGTTCTCGGCGATCGACATCGGCAGCATCAGGCCCTCGGTCTTGCGGTCCTCGGGAATCAGCGCCATGTCGATGCCGCTGGCCTTGGCCCGGGCCGGAGCGCCGATCGTCACCTTCCGGCCGTCCACCGCGATCTCGCCCTCGACGCCGCGCAGCACGCCGAAGAGGGCCAGGAGCAGGTCCCGCTGGCCCTGGCCGTCGAGGCCGCCGAGGCCGACGATCTCGCCCTCGTGGACGGTGAAGGAGATGTCCTTGAGCCGGTCGCCCCAGCCGAGCCTGCGGACCTCGAGTACCGGCCGCCGGTTCGGCAAGGCTGGGGGCTTGGGCGGGAAGACCTGGGTCAGCTCGCGGCCGATCATCAGTTGGACGACCTCGCCGTCGCTCTTCGAGCCGCGGGCGAAGGTCTCGATGTGCCGGCCGTTCCTGAACACCGACCAGGTGTCGGCGAGATGCTCGATCTCGTGCATCCGGTGGCTGATATAGAGGATCGCCACACCCTGCGCCTTGAGCTCGTGCAGGATCGCGTAGACCTTCTCGACATCGGCCCCGGTCAGCGCCGAGGTCGCCTCGTCGAGGATCAGGAGCCTCGGTTTCTGCCCCAGCGCCTTGGCGATCTCGACCATCTGCCGGCGCGAGAGGGGCAGGTCGCGGACGCGCGTCAGCGGATTGACGTCGCCGCAGCCGACCCTGGCCAGGAGCGTCTCGGCCTTGCGTCGCTGCGCCCGCTGGTCGATCAGGCCGAGGCGGCGCGGCGGGTCCTTGATCGAGATGTTGTCCGCGACCGAGAGGTCGGGCATCAAGGACAGCTCCTGGAAGATGCAGACGATGCCGGCGTCGTTGGCGGCGATCGGCCCGTCGAAGCGGACCGCCCGGCCTTCCAGGTGCATGCTGCCGGTGTCGGGCTGGACGACGCCCGAGACGATCTTGATCAGCGTCGACTTGCCGGCGCCGTTCTCGCCGAGCACGGCGTGGATCGAGCCTTGCCGGCAGGCGAAGTCAACGTCCTCGAGCGCCCGCACGCCGCCGTAGCGCTTGCTGATGCCGGCAAGCTCGAGAAAGCCTTGGGTCATGGCAGGTCCCGCAGACGGCGATGCCCGACCCGTAGGCCGGGCATCGCGCCGGATCGCCTCTACTCGGTCGGCTACTGGGCCGCGTCGTCCGCGGTCTTCGCCATGATCTCCACCGCCGTGATGTTGACGTCACAGGGCGGGAACTCGTTGGGCGTGAAGAAGTTGTCGGTCAAATCCGACCAGTAGTTGACGCCATCCTCGAGCGTCGTGTAGTCGGCGACCGGGATCGGCACCGAGATCAGCTGTGGCAGCTTCTCGCCCTGCAGCGCGGCGATCGCGGCCTTGATCGAGATCGCGACGAGGCCAGGCGACTGGCCATAGGAAAGCCCCTTAAGGCCGTCGTCGGCGTGCTGAGCGATCAGCTTCCTGAAGCCGTTCTCCGCCTCGCCCGCCATCGGCACCATCGGGTGGCCGGCATCCAGGAAGGCGCGCACCGTGCCGGTCGAGCCACCCTGGGTGAAGACCGCGTCGAACTGGTTGTGCACGGCGAGGGCATCGGCCGTCGCCTTCTGCGAGGTGCCGTCGTCCCAGTTGCCGACGATCTCGACGATCTCGAAGCTATTGCCGTCCGCTTCCATGACCGAGCGGAAGCCGAGATGCCGGTCACGGTCGACCGAGTTGCCGGGCAGGCCGCGGACCTCGAGGACCTTGCCGCTGTTCGCGCCGAGCTGCTCGATGATCCAGTTGGCGGACATCACGCCCATCTCGAACTGGTCCTCGTTGACCTGCATGACGGCATCGGTGTCGAGGATGTTGTCGAAGGGCACGAGCACCACATTGTTGCGGTCGGCCATGCGGATGACGCGGTCGAAGCCCTCGGGGCTCACCGCGATCGTCACGATCGCGTCGAAGCCCTGGTTGATGAAGTCCTCGATGGCACCGAGCTGCGCCGCCGCGTCCGTGCCGGTCGAGATCACCCGGAAGTCGGCGATGTGCTCCTTGATGCCCTCCTGCTCGACGAACGCCTTGGCGGTCTGGATCATCTGGATCCGCCACGTGTTGCCGACGAAGCCGTTGACGAGCGCGATGCGGTAGGGACCCTCCCGCGGCTCCCACTGGAAGAATGTGGTCTCCTCGGTCCAGGGCGCGAAGCACTCGGGTAGATAGCCCGGCCCCTCGACAACCTCTGGAGCAGCCGCGGCCGTGGCGGCCACGAAGGCGAGGCCCAGCGAGAGTGCCGTGCCGGCAAGCAAGCGACGTACCATCATCATACCTCCCCGGTTTGGTGGTTATACCAGTCATATGGCCGGGCGAGAGGCTAGGCAATCGCTATCTGCGGCAATCCCTTGCCTGCGCATCGAAACCGATGATGCTCGCGGCCGGCAGACGAGCGACCACAGTCCTTGAGCCGGTGCCAGACGGCGCATTGATCCGGATCAAGGAGCGCGCCCGGCGCTTGGCCTATGCTTCCCGGTCTACGGGGAGACGCAGCATGAGCGACAGCCACCTGCCGACCATCGATCACGCCGTCCAGCAGATCAATGTCTGGCTCAAGAAGCTCGTGGCCGACCACCACCTGCCGGAGCGCCAGCATGCGCTGGGGGCGTTGCGCGCCGTCCTGCACGCACTGCGCGACCGGCTCACCGCCGAGCAGGCGGTCCATCTGGGGGCGGAGCTGCCGACGCTGGTGCGGGGCATCTACTACGAGGGCTGGCACCTAGCCGCGAACCCGTCGCACGAGCGCCAGCTCCAGCCCTTCCTCGACCGCGTGCAGAAGGAGCTGCCGCCCAAGTTCCCGCGCGATCCCAAGGGGACGACGGAGGCCGTCTTCAACCTTTTGGCCACGGAGCTCGACCGCGGCCAAATCGTCAAGGTGGTCAAGCAGCTGCCGGAGCCGTTGCGCGTGCTCTGGCCGGAGAGTCTGCGCGCCGGCGTCTGAGCCAGCCGTGACGACCATCGAGCGCTCGGCCTGTGCTGCTGCGCTGGCCCGCCTCGCGTGCGGCTGGACGTTGCTGGCGCTCCCGCCTCGCGACAAGCGCCCGCTCTTCCCCTCGGAGCTGCTGCGGCACGACCCGGCCGGCGGGGTCACCGTGCGGCACTGGTTCGCGCGCTGGCCCGACGCCAACCTCGGCATCATCACCGGTGCCGTCTTCAGCCTCGTCGTCCTCGAGGTCGCTCCGGCGCACCGCGGCGAGGCGGGGCTCGCCGAGCTCGCGGCCGCGCACGTCCCCCTGCCGTCGATGCTCGCGGCCGCGACCGGCGGCGGCGTCCGGCACTTCTGTTTCCGCCATCCGGGTAACCTCGTGCGCAACCGCGCCGCCATCCGCCCGGGCTCGATCTGCGCGGCGACGGCGGCTAGATCGCGGCGCCGCCCTCGATCCACCCGTACCACTGGCGACCCGGCCACGCCCCCGCCGAGCGCGAGCTTGCGGCCCTGCCGACTTGGCTTCTCGCCCTGCTCACCTGTCGCTCGACCCGCAGCCGCGGCGACTGGCGCCGCATCGCCCGGCAGGGTGTCGCCGAAGTCGAGCGCAACAAGACCGCTGCGGCGCTGGCGGGCCACCTCCTTTGCCACGGGTCGACCCCGTGGTGGTGCGCGAGCTGCTGCTCGCCTGGAACCTCGCCCGCCGCCACGACCGGCACGTCACCGGCGACCCGCATCCTTGACCCGAGACGAAAGGCCCAAGCCATGCAGATGCCCCTGCAGATCACCTTCAAGAACATGGATTCCTCGCCCGCCGTCGAGACGCGCATCCGGCAGGAGGCGAAGCGGCTCGAGCGCTTCTCCGAGCGCATCAGCCATTGCCGGGTAGTCGTCGACACGCCGCATCGCCGGCATCGTCAGGGGAAGATCTTCCGCGTCTCGATCGACCTCACCCTGCCGCCGCGGCACGAGATCGCGATCGGCCGCGAGCGGCGCCAGCACCACGCGCACGAGGAGATCGGCACGACCATCCGCGACGCCTTCGAGGCGGCGGCCCGCCGGGTCGAGGACCACGCGCGCCGGTTCCGAGGCGACGTCAAGAGCCGCGAGGCGCCGCTCACCGGCAAGGTCATGGGGATCGCCCCGGATCACGGCTTCATCCTCACGAAGGATGGTCAGGAGGTCTATTTCCACGCCAATGCCGTGGCCGACGGCGGCTTTGGCCAGCTCGAGGTGGGCAGCGAGGTGCGCCTCGTCGTCGCGGAGGGCGAGAGCCCCAAGGGCTGGCAGGCCTCGACCGTCCAGCCCATCGGCAAGCAGCACCCCGAATGAAGGCAGCGAGCATGAGCGAGACCCCAAGTGGCAGGAGCCACGGTCCGGGCCGGCGCATCGCCGGAAGGGCCCAGGACGACCACCGCATCGACCCCTATCACGGGGCGGCCAAGCCCAGGGAGGGCACGCTCTGCCCGGACTGCGGCGCCGCCTTCCACGCCGGCCGCTGGCAGTGGGGCGTCGGGCTCACCGACATCCACGAGGCCTTGTGCCCTGCCTGCCGGCGGGTCCGCGACGACTATCCGGCCGGCGTCGTCGAGCTCGCGGGCGGCTTCGTCCTGCACCACAAGGACGAGATCCTGGGCCTTGCCCGGCACCACGAGGCGGCGGAGAAGGCCGAGCATCCGCTGAACCGGATCATGGCCGTCACCGACACGGCGGGCGGTCTCGAGATCAAGACCACCGACATCCACCTGCCGCGACGCATCGGCGAGGCGCTACGCCGGGCCTATGACGGCGAGCTCCACATCACCCACGACGAGGAGGGCTACTTCGTCAGGGTGCGCTGGGAGCGGGCGGACTAGGCGGCGGGTCCGGCCCCGCGCAGACGAGCTGCGGGTCGGTCGGCCCCGATGCCGGATGGTCAGCGTGCGTCGCTGCCCTGCTTGCCGTCCGCGAGCCGGCCCTTGGCGCGATCGAGCGATGCGGGCTCGTCGTCGATGGCTTGCCAAGGGTCCCGCCTCTGGCCCAGCCGCCGGAGGATGTTGCGCATGGTGTACGCTGTTGGGGATTGGCCCTTGTCGAGCGCCTCGTCCCAGTCTAGCCCGGATTTCTCACCAGCTGCACGCGCGCCGATGGTTCGTGCCGCTCGCTGACCGGTAATCGCGACCATGAGTTGAGCGGGCAAGCCGAGCGTTGGCGCCGTTGGCGCTGGTCTGGACTGGTGCGGGT